>NZ_KB290931.1:52504-119863 GCF_000318175.2 Selenomonas sp. oral taxon 138 str. F0429 | reverse complement strand
TTTTGAGAAGATTACGCAGGAGGGAGATGATACTGTCTGGAAACTGTCTCTTGATACTTATCAGAAACAGGGGAAATTCATTTCCTTAACGGAGGTATCTGCATGAATCACTTGACCTATGAAGAGCTTTATGTGGGACAGAGTGCTGCGTTTACGCGCGAGGTTACAGCGGAAATGATGCAGCAGTTCCGTGCAGTCTCCGGCGATAATAATCCACTCCATGTAAGTTCTGACTTCGCACGGGATCATGGCTTTTCGGATCGCGTTGTCTATGGGATGCTGACCGCATCGCTCTATAGCTGCCTTGCAGGGGAACATCTTCCGGGGGAGCACTGCTTGCTGCAATGCGTACATAGCGATTTTTTACACCCCGTATTTATTGGCGATACCCTGCGTGTAGAGGGGAAGATTACGGAGAAAAATGACAGCGTTCGGCAGATTATTGTCAAGGCAGCCATTCGCAATCAAGACGGGAAGAAAGTCTCCAAGGCGAGAATAGAAGCGGGGGTGCTTTGATGGGAAAACGATATTTATTGCTTGGCGCCTCGTCTGATCTTTGCTGCACATTCCTGCGGCGGCATAGGTGGCAGGAAGACGACGAGATCGTCGCCCAGTATTTTCGCAATGTGAAAGAACTGGAAAAAATAGCGCAAGAAATTCCTGCGCAGATGAGGTTGGTACAAGCTGACTTTCGTGATGAAGAGAGTACGATGGCTTTTGCAAACGGGCTGAAATCGGAGGGATTCGTACCGACACATATCCTCCATGTTCCTGCTGTACCAATTGTAAATCAGCGATTTACAGAGATCACTTGGAGTGATGCAGAGGGGCAAATGACCGTCCAATGCAGAGCGCTTGTCGTTGTTTTGCAGTCGTTTATCAAGCAGATGGCGAAGGCTAAGCAGGGGAAGATTGTGATCGGGCTTTCCTCGTGTACGATCAATGTGCCGCCGAAATACCTGTCAAGCTATGTTATGGCAAAATACGCTCTCATGGGGCTTGGGAAAGCACTTGCCGTCGAGTATGCGCCGAAGAACATTCAGATCAATATGGTATCTCCGTCGATGATGGAGACGAAATTCCTTCAAAATATGCATGAGCAGGTTGTTCAGCAGAGTGCGGCTGGGAATCCTGCAAAGCGCAATGTAACGACAGAGGATGTTGTCGGAGTGATTGAATATCTGTTTTCTGATGCGAATACCTTTATCACAGGCGTTAACATTCCTGTGACGGGCGGCGATGGCTTCTAAGTGATCTAAAGATAAAGGAGTAGATAATCATGACCAAAGAAGAAATCTTAAACGACCTCCAGCCGATTTTTCAGGATGTTTTTGATGATGAGGATATTGTCATCACCAATGAGAGCAATGCAGAGCAAATCGAGGATTGGGACTCGCTGTCTCACATCCGTCTTGTTGTTGCTATCGAAAAGCAGTTCGATATCAAGTTTGCCTTTGGTGAGTTGCAGGATCTGAAGAATGTTGGCGAAATGATTGACCTCATTCAGGAAAAGATAGAGGAGAATTAAGCAGTGCTTTTTAACTCATATGAGTTCCTGTTCCTGTTTCTCCCGATTGCCGTTGGCGGATATTTCTTTCTCGGCAATCGGGAGAAAACATCGGAATGGGCAAACATCTGGCTCGTCGGACTTAGCCTGTTCTTTTATTCCTATTGGGATATTAAGTATCTGCCGCTCCTTTTGCTGAGCATCGGCTTCAACTATGTGATCAGTGGCTACATCATCCGATACCGCAAGGAAAAACAAAAGAAAAATGCAAAGACGATGTTCCTGTTGGGAATTATTTTTAATGCAGGATTGCTTGGCTTCTTCAAGTATACGGATTTCTTCCTTGAGAATTTGAATTATCTGGGTGCGCAGTTCCCTCTCCTGCATATTATCCTTCCGCTCGGCATCAGTTTCTTTACGATTACGCAGATGGTCTATCTCGTAGACTGTTATGAAGGGGTGGCAAAAGAGCGTAACCTCATTCATTATGCGCTGTTTGTATCGTTCTTTCCACACCTTTTGGCGGGTCCGATCCTCTATCATCGTCCCATGATGAAGCAGTTTAAGGATGCTACTTTGCGTCGTGTGGACTGGGATAATATGGGACGCGGGTTGAGTCTGTTTATTATTGGCCTCGCAAAGAAAGTGTTGATTGCGGACAGCTTTGTTACTGTTGTTGCGAAAGGTTTTGCTCATCCGGAGCAGCTCACCTTGGTGGACAGCTGGACCGTTGCCATCTGCTACATGATGCAGCTATACTTTGATTTTTCCGGATATAGTGATATGGCAGTTGGTATTGCCCGTATGATGAACATTAACATACCCATTAACTTCGATGCGCCATATCGTGCCTATGGTATTATTAACTTTTGGCAGCGTTGGCATATGTCTCTAACTACGACGATCACCAACTATCTTTATACACCGATGGTGATGGTGTGTAAGAAAATTACATTCGGCAAGGCGATGGCAGCTACCTTTGCCTCGATGTTTATTGCAGGCATTTGGCATGGTGCCGGATGGACTTATATTATTTTCGGTTCACTGCATGGACTTGGACTTGTCCTCAATCATACGTGGAAGAAATACCATCTCTGGATGTGGAAGCCTCTTGGGTATGTTCTGACGCTTGGATTGGTTTTGGTAGCATTTGTCTTTTTCCGTGCGGAGTCTGTTACGGATGCACTTCAAGTTTTGTATGCAATGGTTGGTGGGAATGGCGTCCTTTTACCCCCGGCGGTTGCCACCTTTATGAACGGGAATTTTGATACCAACTTGATGGCACTTTCAGAATATGATGTTCCTAGGAAAACACTTGTTGTCTTGTTGTTAGTGGTTTTCTGCCCTAGCTCGAATAATATTATTAAAAAATTACAACCTAACTACAAATGGGCAGTCGTTTTGGCGGCGTTGTTTTCCTACGGGATAGCTTCTTTATCACAAATGACAGAGTTCTTATACTTTCAGTTTTAATAATTCATTTGTCACAATTATGATGTGTTTTGATAATAATTTTTGAATTAAGGAGATGTCTTATGATCATCACAAAAACTCCTTTTCGGATGTCCTTCTTCGGTGGGGGAACAGACATCGCCGAATTTTACGAGAAATATGGTGGAGCAGTGTTGTCAACAACGTTTGACAAGTATTGCTATGTTACCGTTCGACATCTACCTCCTTTTTTTGATTACGCGAGCGAGTTTTCCTATGCCAATATCGAGCGCGTGCGTAGCGTTGATGAAATTGAGCATCCTCTTATCCGTAATTTGATGAAGTTCAAGGATATGCATGAGATCCGCCTTTCTTATGAGGCAGATTTACCTGCGAGAACCGGGTTGGGAACTTCATCCTCTTTTGCCGTAGGAATGTTGAATGCGTTTTATGGCGTTAAAGGAAAACGTGTGGATAAGCATCGATTGGCAGATGAAGCCATCTATGTAGAGCGTGTTCTTTGCGGGGAAGCCGGCGGAATTCAAGATCAGATTGCTGCAGCGTATGGCGGGCTTAACCGTATTGATATGAACCGAAACGGATATAAAGTCACGCCTGTCATTATTTCAAATCAGAGAAAAAAAGAGTTTAATGAGCATTTGCTTCTTTTCTTCACAGGCTTTTCTCGTATATCCGCAGATATTCAAAAGAAAACAGAGGCAAATATTAGCAATAAAACTAAGGAGCTTTTAGAAATGAAGTCCTTGGTTGATGATGCCGAGGAAATCCTGGTATCGAATGGTGACCTTAATGAGTTTGGTAAACTATTACATTATACTTGGGAGCTGAAGCGCGGAATTTCAACGGCTGTTTCTACAGATTATATTGATGATATTTATCAACGAGCGATTCGAGCGGGCGCGATAGGGGGAAAACTGCTAGGTGCAGGGGGGGGCGGTTTTTTGCTCTTTTTTGTGGAGCCGGATAAGCAGGATGCCGTATTGGAAGAATTAAATGAGTTGCTATATGTTCCTTTTGCTTTTGAAAACGATGGGACGCAGGTGATCTATTTCAAGGCAGAGGATTATAGTATACCTGAGCAGTATTTGAGAGGATAGAACATTAGTTAGAGAGGGTGTTTATGGAGGCAATTATTCTAGCGGGAGGATTTGGTACAAGATTGCGACATGTTGTTACAGATGTACCGAAACCAATGGCGCCGATGGATGATAACGGAACCCCTTTTTTGAATATTCTGTTGGATAAATTGATGGCAGCGAGGTTTACGCGTGTTATCTTATCAACCGGGTATATGCGTGATAAGATCAGGGCATACTACGGATTGAAATACGGTAAGCTTGATGTAAGTTACTCTGAAGAAGAAACGCCTCTTTTTACAGGTGGAGCAATAAAAAAGGCGCTTAGGCAATGCGCAAAAGATAGTGTCTTTGTTCTGAATGGTGACACCTGTTTTGATGTGGATTTTTCGCAGATGCGCTTATTGTTTCAAACGAGTGAAGCAGATGTTGTTATGGCGATTAAGTGGATGGATGATTGTAGCCGTTATGGAACAGTAGAGAGAAGCGGTGGGCGGATCGTAAGTTTTCACGAAAAACTTGCTCAAACAAAAGGCTGGATTAATGGAGGTTGTTATTGCCTTAAAAGAGAATTGTTGGAACTTGAGGCTGAAAAGTTTTCATTTGAAAAATATATGGAAGACAATATAGACAAAAAGAAAATTATCGGATATGAATCCAGAGGTTTTTTTATAGATATCGGCGTCCCGGAGGATTATTATATGGCCAGGAAACTATACGGCATAAAACCATCTGGCTCTGTCTGAAATACCTTTGACTTATGTTTGTGGAGGTTTGATATGCAGATCGTATTGCTTTCCGGTGGTGCTGGAAAACGCCTCTGGCCTCTCTCGAATGACCTTTATTCGAAGCAGTTTCTCCGTCTTCTGAAAAGGGAAGATGGCACACATGAGTCGATGATTCAGCGTGTTTGCCGTCAGCTTCAAACGGCTGTCCCTGGAATTCCCATAACTATTGCGACAGGACGGGAGCAGGTCTCGCTGATTCGACGACAGCTTGGCTCAGGTGTGAATATCTCCATTGAGCCATGCAGGCGTGATACATTTCCTGCGATTGCCTTGGTCTGTGCGTATTTGCATGAGGTGTGTGGCGTTCCTCTGGGTGAGGCAGTTGCAATCTGTCCTGCCGATCCTTATGTCGAAGGAGATTATTTTCATGTGGTTCTCCGGCTGCTTGAGGAGGCTGAACGGAAAGAAGCTGCAAATCTCGTGCTGATGGGGATTGAGCCGACCTACCCGAGTGAGAAGTATGGTTACATTATTCCTGCTTCTCAGGAATCGCAGAGCATGGTGCAGTCGTTCAAGGAAAAGCCGAACAAGGAAACCGCTGAGGAGTACATTGCGCAGGGAGCATTGTGGAACAGCGGCGTTTTTGCGTTCAAGCTTGGCTATGCACTTGATAAAGCACGTGAACTGCTGGACTATATTGACTATGAGGATCTCTTCAACCGCTATGAGGAACTCACCAAAATTAGTTTTGATTATGCCGTGGTTGAGAAAGAAAAAAATATTGCAGTTCAGCGTTATAGCGGGACATGGCTTGACATTGGTACATGGAATACGCTTGCCGAGGTGATGCCTGAGTCTTCGATCGGTCGTGTCACGATGGATGAGATGTGCAAAAATGTCCATGTTGTGAATACGCTCCCCATGCCGATCCTCTGCATGGGCCTGAAGGATGTTGTGGTTGCGGCGAGTCCGGAGGGCATTCTCATTTCGGATAAGGAGCGTTCCAGTGCGATGAAGCCTTATGCAGAGAAGCTTCATACACCGGTCATGTATACCGAAAAATCATGGGGCGAGTTCCGCATTATCGACGCGGAAACGGAGAGCCTTACGATCAAGATTACGCTTAGTCCGGGACACTCTCTTACCTATCATTTGCATGAGCGTCGAGATGAGACTTGGACAGTGATCAAGGGGCGCGGCTGGGTGAAGCTCGATGGCAACGAGTTCGCCGTCGCCGAGGGGCAGACGGTGCGCATTCCGCGTGGGTCGTTCCATACGATACGAGCAGAGACCTTGCTGAAGGTAATGGAGATCCAGACGGGTGAGGATATTGATGTAGAGGATAAGATTGTGTGGGAAATTCATCGGGAAACTGCTATGTAGTTGGGGTGTTTGTGAAGATTAGCAGAATATGTAATGGAGATCAATCCGTATAATGTTAGGAGCAGAAAATGAGAATAAAAAGTATAGAACTGCGTGATTTTAAACGCTTTACACATTTAATTGTGGATGAAATTCCTAAAACAGCTAAAATGATCATACTTGTTGGTCCAAATGGCTCAGGTAAAACTTCGTTTTTTGAAGGAATGAATCATTATTATAAGTGGTTTGGATATGCTAATCAAGGGAATCGTGAGTATTTAAAAAAAGAAAAACAATGTAAACATGAATCTGAGGAGCAGAGTAGCGATCTTCGTGACTTAGTTAATATATATTTCCATGACATTGAGTTTTCGAAAGAAGTTGCTCAAGACGATGTTAAGGGACGTTTTTATTTCAGGAGTGCATATAGAAATGAACCTAGTTTCCAGATTACTAGTATAGAAAAAAAAGAAGATCCTACTAAGAGAATTCGGTTATCAACACTTAGTGAAAATGATCAAACGGTATCTGACAACTATCAGCGACTTGTGGTAGATACAGTATCTGAGATCTTTAATGAAAAAATAATGAGAAGACGGTTCAAGCTTTGCGTGATGAGCTGTTTGGAAAGATCCGTGACGCTATGAATCGTGTATTTGAAGATTTGGAGTTTTCTTCCTTAGGTGAACCTCTTAAGAGTGGAAATTTTTATTTCACAAAAGGGATATCGAAAAATTTTGTGTACAGCAATCTTTCAGCAGGCGAAAAAGCTGCGTTTGATTTGATTTTGGATCTTGTAATTCATTCAAGATACTATCCAGATACTATCCAGATGCAGTATATTGTATTGATGAACCTGAGGCACATCTGCATACAATATTGCAGGGGCGAGTGCTACATGAGCTATATGCATTGGTACCGAGAGAGTCTCAATTGTGGATTTCAACGCATTCAATCGGGATGCTACAAGCAGCTGAAGAACTCGAAAAAATACATCCAGGCACTGTGATTTTTTTAGATTTTGGTGAAAAGGATTTTGATGTTAAACAAGCTATTTATCCAAGTAAAAAAGAAAAAGCTGTTATGGATAAGTTCTATGAGTTAGTATTTGGTGATTTTGCAAAATTAATACTACCCAAAACGATTGTTATTTGTGAAGGGGATTCTAATGGAAATGGGCGTAGAGATTTTGATAAATCAGTTTATACGAAGATATTTGAAAAAAAGTATCCAGGGGCGGTTTTTATTTCAGGCGGTTCTTGCAAGGATATTGAAACTATCGGAACAAAGCAAGGAGGTTTCTTAACTACTTTGCTAGGAGGGGTTCATGTAATTAAAATTATTGATCGCGATGATAGAACTGAATCGGAAATTAGAGAACTTAATCAAAAAGGAATTAAGGTTTTAAAGAGAAGAAATTTAGAGGCTTACTTGCTTGATGATACGCTGATAAAAAAACTATGTGAACGAGAGGGGAAAGAGGAAGAGTATGAACAATGTATACAATTGAAGCATGATGCTTTAAAAAAATCTGTTGATAGAGGCAACCCCAATGATGATTATAAACATGCGCTTGGAGATATTTATACAGGGCTTAAAAAGCAATTATCTCTAACAAAATGCGGAAGTAATGCTGATATATTTGTCAGGGACGTCATGGTTTCTTTAATTACTTTTGATATGGAGGTGTATAAACAACTAGAAAGCGAAATATTTGATGGTTCATCGCAAGAATAAGCTGCACAATTATAAGGAAACCTTCCGGCAATACTTCCGTGTAGTTATGCCGGCCAAGTTTTCCATGCTATAGATTGCTTGCGCTTGTATCTCAATCATTTCGTCTGCCATGTAAGTTCCTAATGCGCTCCTTCATATATCCTTCTTCCAGATATTTATGCTAGCTCCTTTTTGGCTTTTACACAAACTATTTTGGCTCTACTCCCGAAGTAGTGGAAATGGTATAATCGTCTAGGGGGATGACAAATGGTCGAGAATTTTGACAAGACGCTCGCAGGATCACTGCGTCTAGAGGATCCATAGTATATCATAGGCGCAGAATTTAACGAGGAAGAGCCGGTAATCCATATACATGTGGGCGTAGACAAGACGGCTGCGCTGTGCTGTCCTGTCTGCGGTGCGCCGACCAAACGGTACGGCTACGAGCTGAAGGAGCGTATCTGGCCTCATGCGGACTGCCTGTTTTATCCCTGTTATGTCCACTGCAAGCGTCCCTGTGTTCTCTGCGACAAATGCGGCACTGTGCAGGTCAATGCGCCGTTTGCGCGCAAGAACAGTCGCTTTCCCCTGCTGTTCGAAGGCTACGCCATGCTGCTCCTGCAAGACATTCCCCGTGCCAGAGCCTCTCGTCTGCTTCGCTGTGACGAAAAGTCGCTTGCCGCTATCCTTACGTATTGGGTGCATGACGAGGTAAATCGTATGGATCTTTCCGTTGTCTGCTCCATCGCTATGGATGAGACATTCTTTCGGCGTGGGCACAAATACGTCACCGTCGCTATCGACGCATACAAGTGCCAAGTCTTCGATGTCGAACCCAGCCGCGACAAAATGGCGGTTAAAAACGTGGGTGAAAAACTTGAGAGGAACGGCGGCAACACGAAGAGGGTTAATTCTGCCACCAGCGACATGTCCGCAAGCTACCTGTCCGCTGTCCGGGAAGTGTTTCCGAACGCCAAGCAGACCATCGACAAATTTCACGTCAAACAGGTGCTGCTCAAAGCCTTGGATGCGGTGTGTAAGGATGAGCAAAAAGAAGCCGGCCGGAAAAAGGAACTGTTCCTGTGCCGCAAACTGTTCATGGTGCCGGAAGGACGCATGAACAACAAGCAATGGACAATGGTAGCGGAGCTTTCCAAGCAGTACAAGAAGATGGGACGTGCCTTTCGGATTGTCCGGTCTCTGGATGACTTCTATGCGTCGACCTCCATGGTGGAGGCGCAGGAGCGACTGGACAAGCTGTGTTCATGGATGCGACGCTGCCGACTGAAACCGATGAAGGATGCCGTCTTGACGCTCAGGAATCACAGCAAAGAAATACTGAACTATTTTCATACGCGCCTGACGAACGCGATTTGCGAAGGAATCAACACGATGATTCAAGCGGCGAAGCGCAAGGCAACAGGTTTTCATACCTTTGAAGGCTATGCCGCAATGATCTACTTGGTTGCAGGAAAATTGAAATTAGCTACGCCTGTTCCATTCTAAAAATAGCGTTTCCACTAGTTTTGGAGTAGAGCCTGAATTTATCAGTGCTTTCTGGGAGCTTTATTTTCTGATTCATGTTTATGGATGAAAGTGTGGAGGATATTATGAACTACCATACGATTACATTTTCAAACAACAGTCTGTTCCTCGTCACCGGTGGGGCAGGATTCATCGGCTCGAATCTGTGCGAGGCGGTGCTGTCGATGGGGCACAGTGTTCGTGTGCTGGATAATTTGTCGACGGGATATGCGAAGAATATCGCGGGATTTCGGGGAAACCCGAAGTTCGAGTTCGTGGAGGGGGATATTCGGGATGCGGCACTCTGTAACCGCGTGTGTGAAGGTGTGGACTATGTGCTTCATCAGGCGGCGGCGGTGAGTGTGCCGGAGAGCATTGAACAGCCAGTGGAGTATACGCTGACGAATATTGTGGGCACGGTCAATATGATGGAGGCGGCGGCGAAAAACGGGGTGAAGAAGTTCACTTATGCGTCGAGTGCTGCGGTCTACGGTGACGACGAGACGATGCCGAAGCGTGAGGAGATTGTCGGGCGGCGGCTCTCGACCTATGCGGTGACGAAGTTCGTGGCGGAGGAGTACGCGCATCAGTATACGATGCACTACGGGCTGGACTGCTATGGAATGCGCTACTTCAATGTCTATGGTCGTCGGCAGGATCCGAATGGCGCGTATGCGGCGGTGATCCCCAAGTTCATTGAGTGCTTGCTGCGCGATGAACCGCCGACGATCAATGGCGATGGGGAGCAGTCACGTGATTTTGTGTATGTGGAGGATGTTGTGCAGGCAAATCTCCTCGCATGCGTTGCATCACATGAGGCGGCGGGCGAGGCATATAATGTCGCGGCGGGCAAGCGGTCGAGCCTGAATGAGATGTATGCGGTGCTCAGTGAACTGTTCGGCAAAGATCTGGAGCCGATCTTCGGTCCGGAGCGCAAGGGTGATATTCGCCACAGCGGGGCGGACATCTCGAAGATTTGCAAAAATCTCGGCTATGCGCCGGAGTATGATTTCGAGAAGGGGATCAAGGAAGCGATTCAGTGGTATAAAGAGAATCTGTAAACTAAACGGCAGTACCGTATTCTACCTCACACTAGAATACGGTACTGTCGTTTTTGCTTGGCATGCTTCTGTGGAGAAGGTGATTTGTTTTACAGAGAGAATATATACAATACTGAAATTGTCCGATTGGAGTGATAAGATGTGTATGGATTAACGAGTGCACAATGGAAGCAAATCTATCATATCTTAGATCGGCATCGCGATCAGATCCACCGGGTTAGGCTTTTTGGTTCAAGGGCACGTGGAGATTACCGTGTGACATCCGATGTCGATTTAGCGATAGAAAACGATCAAGACATAAGAAGCACCTTGTTGGAGGAATTTGAGCAGAGCAATTTACCCTATACATTCGATATTGTGCTTTACGATCACCAAATGAATGAAAAGCTGCGAGATGCAATTGATCGAGAGGGAAAACTCCTTTTTTGTGTGGAGGCAGGGAGAAGTGTTATGACAGTGGAGCGGATTCGCCTGAAAGAGGAAGATTATCACCGGGCATTATTGCGATTGCAGACAGCGCTGAAAAAAGAAGCCGATCTGGATGATATGTATTTGGATGCGACGATCCAGCGCTTTGAATTTTGTTTTGAGCTTGCCTGGAAGTTGATGAAGGCGATTTTGGAGTATGAAGGTATCGAGGCAAACAGTCCGCGCAGCAGCATCCGAGAAGGATGGAAACAGGGGCTGATTTCGGATGCTGAAGAGTGGCTGGATATGATGGAGAAGCGTAATCTATCATCGCATACCTATGATGAGAATGTGGCGCGGGATATTTATCATGAGGTGAGGGAACGGTATGCTGATCTGTTGGAAGTGCTGGATCGAAGGATAAATCAGTGGCTTATGGATGTGAATGTGTAAAAAAGCATAACAGAGCTGTTGCACAAGTTAAAAAGACTTCCCACAATAGCTCTTTGCAAATCAAAAGTAACGGCTAGATTTTGTTGGAGGTAAGGTGTTCGAGATCGCTCACGACTCCCTCCTCCGTCACAATTGCCGTAATCAGTTCGTGATCTGTGACATCAAACGCAGGATTGTATATTTTTACCTCCTTCGGTGCCATGCGTTCCTTGTACCACATATCGGTGACTTCCTCGGGGGGGCGTTGTTCGATGTGAATGTCGGCACCTGTTGGGGTGTTCATGTCGATGGTAGAGGTGGGGGCGCAGACGTAGAAGGGGATGCCGTAGTGTTTGGCGAGGATGGCGACGCCGGAGGTGCCGATCTTGTTCGCAACGTCGCCGTTGGCGGCGACGCGGTCACAGCCGACGAAGACGGCGTCGATCCAGCCGTTTTTCATAACGGTCGCTGCCATATTGTCGCATATCAATGTGACGTCCATGCCGGCGGCGCTGAGTTCGTAGGCGGTGAGGCGTGCGCCCTGGAGGAGGGGGCGCGTTTCGTCGGCGTAGATTTTGAAGTTGTAGCCTTTTTGGTGGCCGAGATACATGACGGCGGTTGCGGTGCCGTATTTGGCTGTGGCGAGCTGTCCTGCGTTGCAGTGGGTGAGCAGGCCGTATCCGGGCTTGACGAGGGTGAGCGCATGCTCGCCTATTTTTTTGCAGATGTCGATGTCTTCCTGCTTGATGCGCAGCGCCTCGTTGCGCAGGAGACTGCGAATCTCGGGGATGGATTTGCCCGCTGCGTTTTTGACGACCGTTTCCATACGGTTCAGCGCCCACGAGAGGTTGACGGCGGTGGGGCGGGAGGAGTTGAGGTAGTCAGCGGCAGTGTGGAAGCGGCGCGCAAATTCATCGTAGTCGTCGGTGTCGATCTCGAGTGCGGCGAGGTAGATGCCGATGGCGGCGGCGTCGCCGATGGCGGGCGCACCGCGCACTTGGAGCTCGCGGATGGCCGTCCAGATCTCGCCCTGCGTTTTTAGATGCAGGTACTCGGCTCTATTCGGGAGTTTGGTCTGGTCGATGATGACAAGGGCATGCTCCTCTTCGTCGAGGGCGAGGGTTTCCATGTCGAGGATGTTGGTGCTCATGCGATGCCTCTTTCCGTAGAAGATACAGACGGTTCAACTGATGTTTCTATTTTAACGAAAATTTGCGCGCTGTGGCAAGCGATTTTTACATTTGGATAAAATGTTGCGTGAAAAGCACTCTGTGCAAGATAAATGATTTGACTTTTATTGGGAATGGTTTATAATATAAATCGTATGAAGAGCGCGGCGGCAAAAGGCATGCGGCGCCAATAATTAGGGACTCAACAGGGGGTATTTCAATGGCAGTAAAAGTTGCTATCAATGGTTTTGGCCGTATCGGTCGTCTCGCGTTCCGTCAGATGTTCGATGCTCCCGGCTATGAGGTCGTCGCGATCAACGATCTGACGAGCCCGACGATGCTCGCTCATCTCCTGAAGTATGACTCCACGCAGGGGCGTTATAAGTATGCGGATTCGGTCACGGCGGGTGACGATTCCATCACGGTCAATGGCAAGAAGATCAATATCTACGCACAGGCGGATGCATCGCAGATCCCATGGGGCAAGCATGATGTCGATGTCGTGCTCGAGTGCACGGGCTTCTACACGGCAAAGGCAAAGGCTGAGGCACATCTGAAGGCCGGCGCAAAGAAGGTTGTTATCTCCGCTCCTGCGGGCAATGACCTCCCGACGATTGTCTACAACGTCAACCACAAGAACCTCACGAAGGACGACAAGGTTATCTCGGCTGCTTCCTGCACGACGAACTGCCTTGCTCCGATGGCGAAGGCGCTGAATGATCTCGCTCCGATCAAGAGCGGCATCATGGCGACGATCCATGCGTATACGGGTGATCAGATGCCTCTCGACGGTCCGCAGCGCAAGGGCGATCTGCGCCGTAGCCGTGCAGCAGCGCTCAACATCGTTCCGAACTCTACGGGCGCAGCGAAGGCAATCGGTCTCGTCATCCCCGAGCTGAACGGCAAGCTCATCGGCTCGGCACAGCGCGTTCCGACCCCGACGGGCTCCACGACGCTCCTCTATGCGGTGGTTGAGGGCAAGGTCACGGTCGATCAGGTCAACGCGCAGATGAAGAAGGAAGCAACGGAGTCGTTCGCATACAACACGGACGAGATCGTCTCCAGCGACATCATCGGTACGACGTACGGTTCGATCTTCGACGCGACGCAGACGATGGTCAGCGACACGGGCGACGGCAACACGCTCGTTCAGGTGGTCTCCTGGTATGACAACGAGAACAGCTACACGAGCCAGATGGTTCGCACGATCAAGTACTTTGCGGAACTCGGCTGACAAGTAAACAGAGATATATGGGACGTGGATGCGGATAGCTAGCGTTTGCTCCATGGTACCGTATGCATACGATCTTTCACGAGGTCCGGCCGACGTTTGGGCCGGATCTCGTTTCTTTATGGAGGGGACAATATGAACAAAAAGACAATGCTTCACATTGAGCCGCACGGGAAAAAGGTATTTGTCCGCGTGGACTTCAACGTGCCGATGGATGAGAATCAGCACATTACGAACGACACGCGCATCCGCGCGACGCTCCCGACGATTCAGCATCTCCTGAATGCGGGTGCAGCGGTCATCCTTGCCTGCCATGTCGGCCGTCCGACGGAGGCACGCGAGCCGCAGTTCTCGACACGCCCGATTGTGGCGCGCCTCGAGGAGTGCCTCGGGCAGCCCGTGAAATGGGCGCCTGACTGTGTGGGTCCTGAGGCGGAGAAGGCTGCTGCCGATCTGAAGCCGGGCGAGGTGCTGCTCCTTGAGAACCTGCGCTATCACAAGGCAGAGAAGAAGAACGATCCTGAGTTTGCAAAGCAGCTGGCTTCGCTTGCAGACATTGCTGTGGACGATGCCTTCGGTGTTGCACACCGCGCGCATGCCTCGAACGTCGGCATCACGGCGTATCTCGAGACGGTCGCGGGCTTCCTCATGGAGAAGGAGATCAACTACATCGGCAAGACGCTCGAGAACCCGAAGCGCCCGTTTGTCGCTATCATCGGCGGCGCGAAGGTCTCGGACAAGATCGGCGTCATCGAGAACATGATCGACAAGGTCGACACGATCATCATCGGCGGCGGCATGGCGCATACCTTTGACGCATCGAAGGGCTATCCGGTCGGCGACTCTCTCGTCGAGCGCGATAAGATCGACCTCGCGAAGGAGCTGCTCGAGAAGGCGGAGAAGAAGGGCGTGAAGGTCGTTCTGCCCGTCGATCTCGTCATTGCGGACAAGTTCGCGGCGGATGCCAATACGAAGATTGTCGATGTGGACAAGGTGCCCGACGGCTGGCAGGCGCTTGACAGCGGCCCGAAGACCTCCGAGGAGTACGTCAATGCACTGAAGGGCGCAAAGACGGTCATCTGGAACGGTCCCATGGGGGTGTTCGAGTTTGATGCTTTTGCAAAGGGCACGGAGGCGGTTGCACGCGCTGTGGCGCAGGCGACGAAGGAGGGCGCAATCTCCATCGTCGGCGGCGGCGACTCCATCGCAGCGCTGAAGAAGACGGGGCTCTCGGAGAAGATCTCGCACATCTCGACGGGCGGCGGCGCAACGCTGGAGCTGCTCGAGGGCAAGGTGCTCCCGGGCATTGCGGCACTCGCGGACGAATAAGACGAACGATAGAGGAGAATCATACATATGGCAAGAACACCGATCATTGCAGGCAACTGGAAGATGAACAACACTGTTGCGGCGGGCGTCGCGCTTGTGAATGAGCTCGCTCCGCTCGTCAAGGACGCAAAGGCGACGGTCGTCGTCTGCCCGACGGCAACGGCTCTCGCGGGTGTCACCGAGGCAGTCAAAGGCACGAACATCGCAGTCGGCGCACAGAATGTGCACTGGGAGAAGAGCGGCGCGTATACGGGCGAGATCTCGACGGATATGCTCACGGAGCTCGGTGTCTCCTACTGCGTGCTCGGCCACAGCGAGCGTCGCGACTACTTCGGCGAGACGAACGAGGGCGTGAACAAGCGTGCGCATGCAGCATATGCCGCGGGCATCACGCCGATCATCTGCTGCGGCGAGTCGCTCGAGATCCGCGAGGCGGGCACGTACCTCGCCTATGTCGCCTATCAGATCGAGGCGGCGCTTGCGGGCTTCGAGGCGGCAGACGTGGCGAAGCTCGTCATCGCCTACGAGCCGATCTGGGCGATTGGCACGGGCAAGACAGCGACGTTCGAGCAGGCAGAGGAGGTCTGCGCCCACATCCGCAAGACCATCGAGGCGAAGTACGGCGCGGCGGCAGCCGAGGGCATACGCATCCAGTACGGCGGCAGCGTGAAGCCCGAGACGATTGCGGGTCTCATGGAGAAGCCGAATGTCGACGGTGCACTCGTCGGCGGCGCGGCGCTCAAGGCGAAGGATTTCGCTGCGATCGTCAACTTCTGATTTTTCTACAGACATATACATTTGCTTGGTTGGCGCGGACGCTTCGCTTTGCGGAGAATCTGCGCCTCCTGAGTATTGAGCGAAAGCTCTTAGAAAGAATCAAATATTATGGCAAAACTTAAAAATGCCCCCGTGGCACTCATCATCATGGACGGCTTTGGCGACGGCGATCCGAACGACCTCAAGTACAACGCCATTGCAATGGCAAAGACTCCCGTGATTGACGGACTGCTGAAGAAGTACAAGCACAATGAGATTCAGGCGTCGGGCGAGTACGTCGGCCTGCCGGACGGGCAGATGGGCAACTCCGAGGTCGGGCACACGAATATCGGCGCGGGTCGCATCGTCTATCAGCAGCTCACGCGCATCACGCGCGACATCCGCAACGGCGACTTCTTCAAGAACGAGGCGCTGCTCACGATCGTGCGCGGCGTGCGTGAGCGCGGTGGGGCGCTGCACGTCATGGGGCTCGTCTCTCCGGGCGGCGTGCACAGCCATGACGATCATCTCTTCGGCGTGCTCGAGATGGCGAAGCGCGAGGGGCTGACCGAGGTCTGGATTCATGCGTTCCTCGACGGCCGTGACGTGCCGCCCAAGAGCGCGCAGGAATATCTCGAGGCAGTTGAAAAGAAGGCGGCGGAGATCGGCGTCGGCAAGATCGCAACGGTCAGCGGACGCTACTACGCGATGGATCGCGATAAGCGCTGGGAGCGCGAGCAGCTCGCCTATGAGGCCATTGCACACGCAAAGGCGAAGACCGTCGCAAAGACGGCAGTGGACGGGCTGCTTGCATCCTATGCAGATACGAGCGAGAAGCCCGAGGGCGTGACGGATGAGTTCGTCGTCCCGTTCGTGGTCGAGGGATACCCCGGCATGAAGAACGGCGACGGGGCGATCTTCTACAACTTCCGTCCTGACCGTGCGCGCCAGCTCACACACGCATTCGTCGATGAGAAGTTTGACGGCTTCCGGCGTGACGAGTCGCTGAAGATCCCATTTGCGACGTTTTCGCAGTACGAGGCGGGGATGAACGCGCTCGTGGCGTTCCCGCCCGAGGAGATCGACAACACGTTCGGTCAGTATGTGCAGGATCTCGGCTACACGCAGCTGCGCATCGCCGAGACGGAGAAGTACGCACACGTCACGTTCTTCTTCAACGGCGGCGTCGAGGAACCGTACAAGGGCGAGGATCGCATCCTCGTGCACTCCCCGAAGGTTGCGACCTACGATCTGCAGCCCGAGATGAGCGCGATCGAGGTCACGGACAAGGTGGTTGAGGCGATCAAGTCGCGTAAGTACGACTTCATCATCCTCAACTATGCGAACTGCGACATGGTCGGTCATACGGGTGTCGTCCCTGCGGTTGTGAAGGCGGTTGAGACGGTCGACACCTGCGTTGGGCGCTTTGTCGACGCCATCCGCGAGGTTGGCGGCGAGGTCTGCATTACGGCAGATCACGGCAACGCGGACAAGATGTGGGACTACGAGACGAATCAGCCATTCACGAAGCACACGACGAATCCCGTGCCGTTCATCGTGGTCTCCGACCGCATCAAGGAAGTGCACAAGGGCGCGCTCTGCGATATCGCACCGACGCTTCTGACGCTTGCGGGGATTCCAATCCCGAAGGAGATGACGGGCAAGCCGCTCGTTACGCTTGCGTAAAAATCTTTGAACCTATCCAAAAGGGCAGATGCCGTTGCGCGTCTGCCCTTTTCATTTGCATTTGAAAGAGGGCGGGCGGAATGGTATACTGAGCATAATGACATGACATGACATGATCGGAGGTTTCTATGCTGCGATTTTTGGTGCTGCTGCGTGCGCTGCGGCGCGATATTGCCGTCCTGCTCTTTGCAATGGTGCGGCGCGATACGCCGCGTGCGGTGAAGTTTCTCTTCCCGCTTGCGCTGCTCTATCTCGTCAGTCCCATTGACATCATACCCGATACGATTCCGTTGCTCGGCGCGGTGGATGATATGGTGATCCTGCCGGCGGCGACGGAGCTGCTTGTGCGTATGCTGCCCCCCGACGCGCGTGCGGAGGGCGAGCGGCGCGTGGCGCGCTACGGGACGCTCATACTCGTTGTGGCATCCATTATCGTGATTCTCTGGTTTGTCCTCCTCATCTGGGCGCTCTCGAAGGTGTTTGCATGAGGCTCTACATCGCGGAGAAGCCGAGTGTCGGGCGTGCACTTGCCGCGTGTCTGCCCGCGCCGCACAAGAAGGGGGCGGGGTGGATTGAGACGGGCGGCGGCGTGGTGACGTGGCTCTTCGGTCACGTCCTGCGACAGGCGGAGCCGGAGGAATACGATCCGAAACTAAAGCGCTGGCGCGCGGAGGATCTGCCAATCCTGCCCACCGAGTGGCGGCTCGTCGTGAACGAGAGCGCAGCGCAGCAGTTCGCCGTGGTCAAGGGGCTGATCGAGCGTGCGGATGAGATCGTGCACGGCGGTGACCCCGACCGCGAGGGGCAGCTGCTTGTAGATGAGGTACTGGACTATCTTGGCAACGAGAAGCCCGTGCGCCGCATCCTCATCAACGCGCTCAACGATAAGAGCATCCACGATGCGCTTGGCGACCTGCGCGACAATCGGGACTTCCTGCCGCTCAAGCGCTCGGCGCTCGCGCGTGCGCGCGCGGACTGGCTCATCGGGATGAATCTCTCGCGCGCCTATACGCTTGCGGTGCGGCGTGCGGGGCATGATCGGCTCGTGCTCCCCATCGGGCGGGTCAAGACACCGACGCTCGCCCTCGTTGTGCGACGCGAGCGCGAGATCGAGAACTTTAAGCCCGCAACCTACTATCTGCTCGACGCTGTATTTCGTCATGAGAAGACGGGCGAATCGTTTCGTGCACGGTGGAAGCCGTCGGAGGAGCGCACGACGCTCGATCCCGAGGGACGTCTTGTAGACGAGAGCGCCGCACGCGCTGCGTTGGAGGCGTTCGGCGGCGATCCGCAGGACGCGAAGATCACGCGCTATGAGCGCAAGAAGAAGGAGGAGCCGCCGCCGCTCCCATTTTCTCTCTCGGCATTGCAGGTGCTCGCGGGCAAGCGATACGGCTACGAGCCGCAGCAGGTGCTCGATACGGCGCAGAAGCTCTATGAGGAGAAGTTGACGAGCTACCCGCGCTCGGATGCGGAGTATCTGCCCGTGAATCAGCACAAGGACGCGCCAAAGATCCTCGGCAATCTCGCTGCGCTCGCGGACACGCCGTTCGGTGCATGGGCGCGTGAGGCGGATGCAAAGCAGAAATCGCGCGCGTGGAACGATGCGAAGATCTCGGCGCATCACGCGATCATCCCGACGACCGTGCCAGTGAACCTCGCGCGACTGAGTGCGGTGGAGCGCAATATCTACGAGCTGATTGCGCGCGCCTACATTGCGCAGTTTCATCCGAACTACGTCTACGATCAGACGAAGGTCGAGGTCACCTATCACGGAGATCTGTTCTCGGCGAGCGGGCGCACGGAGCGCGCGGCGGGGTGGCGCGCCATGTACCGCACGGGAAAATCCGAGTCCGAGGATACGGAGAAGGAGGACGAGGAGAGCACTGTTCTGCCGCCGATGAAGAAGGGCGACGCGGCGGACTACGTGTCGGCGGAGCTCGGCACGCGGCAGACGAAGCCGCCCACGCGCTTTACGCCCGCGACCCTCCTGCAGGGCATGAAGGAGATTCACAAGTATGTGATGGACGAGGCTGCGAAGAAGATGCTGCGCGATGTCTCCGGCATTGGAACAGAGGCGACGCGCGCGAGCATCATCGAGGATCTGATTCGGAGGAAGTTCCTTCATGCGGCGGGCAAGAAAAAGGTGCTGACGCCGACGGAGTCGGCATACCTTCTCATCGATGCACTGCCCGATACGATGACCTATCCGGATGCAACAGCGGTCTGGGAGGATCGCCTCCACTCGATGGCGGAGGGCGAGGGGACGCCCGAGGAATTCCTTGCGGGACAGGCGGCGTTTGCGCGCGATCTCTGCAATGCTGCATTGTCAGCGAAGATTGCGGGCGGGGGGGGCATTCCCTGTCCTGCGTGCGGGCGCGGTGTCATGCAGAAGCGCAAGGGAAAACACGGCGATTTTTGGGGCTGCTCTGCATTCCCCCGGTGCCGCATGACGGCAAATGATGCGAACGGCAAGCCTGATTTTGCGGGGCGGCGCATTCCGCGCGCATCGGGGGCGGCTGGTGCGAGTGGCGGTGCGCATGTGGCTGCAATGACGGCGCGGCGCAGCTATACGCCGACGGCGGACGAGCAGGCGGAGATGGATGCAATCTTTTTTGGAGAATAACATGACAACATTTACATCGCTCGGCGTGCCCGAGAGCCTTGCGGCGGCGCTCGAGAAACGCGGCATTACGGTGCCGACGGAGATACAGGAGGCGTTCATCCCCGCCGCATGCGCGGGGGAGAACCTCATCGGTGCGGCACCGACGGGCACGGGCAAGACGCTCGCCTATCTCCTGCCGCTCCTCACGCGCATCGACCCTGCCGCGCGTACAGCACAGGCACTCATCCTCGCACCGACGCACGAGCTTGCCATGCAGATTGCGACCGTTGCGCGCGAACTCGTACAGGCGGCTGGACTCGCGTTCGGCGTACAGGCGCTCATCGGCGGCGCGAATGTCAAGCGGCAGATCGAAGCGCTCAAGAAGAAGCCCGCCGTCATCGTCGGCTCTGCGCCGCGCATTGCGGAGATCCACCGCTTCGGCAAGCTGAAACTCTCGGGCGTGAAAATTCTCGTTCTGGACGAGTTTGATCGTCTCCTCGGCAAGCAGCAGCTGGACGAGGTGCGCGCCGTTGTCCGCCTCCTGCCGCCCGAACGACAGGCTCTTCTTCTCTCGGCGACGGCGGGGACGGCGGCGGTGCGCATGGCGGAGAGCCTCTTTGCGCCGCGCCTCATCCGCGCGGAGAGCACGAACGGGGGCTATGAAAACTACTATCATATTGTATCGTTTCGTGATAAAATAAAGGCAGTACAGAAGCTGACGCGCCGTCTGCCGGTGAGGCGCGGACTTGTCTTCGTCGGGCGCAGCTTCGATGCGGCGCACGCGCTCGAAAAGCTGCGCTACGAGGGCATCAAGGCGGTCGCGCTCCTCGGACAGGAGCGGCGCGATCAGCGCCGTGCGGCACTGGACGCGATTCGTGCGGGGCGCGCCGAGCTGCTGATTTCCACCGATCTCGCCGCGCGCGGACTTGACATCGAGAATGTGGACTATGTCATCCACCTCGATCTGCCCGAGGACGTGCGCACCTACCGCCACCGCGCGGGGCGCACGGCGCGCGCGGGCAAGGCGGGCGCGGTCATCTCGCTCGTGGATGAGAAGGAGATGGACAAACTGAAGGCGCTCGCCGCGCGCATGGAGATCGAACTCTCCCGTCTGCCGCGCGCCTGATGACATGCTCCGATTTCCACCGTTTTCCAAAGGAGGCCTCCGTTCGTGGACATCGTGCCCACATTACTTGATATACTGCTCGTCGCCTTTCTGATCTTCATGAACGGTTTCTTTGTTGCGGCGGAGTTCTGCTGCGTGAAGATCCGCACCTCGCGCCTTGAGACCCTCATCGCGGAGGGCAGCAGCCGCGCAAAATATGCCAAGCAGCTCACGGAGCATCTCGACTACTCCCTTTCGGTGACACAGTTCGGCATCACGCTCGCCTCGCTCGGCCTCGGCTGGGTGGGTGAACCGGCACTCGCAACGCTGATCCTTCCAGTGACGCGCGCCGTCGGGCTGCCCGATGAGGTCGGGCATACGGTCGCGCTCGCAGTCGCCTTCACGATCATCACCTCGCTGCACATCGTGCTCGGCGAGCTCACGCCGAAGTCGATGGCGATTGCAAATGTCGAGAACATCATGCTCTCCATCGCGTTTCCAATGGTGCTCTTTGGACGTGTCATGCGCCCCTTTGTCTGGATCCTGAACACAGTTGCAAATGCAATTAGCCGTCGCTTTGGCTACGATGTAAAGGGGGAGAATGAGGACGCGCACACAGAGGAGGAGATCCGCCTCCTGATGAAGGAAAGCTATCGGCAGGGACTCATCAACAGCACCGAGGCGGACTTCGTGGACAATGTATTCTCGTTCACGGAGCTGAACGCGCGCGAGATCATGGTGCCGCGCACGGATATGATCTGCCTCTACCTCGACGACACGCCCGCCGAGCGCATCAAGACGATCCTCGAGGAGCAGCAGACGCGCTATCCCGTCTGCTACGAGGACAAGGATCACATCATCGGCTTTATCCATGTCAAGGATCTCCTGCCGCCGCTCGTCCGAGGGGAGCGGCTGAACCTGCGCCGCTACATCCGCAAGGCGCTCGTCGTACCCGAGAGCATGGACGGCAGCGTGCTCCTGCGCACGATGCAGGAGCAGGGGTCGCAGCTCGCAATCGTGGTCGATGAGTACGGCGGCACGGCGGGCATGGTGACGGTCGAGGACATCATTGAGCAGATCGTCGGCGATATCCGCGACGAGTTCGACGAGGAGCGCGAGAGCGTCGAGTGGCGCGCGGGCGCTGTCTGCTCGATTGATGCAAAGCTGCTGCTCGAAGAGGTCGCCGATCTCCTCGGCGTGCGCATCGAGGACGAGGATGTGGACAGCATCGGCGGTTGGCTCTACGACCAGCTGGGCGAGGCTCCGCGCATCGGGCAGATGGCGGCGCACGCAGGGACACTATTTTACGTCGAGGAGGTCGACGGCGTGCGCATCACGCGCGTGCTCGTCCATCTCCTGCATACGGTATTGGAGGCGCAGGGGGAGATCGCGCCGCATGAGGAGGAGTAAAAATGGCATTCGATCCCGTGCTTTACGATGAAATCATCGCTGCGTTTACGGTGGATGCGGAGCATCTGCACGAGGCGGCGGCAAACTTCCGTCAGGATATGCGCCTTGGCCTCTCCGGCTCCCCCGACTCCTCGCTGCGCATGTTGCGCTCCTATCTCGGACTGCCGACGGGAAAAGAGCGCGGCGACTATCTCGCCCTCGACTTCGGCGGGACGAATGTGCGCGTCCTGCTCTATCGTCTCGAGGGCAATGGGAAATACGAGATGCTCTCCCACGTCGCAAAGCCGCTCAAGGTCGACGGCGTCTATGACTTCATCGGCGCGGAGGCGACGGGCGAGCAGATGTTTGACTTCATCGCGGCGCTCGTCGACGAGGCAGTCGGCGGCGACCATGAGACGCCGTACCTCCTCGGACACACCTTCTCCTTCCCGTCCGCGCAGACGAATATCAGCGACGCGCGGCTCATCATCTGGACGAAGGAATTCGCAGCGCGCGGTGTCGAGGGCGAGGTTGTCAACGATCTCCTGCGTGCGGCTCTCGTGCGGCAGGGGCTGACGAATGTCACGCCGAACTCCGTCATCAACGACACGGTTGCCGTGCTCCTCGCTGCCGCCTACATCCACGGCGAGACCGCCATCGGCGCGATCTATGCGACGGGGCACAACACCTGCTACCTCGAGCCGTATACGGGTACGGCGCAGCCACCGATGATCCTCAACATGGAGTCGGGCGGCTTCTCCAAGCTCGTGCCGAACCGCTTCGACGTGGCGCTCGACGCAGCGTCTGAGAAAAAGGGGGAGCAGCGCCTCGAAAAGATGGTCTCGGGTCGCTACATGGGAGAGCTCTTCGAGATGGCGCTTGCCGAGCTCCTTGGTGCAGCGGGTAGCAAATACGGCTTTACGAGCGTTGATCTCAGCCGCATGCTCGAGGATGTGAGCGAGGATGCGACATCGGCGGCGACCCTTGTCGAGGTGCTGACGGGACAGCGGCTTACGGCTGAGGATGCCTTGCGCGTGCGCGGCCTTGCGCGCGCCATCGTTGTACGCTCCGCGCGCCTCATTGCGGCGACATTTGTCGGGACACTCTGGCAGGTGACGGGTAGCGGGGAGATACGTGCGCAGCACATCGCCGTCGACGGCTCGGTCTATGAGAAGATGCCGCTCGTCAAGGAGCAGATGGCGAACGCCTTTGCGGAACTCCTCGGCGCGGATGCTGGCAAGGTTGACACCATTCTCGCGAGCGGCGGATCGGGACTCGGTGCGGCGCTCGCGGCGGCAATGGCGGAGCGCGGATGAAAACTGCTTGCCACTGCGGCGCGGTCTGTGCTATGATAGACGAATATAATATCTTGCAGAAGGAAGGGGCTTTTTCTTGCTCACGCTTTTAATGGTACTTGATGCAATCGTTGCAATCATCCTAATCGCGTCCGTGCTCGGGCAGGAGGCAAAGTCCGCCGGCATGGGCGGGCTCGACGGCGGCGGCGATACGGTCTTTTCGGGCAAGGCACGCGGAATGGACGCGCTGCTTGCGCGCGTGACGATCGTATTTGCGATTTTGTTCGGTGTGATTACGATTGTGATTGCGCGGATGTCGAGCTGATTGAAAAGGGAATATCCCTGTACCGCTATGCGGGGCAGGGATTTTTTCAAACAGGGAACGATCGGGAAGAGGAGGGAATGTCATGCACTTAGTGGGCGCGGAGCCGTTTTTCCTGCCGGGTGGGCGGCATGGCGTGCTTCTCATTCACGGCTTTACGGGGCTGCCGGCAGAGCTGCGCCTGCTCGGTGCATATCTGAACGAGCGTGGCTTCACCGTGCTTGCGATACGGCTTGCAGGGCACGGGACGACGGTCGAGGATTTGAGCCGCATGGAGCACGAGGATTGGATGGACTCCGTGCGCGACGGCTATGCCATCCTCAGCGGCGCGTGTGATCGGATCTCCGTCGTCGGCCATTCGATGGGTGCGGTCTTTGCCCTCCTGCTCTCCGTCGAGGCGGAGGTTGCCCATGTTGTCAGCCTCGGTGCGCCGATCATGATTGCACCCGAGCAGGGACTCGAGCATCTGCCCACGCGCGAGGCGTGCATTGACCGCTATGTACCAAAGGCGCGCAGGAAACTCAGGGACGTGCCGCAGGGCGCGAACAACACCTATCGGCGCATGCCGCTCGTCTCCATTCATGAGCTCTTGGATGTTGTCGCAATCCTCTGCCGTCAGATCGGGCGCGTGACGGCGCCGCTCCTGATTGTACACGGGGAGCGGGATCATACGGCGGATCCGAAGAGTGCGGACTACCTCTATGAGAATGTGCGGAGTCCGCATTGCGAGAAATTCATCCTGCCCGATGCGGGGCATCTGCTGCCGCTCGATACGGGGGTCAGGGAGCGCGTCTTTGTGCGCACGACGGCGTTTTTGACGGGGGATACTCTGTAAATTTTGTAGGAACGGAAATAGGAACGGGAAAACGAGGAAATTATGGAACAGGAACAACTGGATACACTGAAAGAGCGCGTACACGCCTTTATGCGGGAGGACGCCTATCGCCCGCTGCCCGAGGCTGAGGTGCGGACGGGACTCGGGCTGCCCGATGAGGAGGAGCAGCTTCTTTCGTCTGCCCTCGCGGCACTTGAGGCGGAGGGCGCGATCATCCGTAACCGCAGCGGACTCTACGGGCTGCCGACCCGCATGAACCTCGTTGTCGGGCGGCTCTCTATGTCGCCGAAGGGCTTCGGCTTCATCATCCCCGACGTGCGCGCGACGGAGGACGAGTCGGATGTATTCGTGCCCGGCTCTGCGCTCACGACCGCCATGCACGGCGACCGCGTGGTTGCACGCGTTACGCCGTCCGAGACGCCGGGGCGTGCGCGTGAGGGCGAGATCATCCGCATCCTCGAGCGTGCGAACACGCATATTGTCGGCACATTCGAGCGCAGCAAGGCGTTTGGCTTTGTGACGCCCGACAGCGCGAAGATCGGGCGCGACATCTTTGTTTTGAAAAAGGACTTCGGCGGCGCAAAGACAGGCAGCAAGGTTGTCGTCGAGATTACGAAGTGGCCCGAGGAGCGCCGCAGCGCCGAGGGGCGCGTCATCGAGGTGCTTGGCAAGACGGGCGACCCGGGGGTCGATGTGCTCGCCGTCATGCGCGCCTACGATCTCGATGAGAACTTTCCGCCCGCTGTGGCGGAGGCAGCCGCGCACTGTCCGACGCATCCGCTGCCGGAGGAGTATGCGGGACGGCGTGACCGCCGCGATTTCCCCATTGTCACGATTGATGGCGAGGATACGAAGGACATCGACGACGGCATCTATGCGTATGAGAAGGACGGCGGCTTCTTCCTCGGCGTCTACATCGCGGACGTGAGCCACTATGTCCGCGCGGGCGAGCCGCTCGACAACGAGGCGGCGCGGCGCGGGACGAGTGTCTATCTGGTCGACCGCGTCATCCCCATGCTGCCAAAGGAACTGTCGAACGGCATATGCAGCCTGAACGAGGGCGTTGACCGCCTCTCGATGGCGTGCGAGATGGAGATCGGTGCGGACGGCGAGGTGCGCAGCTACGAGATCGTGCCGTGCGTCATCCACGTTGCGCGCCGCCTCACCTATACGCTCGTGAACCGCGTGCTTGCGGGCGAGGAACCGTTTGTCTCCGACAACGAGGACATCCGCCCCATGCTCGAGACGCTGCGCCGTCTGCGTGAGGCACTGCGCGCAAAGCGCCACCGCCGCGGCTCGATCGACTTCGAGCTGCCCGAGATCAAGGTAAAGCTCGACGCCGAGGGACATCCCGTTGCGCTCGTGAAGCGCACGGGCTCGATCGGCGAGTCCATCATTGAGGAGTGCATGCTTGTTGCAAATGAGACGGTTGCACGCCATATGGAACTGAAGGAGGAGCCGTTCGTCTATCGCGTGCACGAGACGCCGAACACGGAGAAGATCGAGCGCTTCCAGAGTCTCCTCGCCGCGCTCGGGCTGCGCCTCCACATCGACGAGGACGGCAAGGTGCGCCCGCGCGACATTCAGCAGGTGCTCGACCATGTGAAGGGCGCGCCCGAGGAGCGCATCATCGGTGCTGTCGCGCTGCGCTCCATGCAGCAGGCGCGCTATGCAACGGCGAGTCTCGGACATTTCGGGCTTGCCGCGCGCTACTATACGCATTTCACCTCGCCTATTCGCCGCTACCCCGACCTCCTTGTCCACCGCCTCCTGCGCGAGACGTTTGCGACAGGGCATATCCCGCTCGAGAAGCGGGAGCGGCTGCGCGCGACCCTCGCCGAGGCGGCGGAGCATTCCTCCGCGCGCGAGCGCATTGCCATCGAGGCGGAGCGCGAGACCACGGATATGAAGAAGATTGAGTACATGGCGCAGTTCGTCGGTGAGACCTTCGAGGGAATCATAAGCGGCGTCACGGCGTTCGGCATCTTTGTTGAGCTCGAGAACGGCGTCGAGGGGCTTGTCCACGTCTCGACGATGGTGAACGACTACTACAGCTACGTCGAGGAGCAGTATGCAATGGTCGGCGAGCGAACGGGCACGCGTTACCGTCTCGGCGATGCCGTGACCATCATCATCACGCGTGCGGACGTACAGGCGCGGACGCTCGACTTCGTGTTGAAGGACAACGGCGTTTACGAGCCGAATATGGCGAAACCTGCGAAAACTGCAGTAAAGCCGAAGGCGGAGGGTGAAAAAAATAAAGACGGGCGCGGACGTCGCTCCCGTAAAAAGAAGAATGAGAAACGGCATGAGCCAATTATCGCGGATGTCGCCGCAACGCCCGCCGAGCGCCGTAAGAAGACGCGCGGCGCACACGGCACACAGGGCAAACGCGTGCAGGAGGGCGAGCGTGCGGCGCGCACAGCGGCGGCAAGCGTGCCCGCAAAGCTGCGTGCAGCTGCACAGAGGGCGGACGGCACGTGCGGGCAGCATCCCGCACGCGCACAGCAGACAGGCATGGAGCAGCGCAATCGCGGGCGCGGCAGAGGAAATGACCGCTATGGTGAGGAGCGCGGTCCGCGCGACTACCACCGCGTTAAGGTAACGGGGCTGAATAGCGCCGTCTGGCCAGATTCGCCGAGCTATCGTGCGCCGCGTCCGGAGACAGAGAGCACGGAGAAACCGCGCCGCGCCCCGCGTCCCGCGCGCCGCATGAACCGCAAGACGGAGGGCGGCACCGGCAACGCCGAGTGAGGAATTTCTATGGGAAAGAAGAACGAAAGCATCAAGATCGCCTGCGAGAACCGCAAGGCGCGTCATGATTACTTTATCCACGAGACCTATGAGGCGGGCATGGAGCTCGTCGGGACGGAGGTCAAGTCCCTGCGGGCAGGACGCGCGAATCTGCGCGACAGCTACGCTTACATCAAGAACGGGGAAGTATTCCTCGACCATATGCACATCAGCCCATACGAGCAGGGCAATCAGTTCAACCACGACCCGTTGCGCCCCCGCCGCCTCCTCATGCACAAGGCGGAGATTCTGAAACTCTTCGGCAAGACGCGCGAGAAGGGCATGACCCTCGTCCCTCTGAAGGTCTATTTCAAGCGCGGGCGGGCAAAGCTGGAACTCGCGCTTGCAAGCGGCAAGCACAACTACGACAAGCGCCAGACGCTCAAGGCGAAGTCTGCAAAACGCGAAGTGGAGCAGGCGCTCAAGGAACGTCAGCGTGGATAAAGGAGTCTTTATGCAGGAAAAGGAAGCACCGCCCGTCCTGCGGCGCGGGCTGAAGAACAGACATCTCCAGATGATCGCACTCGGCGGTGCAATTGGGACGGGACTTTTCTACGGCTCAGCGTCCACAATCGCGCTCGCGGGTCCTGCGGTCATGCTCGCCTATCTCCTCGGCGGCATCATGATTTTCTTCATCATGCGCATGCTCGGCGAGATGGCGGTCGATGAGCCGGTCTCTGGCTCGTTCAGTCACTACGCGGGCAAATACTGGGGCGATTTTCCGGGCTTTCTCTCCGGCTGGAACTACTGGTTCAACTACATCATCGTCTCCATGGCGGAGCTTGCAGCGGTCGGCATCTATATGAATTTCTGGCTGCCCGACCTCCCGCAGTGGCTCTCGGCGCTCATCTGCCTTGCTGTCATCACCGCGCTCAACCTGACGAATGTGCGCGCATACGGTGAGCTGGAGTTCTGGATGGCACTCGTCAAGATCACTGCGATTGTCCTCATGATCGGACTCGGCGGCTGGCTGCTCGTTACAGGTGCGCCGTTCCCCGAGAACGTCAGCAATCTCTGGGAGCATGGCGGATTTCTGCCGAACGGATGGTGGGGATTCTTCCTCGGCACCGCTGTCGTCATGTTCTCGTTCGGCGGCATCGAGCTGATCGGCATCACGGCGGGTGAGGCGGAGGATCCCGACCTCACAATCCCGCAGGCGATCAATCAGGTCATCTGGCGCATCCTGATTTTCTATGTCGGCACGATGGCGGTGCTTATGGCACTCTGGCCGTGGAACGAGGTCGGCATGGAGGCAAGCCCCTTCGTGCAGATTTTCCAGAACGTCGGCATTCCCGCCGCCGCGCATATTCTGAACTTCGTCGTGCTGACGGCGGCAATCTCCGTCTACAACTCTGCGATCTACAGCAACAGCCGTATGCTCTACGGACTGGCGCAGCGCGGGGACGCGCCGCAGGTGCTGAGGAGTCTCTCCGTGCGCGGTGTGCCCGTGCTCGGCATATTGATTTCTTCGGGCTTTACGCTCATTGTTGTATTCCTCAACTATTTCTTCCCGGGGGATGCATTCCTCTATCTCATCTCGATTGCGACCTGCGCCGCCGTCATCAGTTGGGTGACGATCGTTGTGACACATCTGAAATTTCGTCGCAAGATGGAGCGCGAAGGAACGCCGATCAAATTCCGTGCACCGTTCTGCCCGTGGATCAACTATCTCTGTCTCGTCTTCCTCATCGGCGTTGTCGTCATGATGGCGCAGATTCCGGGCATGCAGCTTGCCGTGCCGATCCTGCCCGCATGGCTGCTCGTGCTGTGGATTGGGTATCGTTCGAGGCGCAGAAGAGGATAATAATGGAATGCCAAGGGACATGCACAAACTGTGTGTGTCCCTTTCTTGTATACCGTCTTTTTCATTAGACAAAAAAATAAATTTGTGTTAGAATATGTAATAAAATTTTGACAGCAAGGAGGAATATCATATGATCTGCAAAGAATGCGGCGAAAAAATTGAAGGGCTGACGCGTATTTGCCCGCATTGTGGCGAGCGGGCGCTGATCGACGATGAACTCGAAACATGGAACTTCATTGCTGATACGGCGGACAAACATCGGCGCAAAATGCCCGCAGAGATTGTGCTGAACGAACCCGTACCGATCCCCGACGAACGCACAGCGCAGATCGACGGACTAGAGCGCCTGAAGGACTACTTCGTTCAGCACAGCAACCTCTACAAGATTGTTGAGGATCTGGACTACATCGAGAGCGGTCTGCACCGTCCGTCCTTTGTGCTCTGGCTGCTCGTCGGCGGACTGGTCGCAGCACTCGTCTACTTCCCTCTCTCCCCATTCCTGCCGGATTTCATCTGGGCATACTACTTCGTGCTCTGGGGCGCGGTCACCACTGTCGGCTATCTGCGTGCCGGCCGCCGCTACGAACGCCGTAAGGCGGAGTACGCGCTCCTGCGCCGCGATGCGGAGAACGACCTGCATGCAATGTATAATGGCTGTGCGGACTGCTTTCTCCCACTCGCGTGGACATCGCCGCCGCGCATCAACCGCATAATCGATGCCCTGCGCTCGGGAGAGACCGACTCCGTGCGCGAGTATATGGAACGGGAGGCGGGCTGAATGGCTGAGATTCGAATCAAACGTATTTATGAGGCAATGTCTGCAGATGACGGCTTTCGTGTGCTCGTTGACCGCCTCTGGCCGCGGGGCATATCCAAGGAGCGTGCGGCGCTCGACGACTGGTGGAAGGATATTGCCCCCTCGCCGGAACTCCGTACGTGGTTTGGACACAAGGCGGAGCATTTTGAGGAATTTGCTGTGAAATATCGCGTGGAACTCTCGACAGGAAGGGCTGCACCAACTCATATGGTAACAGTAGCTGAACATCTTGCAGCAGGGGCAAATGTAACGTTGCTCTATGGGGCGAAAGATCCCGCGGTCAACCATGCCCGTGTATTGCAGGAATGGATGTATGCGATGATGGATAAGTGAGAAGACATCGTCACTTATGAGATGAATACTTCACGTATGTGACGATAAAAACTGAAAATGACCGAAAAACGCTGTGGAATGCAAAATTCACGGCGTTTTTTCTTGCCATAGATTGAGATTCGCAGTATATTCACTTTGTCAGGATGACAAAAGCGCTAAATAATCACAAATATGAAGGTAAATACTCTCGGGAGGAAAACAATATGCAGGCCGTGGATAAACGGATCCTTATCAAGGCGGCAAACCTTTACTACACCGACGGTCTGAAACAGGGGGAGATTGCGGCACGTCTCGGCGTTGACCGCACAACGGTGAGCAAGTATCTGAAACGTGCCCTCCAGGCCGGGATTGTACGCATCAGCGTGGAGACGGACAGCAACGAGGAGCTCGAGAGCGCACTCGAACGACGCTTCGGACTCCGAGAGGTATACGTCGTCGCACACAGCATCGATCTCGAACAGGTCAAGCGGCGCATGGCGCAGGCGGGGCTCAGTCTTCTGCGGCGGATCGTCGCCGACGGTCAGACCATCGGACTCGCATGGGGGACGAGCATCCGTGAGCTGACGCGCTATGCGGCGGCAGAGCGTCTGCCTGCCGTCAATGCCGACTTCGTACCGCTTGACGGCGGGCCTGAGAGCCTCGACAGCGATCTCCACGTGAACACGCTCTGCTACGAACTCGCAAACGCATTCGGCGGACGCAGCCACTACATTTACGCCCCCGCGATTGCGCGCACGGCAGAGATTGCGGCGGCAATCCGGCAGGATGTGAACTTCGAGCAGATCATGAATCTCTGGGCGCGGCTCGACATCGGCATCGTCGGCATCGGCGCACCTGTAAAGTCCTCGAACCTCGTCTGGATGGGCAGCTTCGGTCGCGAGGCGATCGAAAGCCTCCTGCGCGAGCGCGTGGTCGGAGAGATCTGCTCCATGTTCTATGACATCGAGGGGCATCCCGTCCAGACGGAGTTTCAGGATCGCATCATCGCCGTTGAGCTCGAGCGCCTCCGTGCGCTGGACTACAGCATCGGCATGGCGGCGTCACGCGAGAAGGTACCCGCCATCCTCGGCGCACTGCGCGGGCGCTACATCAACGTCCTCATCACAGATGAGGAGACAGCGAAGATTCTGCTGAACGAGTGAACAGATAAGAAAGGAACGATGAGAATGCTCTGGCTTGTTTTGATTGCCGTAGGCATGTGGGTGCTCCAGCTGGTTCTGAGCATTCTGCAGTTCCGCCGCTTTGCCTCACATGTGAAGGAGATGCGCCGCGAAGGGCGCGTTGCCATCGGCAAGGCGAAGGGGCGCTTCGTTGCGGGGGCGATTGTCCTCTTTGTGATTGATGCAGAGTGCAATATTCTGCGCGGCGAGATCATGAAGGGCGTCACCGTATTTGCGGGCTTTCGCCCGTTTGAGGACTTCACGGGCAAGAATTTGCTCGATCTCGACGAGGAGAGCGTCGCGGGCTATGACCGTCAGACGCGCCGCGCCGTGCTCGGTGCCCGTGAGGAGTACATCATCTATCAGGAGCAGGGCGAGACCCTTGCCAGTCATGCATAAAGGCTTTGTTTCCACTGAAAGGAGAAACACATGGATACTCTGATTCTCTTTGCCGAGGGATTCATCGGCATGTTCAACAAGGGCGGCGAAACCCTGATCGGGTGGGTCACGGGCATCATCCCGACCCTTGTCTGCCTGCTCGTCGCGATGAATGCGATCGTGCTCTTTGTCGGCAATGAGCGCGTTGAGAGATTTGCCCACCTCTGTGCCGGCAATCCCATCTCTCGCTACGTTGTACTACCGTTCATCGGCGTGTTCTTCCTCTGCAACCCGATGGCGCTCTCGCTCGGCAAATTCATGCCCGAGTATTACAAGCCCTCTTACTATGCAGCAGCTTCGTCTGCATGCCACACGATGAACGGTATGTTCCCGCACGTCAACCCCGGTGAGATGTTCGTCTTCCTCGGCGTTGCAAACGGCATTACGACCCTCGGTCTTCCGTACACAGATCTGGCGCTTCGCTATCTGCTCGTCGGACTCATCGTCAACTTCCTGCGCGGCTGGCTCACAGACTTCACAGTCGCCTATGTCCAACGTCAGCAGGGCGTAAAGCTCAGCAAAGAACCCGCCGTCCTCAAGTCGTAAGGAAAGCCGAAAGGAGAAATTATCATGAGCGAATACAAGAGCGTCATCGTGTCGGCAGGCTCGGGCGGATTTGGCGGCCCGCTGACCCTTACGCCGGATGAGAAGAAGAACAAGATCGTCAACATCACGGGCGGTGTGATCTCGGATGTTGCCGTACGCCTCGGCGAAATGACGGGTGCGGAGGTCGTGGACGGCTTCAAGACCAGTGTTCCCGAGGATGAGATCCTCGCGGCGGTCATCGACTGCGGCGGCACGCTGCGCTGCGGCATCTATCCGCAGAAGCGCATCTTTACCGTCAACATCAAGCAGACGGGACCCTCGGGACCCCTTGCCCAGTACATCAAAGAGGACATCTACGTCTCGGCAGTAAAGCCCGCGAACATCGCATTCATCGACGGCACGGCAGCTCCTGCAGCAGCACCTGCCGCAGCGCTCGCAGAAGAAGAGAACAAGCCGAAGTATGATACCTCGAAGAAGATCACGGAGCAGTCCGGCAGCCTCATGGCAAAGGTCGGGCAGATAATGGGCGGCATCGTTGCTACCTTCTATCAGGCAGGCCGTGAGTCCATCAACACGCTTATCACGACGATCCTGCCCTTCATGGCATTCGTCTCCATGCTCATCGGTGTCATCCTCGGTTCGGGCTTTGGCGACTTCGTCGCGCACTTCGTTTCGCCGCTTGCCGCGTCGCCGATCGGGCTCGTCATCCTCGCGCTGATCTGCTCCTTCCCACTCCTTTCCCCGTTCCTTGGACCAGGGGCGGTCATCGCGCAGGTTGTCGGTGTTCTCATCGGCGTCGAGATCGGCCTCGGGCACATCCCGCCGAACCTTGCGCTTCCCGCGGTCTTCGCCATCAACGTACAGTGCGCCTGTGACTTCATCCCCGTCGGACTCGGACTTGCCGAGGCGGATGCCAAGACCGTTGAGATCGGTGTGCCCGCTGTCCTCTACTCGCGCTTCATGACTGGTCCTCTCGCCGTCATCATTGCGTGGATTGCCAGTGCAGGCCTCTACGAGAGCTAAGTTTTTCGCTGAACACAGAGCAGTGCAGAAGGAGAATCTATTATGAGTTGGTTGAATCTCGAAGGAAAAACGGCCATCGTCACGGGCGGTGCATCGGGCATCGGTAAGGCCGTTGTGGAGGAGTTCCTGGCACAGGGCGCGAACGTGGTTGTTTGCGATATGAACCCGGAGGCACCCGCATTTGATGCAAAGAACGGCAAGGTTCTCTATGTTGTCACCGATGTCACGAAGCGCGAGAGCGTCGAGGCAATGGTCGCAGAGGCGAAGAAGACGTTCGGTGCGATTGACATCCTCGTCAACAACGCGGGCATCAACATCCCGCGCCTCCTCGTCGACCCGAAGGATCCGCATGGGAAGTACGAGCTGGACGACGCCGTCTTCGACAAGGTCACGGCAGTCAACCTCAAGGGAGTCTACCTCTGCGCACAGGCGGTCGGACGCGAGCTCGTCGCACAGGGACACGGCGTGATCATCAACATGAGCTCCGAGAGCGGCATTGAGGGCTCTGAGGGGCAGAGCATCTACGCTGCAACGAAGAATGCCGTCAACTCCTTCACGCGTTCGTGGGCGAAGGAGTTCGGCAAGTACGGCGTACGCGTCATCGGCGTCGCACCTGGCATCCTCGAGGCAACGGGGCTCCGCACTCTCGCCTATGAGGAAGCACTCGCCTACACGCGCGGCATCACCGTCGATGACCTGCGCAAGGGGTACGCGAGTACGAAGACCACGCCGCTCGGACGCAGCGGCAAACTCTCCGAGGTCGCCGACCTCGTCGCCTACCTCGCCTCCGAGCGCGCCTCCTACATCCACGGCGTTACCTACAACGTCGCGGGTGGCAAGACACGCGGGTAAAAACCTGACATTGAAAAACGCTCCTTACAGATGTGCATGACTGCCGTCTGCAAGGAGCGTTTTGCTGTCTCATGGAGGAATGGGATGAGTCGAAATTTTCATTCTTGACAAGAACCCTTGTTTCCCATAATATGATAGTATCAAAGGAGAAAGAGGCGAATCAATGAGTATTATCAAGAAGAATGTTCCGGCGGAATATCTTGCATTGATTCAGAAACTCCGTCTGATAGATGACACGTTTTTCAATGTATGTTTCGACAACAACACCGAGGGAATGCAGCTTCTGTTGCGCATCTTCCTTGATCGGGACGATCTCGTGGTAAAGCGTGTCGTTACACAGCAGAGCGTTGATAATCTCTATGGACGCGGCGTTCGTTTCGATGTGCTCGCTGAGGACAGCGATGGGAAGCTCTACGATTGCGAGGTTCAGCGGGCAAACGAGGGTACAGTCGCGCGTCGTGCGGGATACAACAGCAGCATGATGGATACGCGTGAGCTGGAAAAATCTGCAAAATTCTCCGCACTGCCCGAAACGTGGGTGATCTTTATCACGGAGAATGACATATACCGCGCGGGGCATCCACTCTACCATGTGGAGCGCGTCATTCAAGAGCTTCAACGTCCGTTTGACGACGGCGCGCATATTCTCTATGTGAACGGGGCGAATCGTGAGGACACGCCTCTCGGTCGTCTGATGCAGGATTTCTTCTGTGAGCGTGCGGAGCAGATGCACTACAAGGAACTTGCAAAACGCGCCAGTTACTTTAAGGCGGAAGTGGAGGGGGTAAATACCATGTGCGAACTGATGGAAAAGTTTGGAGAGAAGAAGATGGAAGAGGGGCGTGCCGAGGGACGGTTGGAGTCGGCTCGTGCAACGGCGCTGGCGTTGATTTCCTTGGGAAAATTGACGATTTCCCAGATTGCCGCAGCGACCCAGCTGCCGCTTGAGGAAGTTGAACAGATGGCGAGAGCCTAATGCTTTGAGTCTTTTTGCTACCGGATACACATAGAATCTGGATAGTTTTTTTGAAAAAAGTAATGTATAATACATAACGCCGCCGATGGGGTTGTACCTCATCGGCGGCGTTTGTATTTAGTAGATCGTATTTACTTCTCTGCAGATGTCACGCGTGTGGAAATTGCTGCCATTGTGAGGGCGAGGGTAGCGATGCCGACGGCGAGGCCGATGTAGCCGTTGCCCGTGAGTCCGTCGGCGATGTAGCCGACGAGGGAGCAGGAGGCGACGACGCCGACGTAGGGCAGCTGTGTCGATACATGGTCGAGGTGGTGACACTGTGCGCCCGCCGAAGCGAGGATGGTGGTATCCGAGATGGGCGAGGCGTGGTCGCCGCAGACCGCGCCCGAGAGGATGGCGGCGACGGAAACGACGAGGATGTCAGGAGCTGTCTGCCCGAGGACGGCAATGGCGATCGGAATCAGGATGCCGAACGTGCCCCAGCTCGTGCCCGTCGCGAAGGCAAGCCCTGCTGCGACGAGGAAGAAGAGCGGCGGCAGGAACATGACGACGCCCGCATTCGCCGAGACGACGGAGCCAACGAAGCCACCGAGGTCAAGGTACTCCTTGCTGCAGATACCCGAGAGCGTCCACGCGAGGCAGAGAATGAAGATGGCGGGGGTCATCGCCTTGAAGCCCCAGCCGAAGCTGTCGCAGAACACGTTGAACGAGACAACGCGGCGCGGTAGATAGAGCAGCCCCGTGAAGACGAATGCGATGAACGAGCCGAGCACGAGCGACTTTGACGAGTCGCAGTTGGCAAATGCGTCCGCAATACTCCTGCCCTCGTGGATGCCGCCCGTGTAGAGCATGCCGTAGATACACGCGCCGATGAGGACGAGCAGCGGCAGCATGAGGTCGATCATCTTGCCGCGCCCCTCGCTCGCTGCGCTTGCAGATGCCTCCGCCGTGTCCTGATACTCCTTCGGAATCTCGAAATGAACATTTGACTTCTCTACGCTCTGCCGCATTGCCCCGAAGTCGCGCCCCGTCCAGATGACAAAGAGCATGAAGAGAATCGTCAGCCATGCGTAGAGGTTGAAGGGAATCGTCTGCAGAAAGAGCATGAAGCCGTCGATGTGACTGTCCTCGGGCAGCGAGGAACCGACTGCCGCCGCCCAACTCGAGACGGGGGCGATGATGCAGATCGGCGCGGCGGTCGCGTCGATGATGTAGGCGAGCTTCGTGCGCGCAATCTGGAATTTATCCGTGACAGGGCGCATGACCGTGCCGACCGTGAGACAGTTGAAGTAGTCGTCGATGAAGATGACGATGCCGAGCAGGACGGTGACGAGGGAGGCGCTGCGCTTGCCCTTGATCGTTCGCGTCGCCCACTCGCCGTAGGCGTTCATTGCGCCCGAGCGCGTGATGGCTGCGACGAGGATGCCGAGGATGACGAGAAAGACGAGGATGTTGACATTGCTGCCGACCTTGTCCGCCATGACTTGAAACATCGTGAGCGTCGCCTGCAGGAAATTCCCGCCCGCGAAGAGCATTGCGCCCGAGAAGATGCCGATGATGAGCGACATATAGACTTCCTTCGTCCAGAGCGCGAGGACGATGGTGATGATCGGCGGCAGAATCGACCATGCGGTTGCTGTCATGAGTTAGATACACTCCCTATATAGATTGATATTCGATAAAGACCGTTTCCCATTATAACAAAAAAACAGGATTTGGCAAAATATCCTCACGCAAAAATTCATTCCTCCTCCGTCGCCTCGCTATTGAAGCGGTAGCCTGCGCCCCAGACGGTCTGAAGCCAGCGCGGGTGCGACGGATCGTCCTCAATCTTTTCGCGCAGGCGGTTCATGTGGACGGAGACGGTGGAGGTATTGCCCATCGCGTCCAGATCCCAGACGCGGTCGTAGAGTGTCTCCTTGCTGAATACGATCTGCGGGTGCTCCGCGAGAAAGAGGAGCAGATCGAACTCGCGTGCGGCGAGATGTACCTCGCGTCCCGCGACAAAGACGCGGTGCGTCCACGGCTGGATCTCGAGCGCGCCAAACCGCAGGACGGTGGGCGCCGTCTGTGCGCCGCCCTTGAGGCGCTCATAGCGCGTGATATGCGCCTTGACGCGCGCGGCGAGTTCGCTCGGGCTGAACGGCTTGACGATGTAGTCATCTGCGCCGAGACCAAGCGCGCGGATCTTGTCCACGTCCTCGAGGCGTGCCGAGACCATGAGGATCGGGATGTCGAGCGTCTTGCGGACATCGCGGCAGATGGCAAAGCCGTCTGCACCCGGCAGCATGACATCCAGCAGGAGGAGACTGTACTCGCCCGTGAGCGCGCGGCGCTTGCCCTCGTCGCCGTCGGATACGATGTCGACGGCGAAACCGCTCGCCTCGAGATAGTCGCGCTCGAGTTCAGCGATGTCGTTATCATCCTCAACCAGTAATATCTTTTTCATTTCATATCTCCCTCGCTTGCAATGGGCAGGAGGAGCACGATGCACAGCCCTCCCTCGGTCGACACTTCTGCGCGCACGCTGCCGCCGAATGCTGTCATGATCCGCCGTACGATGGCAAGCCCCAGCCCGCTGCCGCCCGCGACGTTCGTGCGTGCCGTGTCCGTGCGGTAGAAGCTGTCAAAGAGCTTCGGCAGCTCTGCAGCATCGACGCCGATGCCGTCGTCATCGCAGCGGATGGCGAGCTGCCGTCCTTCTTCGCTGAGTGACATACATACGTGTACCTCTGCGCCGCGCCGATACTTGCTGCTGTTCTCCCACAGATTTTTGAGAACGCGGGCGAACTCCCCGCGGTCAATCCGTATCTTTGCCGCTGTATTCGTCTTCTCCATCAAGATATGCACGCCGTCCTCGGCAAGGGCGGGGGCGTGTTCATGGATGTATTCTGTGAGAAAATCCCTTGCGCTGACCGTCTCCCATGTGAGCGGCAGATCATCCGTGTCGAGGCGCAGGAACTCGCGCAGACGCGTCGTCAGGCGCTCCATTGTTGCGGCGGATTGGCTGATGCGTTCGGCGTAGGTGCGCTGCTTCTCGGGCGTGCGTGCAATGCCGTCGAGAATGCCGCTCGCGTAGCCCTTGATCGCGGTGAGCGGGGTTGCGATGTCGTGGAGGATGCCAATGAAGAGCTCTCTGCGCCGTGCCTCCTCGCGCTCCTCACGCACGCGAGCGCGCAGGAGCTCCCTGCGCATCTCGTCGAATGCACGGCAGGTTGCGCCCCCCTCGTCGCTGCCCATCGGCGGGAGTTCATGACTCAGATCGCCTCGTTGGATTGCGGCCGCCGCACGGCGCATCTCCTCGAGCGGGGTGAGAATCTGCGCGGAGAGGAGGCGCGCGAGGTAGCGACCGAGGAGCAGAATGCCCGCCGAGGTCGTGAGGATGAGGAGGATGAGTGCGGCGTTCAGGATGAAGTCTCGCGTATCGTGCGAAATCGGCGGCGGTTCATCGCCGCGCATCATGGGTACATCGCCGACGCCGATGATGACTGTACCGCTGCGCAGACCCTCATAGCGGAAGACAAGACCGTCCATGTCCCAGCTGAGCGCGGAGCCGCGCACGCCGCATTTGCGTGCAACGATGTGCTGAAGCTCATCCGGATTGCTCCCGGGCGTCAGATAGGCGCTGTCCTTCTCCTTTGCCACGGTGAGAATGCGCACCCCCGCTCCTTCGAGGACGTGGATGTCGCGTTCGATATTATCCAGCTTGAACTTGCGTTTCTCTGACTCGGCGCGCAGAGAGCTGAGTGCGACCTGCACGGAGAGCGTCCGCCCCTCCTCCGGCCAGAGGAGGGCGAGTGCTTGCTGCTGCAGGGTGCCCGCGTGGCGCAGACCGCCGAGCAGCACCGCGCCGATGGCGATGAGCACGACAATCGGGATGACGATCATGAGCGCGTTCGTCACGAGCAGTTTTTTCTTGAGGGACAAGTCGCGTAGATGCATGGAGAACCTCACTTTCCGTTGGGGAGTGCGAGGCGCCCCTATCGGCTCGCAAGCTCGCCACTTCTACACGTTCCGCGCACAGGCCCCGTTTCGACGGGGGAAGCTAATACGCTGTAACTCAAAGCCTCCCCCGTTTGACGGGGGAGGGGGATCGCAATGCGGTGGAAGGGGCACAATAAACAGACCTATTATAACCGAAATGCGAAAAAAATCTGCGCGCTGTGAGGAATTTCAAAAAAGTTATTTTTGTGTTTACACTTTGTTTAAACTTTCCCCGTATGATGTACCCATCAGCAATGATAAACACAAACATGAACGCCGAAAGGCAGAGGAGGAAAACATCATGGAAATGCAGAATGTCAAGAATCAGGTCACGAATATCTTCACCCCCGCGCGTCTCAAAAAGGCAGTGGCGTTCGCCGTACTCGTCGGCGTTGTCACTGCGGGCGGCACATATTACCACCACCGTCAGGCAGAGGCTCGTTCGGTCGCCGAAAAGCAGGCGCATTCGGAGATGGTCGCAGCGCAGGCAGAGCAGCGCGGTCTGGTTCTGATCGACGAGGATCATGTGCGGTCGATTGCGGCGGAGGCGATCGGGAAGTCCGAGACGGAGCTGGACTTCCGCTCCGTCTATCTGACGGAGAAGGATCACGACAGAGACGGAAAGCATCACAAAAATCATCGTGACGGCAAACATGGAAACAAACATGATGACTGGCGCGATGGAAAGCACGATGACAGGGAGCACCGTGACGGACGCTATATGCATGATCGCGGCGAGCATCCCGGTATGATGCCGCAGGCAGCACCGGCACAGGCGCCGGATGCCGGAAACGGTCAGCCCGCACCGCCGGCAGACGACGCAGCGAATGCGCCCGCACCGCAGCTGATGGTCCATCCGGTCTACAAGGTGAAGTGCTATGCGGGCAGCGTCGAGTACAAGATCCGCATCGACGCCGTGACGGGAACAGTACTTTCGAGCGAAGTGGATGTGGACGACGATATTTTCTAATGACAAAATACGGCATACAGAAACAGCGATCCGATGGGGTCGCTGTTTTTGTGCGTAAAACGCAAATAAAATTTTCCTTAGCAGGAAAAAATAAGTATGTGGCGAATTAAAATTATCGTATACTAAAGTTATTTTTGACGGCAGCATGCGCTGCTGTCTTTGCGCACGGTTATGGCAAGGTGCTCCTCGTTCTGTGTCGGAATGGCCGGGTGCTGGGGAAAGGAGAGAATATTTTGCAAGAACAAGGGCAGAAAAGGGGAAGGGGTATTGGCTTCCAGCTGAACGCGATCACGCTCATCGGGATTGTTGTGATGGTGACGATCCTTGTCTCGTTCGTTGGCTACAGAGCTTATGATGAGCTTCTCGAGATCGGGACGGTGGCGCAGTACAACGAATTGGGTGAGCGTTCAAAGGCGGTCATTAGCCGCTATGAGTCTGTCCAGCAGTCGGGAGAGGATGTGCGCCAGCGCATCTATACGTATATGCAGCAGCATCCGCCCGCAGCGCGCAGCCGCGAGGCGCTGAACGAGATGCTTGCAGATGCGGCTGCTTCGAATGACAATCTCTCAGGAATTGGTGTCGTGTTTGAGCCGAACGCCTTCGACGGACAGGATGCGGCACATGTGGGAGATCCGCTTTCGGATGAGTCCGGGCGTATGATGCCCTATGCAAACCGTGAGGGGAATGCGATAGAGTTTGAGGGTTGTACGGGTTATGAGACCGAGACGTGGTATCAGAAGCCGAAGTCTACATCGAAGTTGGTTCTCTCGGAGGCATACTATGACGAAGTAAACGGGAAAAAAGCTCTGCTCGTCTCCATCGGCATGCCGCTCATTGTGGATGGGCGCTTCGTCGGTGCGCTCTCGCTCGACTTCGATGTCACGCAGCTTCAGGAGGATCTTGCCAAGGTCAGTACGCCGGACAACATCTATCTGCTGATGGACAACGAGGGCGATCTCGTCGCGCATGGGACGAGCCCGGAGTCGATCATGAAGAACGCCTTCACGATCATGCAGTCTCCGGAGGAGGAAAAGAAGGAAGCCTTCTCGGAGGCTCCGTACAGCAAGTCGCAGGTTTCGCCGACGACGGGCAAGGACTCGGTCTACATTTTCCGCTCCGTCCACTTTGCAGGTGTGGATACGCCGTGGTCGATCTTCTCCATTACGGACAAGGATAAGTTCACCGGTGCCGCGCGCGATATGGTGATCTTCTCCGTGGTACTTGCCGTGATCTGTACCGTGGTACTCGTCATCGCGCTCGCAATGTTCATCCAGCGGCGTCTGATCGTTCCCATTGGGGATGTGACGGATATTTTGACACGTTTTTCCGATCTCGATCTGGATCGCGAGAAGGGCAAGCATGCCGTGATCTATCTGGAGCGTTCCGATGAGGTCGGTGCGATGGTTCGCTCGCTCGGGCGTATGGCGAACAGCCTGCGCGAGATTATCGGCAAGATCAACGGCGCGTCCCAGTCGGTTGCGGCAACGAGCGAGGAACTGACAGCAACGGCGCAGAACACGGCGCACTCGGCGGAGACCGTGCGTAAGGGCATCCACGACATTGCCGAGAGTGCGCGCGTGCAGGTTGCGGACACGCAGAACGCGGTCGATCATACGGATGAAATCCTCCAGCTGCTCGAGGACAACCGCAAGGTCATGACGGAGATGAACGAGGCGACGGTGAATATCCACAAGCGCCAGACCGAGGGCGCGGAGATTCTTGCCGACCTGATGAAGAAGTCCGCCGAGACCGCCAATGCCACACAGGAGGTCGCGCGCGTGGTCGAGGAGACGAATGAGCGTGCGGAGCGCATCGAAGAGGCGAGCGCGATGATTCAGTCCATCTCCGAGCAGACGAACCTCCTTGCGCTCAACGCTGCCATCGAGGCAGCACGTGCGGGCGAGGCAGGGCGCGGATTCGCCGTCGTCGCCGAGGAGATTCGCAAGCTTGCCGAGCAGTCGCGCGGCTTTACGGATGAGATCAACGGCATCATCGGTGAGCTCAAGACGAAGTCGCAGCAGGCAGTCGATACGATGGAGGTCTCCAAGAAGCTTGTCGAGGAGAGCAATGTCAATCTCGGACGTACCCAGCGTCGCTTTGACATGATCGCCGAGGCGGTCGAGGGCGCGAACAGCGTTGTGACGAAGCTGAACGCATCGGCGGAGAAGCTGACGGAGAAGAATAAGGCGATTGCCGCCGTCAGCAAGAAGCTGATGGATATGGCGAAAGAGAACGATACGACGACGGATGAGGCAGAGGCATCGGTGGATACGCAGACGCAGGCGCTTGCAGATATCGCCGAGGCGAGCGAGAGCTTGGCGCAGATCGCAACGGATCTGCAGAACGAGATCTCGCGCTTCCGCATTTGATCTGCCGTTCGAACGCATACAGTATGCAGAAAGCCCTGCCGCAATGCGGCAGGGCTTTTGTGATGCCTCGCATAAGGTTCAGCGCAGGAAAAAGAACAGTGCAGGGTAGACGAGGAAGAAGAAGGCGATGCTCGTGGTGAGAAAACCAGAGATCGTGTAGTCGACGTTCAGATGATAGAGCTTCGCCGCCGTGACGGAGTTGATCGCGCCCGGCGTGACGGAGAAGACGAGGATCGCGCCGAGGAGGACGGGGTCGCGGACGAATGGATAGGTGATCGCCATCATGAATGCGGGCAGAATGAGAAAGCGCAGGGCGAAGAGGTCGAGGGTGTAGGGTGCGTAACGGCGTGCACGGTGTAGGTTGACGAGTGCACCGACGGGCAGCATGCCGAACCATGCGCCGAAGTGGATCAGTCCCTCGAATGCCGTGCCGACTGCGGGCGGGCGTTCGATGCCTGCGGCGTTGAGAAGGAGCCCTGCCGCCATGCCGAGGATGCTGAGCTGGTTCCACGAGAGGAAGATGTCGAGAAACCGCATGTGAATCTTGCCGCCGCGCCCATGATTTTTATGCTGCAGATAGTAGTACTGTGCCATCGGAAACACGGCGAGGACAAGCATCAGTGTCTGAAAGATACCCATGATCTGCGCGTAGGCAAAGCCCTGCTCGCCGTAGATGATGTAGGCGCAGACTCCGCCGAGGGTGGTGATGTTGGACATCATCGCATTCGCGAGGTATGCGCCGCGATCGAGCGGGCTATGATATTTGCGGATGAAGAACGCCCAGCCGACAAGCCCCGGGACGAGGACGATGAGGATGCCGTAGATCGGGATGAGTGCGAGATCCCACGAGATTGGGAGCGTCCAGCAGCTCATGAGCGCGAGTACGGTGTAGATGATGATGACGTTCAGGCGCAGGATGCGGCTGATAAGGGCATCGGAGATTTTGCCGTGCCGATAGAGGAGGTAGCCGACGATGAGCGGTGAGAGAAGGTCGGTGAATAGGTAGATGATGCGGAAATCAGAATTGTCCAAGAGAAACGCTTCTTTCTAACGAAACAGGAAAAATGTCGCGGGGAAAAGCACGGTGAGGTAGAGCACTGTCGTCACGAGGAAGACGGCAATCGTATAGTCGACGTTGAGATGGTAGAGACGCGCGGTGAGCGTCGCGTTGATCGCTCCCGGGGCGCTCGCGAAGATCACGAGTGCGTTCTGCACGGTCGGGTCGCTGATGAGGAGGCGCGCGGCGGCGAAGGTGACAATGGGAACGACGAGGAAGCGGAGCGCGATCATGTCGAGCGTCAGATAGACGAAATGGCGCGCGCGGCGGAAGTTGATGAGCGAGCCGATGGGCAGCATGCCAAACCACGCCGCAATGTGGATGATGCAGCCGAATGCATCCGACAGGACAGGCGGACGAGCGATGCCCGAGGCGTTCAGCAGGAGTCCCGCCGTCATGCCGACGATGCTGAGCTGATTCCACGAGAGGAGGAGTCCGAGGAAGCCGCGCCCCTCGAGACGTGGCGCACGTCCACGCGCCTTGTGAAGCAGATAGAAGTACTGTGCGATCGGGAATGCGAGCAGAACGAGCACGAGGTTCTGGCACGCGCCGCCGATCTGCGCATAGGCAAAGCCGCGTTCTCCGTAGATGATGTAGGCACAGATGCCGCCGAGCGTGCCGATGTTCGAGAGCAGTGCGGAGATGAGATGCGTGCCGCGGTCGATAGGGCTGTGAAAGCGCCGTCCGAGAAAGCGCCAGCTGATGAAGCCCGGGAAGAGGATGATGAACGCGAAGAACGCGGGCAGAATGAAGAGATCCCGCGTGAGCGGCAACGCCCAGAAGCTGAAGAGCGAGAGCAGCGTGAAGAATACGATGACATTGATGCGGATGAGCAGGTTGACGGCCGCGTCCGAGAGGAGGCGACGCTGATAGAGGAGATAGCCGACGATGAGTGGCAGGATCAGATCGGTGAAGAGATAGATCAGGCGCGCATTGATTTCGTCCATAAGATTCCCAGCCTTTCCCAATCAATTCGGATGGTGCGTTCATCCTAGCACAAGTCACAGGCGTTGTAAACATTTACAATCCGTGGAAAAAATGGCAAGAAAAGTTCGTAAGATTTTGATGTGAGAGAGAGGAAAAGGAGGAAAGGGCGGCGAATATTTACCCTATGTTATATAGTGTTTTGTTATGACCCAATGGTTCTGCTGCAGGTGGAGCACAGGGGTGTTTATGGGATGCCGAGGGGCTCCCATGGAGGAGGGGACGTTACATGGCAGTGACAGACAAAGGTTTTGGCGCATACGATGTACGCGGTATCTATCCCGACGAGGTAAACGAGGAGCTCGCATACCGCGTCGGACGCAGTTTCCCCACGCTGTTCGGTGCAAAGAAGGTGGCAATCGGGCATGACATTCGTCTCTCGGGTCCTGCGATCAGCGACGCACTCGCAAAGGGGCTCACGGAGGCGGGCTGTGACGTTGTGGACATCGGTCAGTGTGGCACGGAGATGATCTACTTCGCGACGGCGCATCTCGGGCTCGGTGGCGGCATCATGATTACGGCGAGCCACAATCCGAAGCAGTACAACGGCATGAAGTTCGTGCGCGAGGAGTCGCGTCCGATCTCCAGCGACACGGGGCTCAAGGACATTGCGGCAATGGCGGTCGGCGAGACCTATCCCGCACCCGCAGCGACGCCCGGCAAGATCGAGCAGGTGGACATACTCGATGAGTATGTGAAGCACATCCTTACCTATGTCGATGTGAGCAAACTGAAGCCGTACAAAATCGTCGTCAACACGGGCAACGGCGCGGCGGGGCCCATCATCAACGCAATGGAGAAGTTCCTCCCGTTCGAACTGGTCAAGGTCTACAACGAGCCGGACGGCAATTTCCCGAACGGCGTACCGAATCCGATCCTGCAGGAGAACCGCGAGGCGACGGCAAAGGTCGTGCGCGAGACGGGCGCGGACTTCGGCGTGGCATGGGATGGCGACTTCGACCGCTGCTTCCTCTTTGACGAAAAGGGCGGCTTCATCGAAGGGTACTACATGGTCGGCTTCCTCTCCGAGGCATTCCTCAAGAAGAACAAGGGCGCGAGCGTGATCTACGATCCGCGTCTCATTTGGAACACGATCGAGATCGCCGAGAGCCTCGGCGGCAAGCCCGTCATGTGCAAGAGTGGTCACGCGTTCATCAAGGACAAGATGCGTAAGGTCAATGCGATCTACGGCGGCGAGATGAGCGCACATCACTATTTCCGCGACTTCTCGTACTGCGACAGCGGTCAGATTCCGTGGCTGCTCGTGGCGGAGCTGATGAGTGCATCGGGCGGCAAGACGCTCTCCGAGCTGATGAAGGCGCGCATGGATCGCTATCCGACCTCGGGTGAGATCAACAGCAAGGTCACGGACGCAAAGGCGGTCATGGATCGCATCGAGGCGAAGTACGGTTCCTCCGGCAAGGTGACGAAGGTGGACGGTCTTTCCATCGAGTTTGATAAATGGCGCTTCAACCTGCGTATGTCGAACACGGAGCCCGTTATCCGCCTGAACGTCGAGACGCGGCAGGATAAGGCACTGCTGAAGGAAAAGACGGACGAACTGCTTGCAGAGATTCGTGCCTGATCGCGTACTGGTACAGGAAGGAGTTTTTTGATGAGCCTTGTACTGAAATCCGGATTTACATTTGACTATGACAATCTCTATGGCGAGGGCAAGGTGACGGACGCCGACCTCGCATTCTACGCAGAGGATCTGAAGAAGGCGCATGAGGCGATGAAGGTCATGCGCAAGAACGGCTTCATCCGTGCACATCTCTCGAAGGACGGCGAGCCTGAGAAGGTGCTCTTCTCGCAGACACCCTACATAGAAGACGGGCATATCAACTCACCCGCGTCGATTGCGCGGCTGAAGGAGTTCGGCAAGTATGTGCAGCAGAATACGGATGTCGTGATTTCGCTCGGTATCGGCGGCTCGTTCCTCGGGAACAAGGTACTGTTCGATGTGCACTGCGGCGAGCTTTGGAACTCGCTCTCGAACGAGCAGCGCAATAACTACCCGCGCATCTACTTCAGCGGCAACAACATCGACCCGCGCCGCACAGGCGACATCATCAATCATCTGAAAGACGTTGCGCAGATCAAGAAGACGCACGGCGGACAGCCGCTGCGCATCATGCTCCTCGTCATCTCGAAGTCGGGCGGCACGCTCGATACAATGTCGAACTTCATGGTCATGTATGACGCGTTCATGAAGGCGGACAACATCGAGGTCGAGGTGGTCGCGGTCACCGACCCGAATGAGGCGAAGCCGACGCTGCTGAAGAAACTCGCGATGGACAAGGGGTGGAAGCAGTTTGCTGTGCCGGACGGCGTAGGCGGGCGCTTCACGGTGTTCACTGAGGTCGGACTGACGCTTGCCGCGTGCATCGGCTTTGACATCGAGAGCTTCCTTGCGGGCGCACGCGATATGGACAAGGCATGTCAGAATGACGATCTCTGGCAGAACCCTGCAATGCTCAATGCGGCGCTGAAGTTTGCTGCGTCGGAGAAGCACGGGCGAGACATTGAGGTCATGATGCCGTATGGAGACTATCTGAAATCCGTCTCCGAGTGGTACATCCAGCTGCTTGCCGAATCCCTCGGAAAGCAGTTCAACAAGGAGGGCAAGGAGGTCTGCTACGGGCGCACGCCGGTTGTCGCCGTCGGCACGACCGATATGCACGCACAGACGCAGCAGCACCAGGAGGGCAAACTCAACAAGGTTGTGCAGTTTATCCGCGTGGATAAATGGGCGGATGATCTCGTCATCCCGAACGTCTTCCCCGATGTGAAGAAGCTCGCGGATATTGCGGGCGTCACGATGGGGGCGGCGCTCGAGGTTGCGCGTCAGTCGAACGCGGACGCACTTGCGTCGAACAAGCGATACAGCGCCGTCTTTGCTCTGCCGGAGCTGACGCCGTACCATCTCGGCGAGCTGCTCTACCTGCTTGCGATGTCTGTCGCCTACGAGGGCGAGCTCGCGGATGTGGACGCATTCGATCAGCCGGGTGTGGAGGCGTACAAGCGGATCATGGGGCCGAAGCTTCAGGCGCTGAAGGGATAAATTTTCGAAGGTGGATGCCTTCATGAGGGGAGGGGCTGCTGCGGCAGTCCCTTTCTGTGTTTTAGGAAATAGCGGGAGGTTCTTGTGATCGAAATGTGGCGTGCGCGTCTGCGCGAATTGTCTGCGCGACAGATGGTGCTCATTGGTGCATTTCTTTTGGGCGGAATCAGCGGCATTGCGCTCCTGTGGACAGATGATACGGAGACTGTCGTCACACTTCAACAGGAGCCTGTGCCGCAGTCAGCAACGGAGATTGCAGGACTTTCTGCAGCGGCGCAGAAAATGCCGCTGCGCAATCCTTTTTCGTACGCGCATGAGGCGATTGCGGAGACTTCTCCTGCCATAGAAAAATCCAAGGGTGACGGACATTCACCGCTGCAGCCTGTTTCACTGGCACAGCCTTCACCTGCAAGCACTCCTCCCGCACCTCCTCCCGCGCCGCTCGTCCTGCGCGGTGTGGTGACGGATGCGAACGGCGTGCGCATCGCCATCCTCGGCAAGGGGACAGAGGGCGCGGCACTGAGCGTTGGAGAGACGTGGGAGGGACATACCCTCCGAGGACTGACGGACACATCTGCGACATTGGAGACGATGTCGGGCAGCATCACGGTAGCGAGGGAGTAGAACTGTATGAAACGATGGATGACAGCAGCAGCTCTTGTGTGGACACTCCTCCTCTCCGTTCCTGCCGCTGCCGCACCCGTGACGATCGACGTGACGGGCGGCGATGTGCGTGCCGTTCTACTTGCTGTTGCACGCATGGCGAACATCCCCCTCATCGTTGACGACGGTGTGGCGGGGGCGGTGACGGCGCATCTGACAGGCGAGGGCGAGGAGGTTCTGCGCCTCGTGGCTGCCGCACGCGGCATTCACATCGAGCGGCACGGTTCGGTCTTTCTTGCACTTTCTGCAGACGCACGCACGGAGAATCGGCGCGTGCACGTCTACACCGTGCGCTATGCCGACCCGGAGGAATTGGCACATGCTGCAAATTTATCCCTAACAGGTGAAGGAAAACGGGCAATAGTGTCGAAAAATAACGAAGAGAGATGGAATGAGGGCTCAGATTCTGATACCCAGCGGCGTGTGCTCGTCGATCGGGCAACGAATACACTTCTCTTTTATGGGACAGAATCTGAGGCTCTTTCCGTGCGCGAAATTATCTCCGCACTCGATGTCGCTCCACGGCAGGTATCGCTTGAGGCTCGTGTCATTGCTATCTCTAAGCAGGCGGCAAAGGAACTCGGCGTGGACTGGTCATGGTCAGCGCTCCCGCAGTATCCGCGTGTTAGGCGCGGCGATGATGGCGCATGGGAGGTTGGCGGGCGGAATGCTGGAAACGAGGGGACGAGCGCACCGGGGATCATCCGCTTTGGCAGAGGACCCGAGGGCGTTCCCTTCGAGTTCTACTACTCCGCGGCGATTCGCGCGCTCATCACGGACGGCAGGGCAAAGATGCTTGCACGTCCGAACATCACGACAGTGCAGGGACACGAGGCGCTCATCAACATCGGCGCGGAGGTACCTGTACCGCGCACGACGACCTCGAATACCGTCACCACGACAGGCATTGACTACCGCGAGGCGGGAATCATCCTGCGCTATACGCCGCGTGTCACCGCAGACGGCAACATTGTCGCGCGTGTGCACACAGAAGTCAGCACGCCTGTCTTTGTCGAGGATCTCAAGGCGTACCGCTTTCAGAAGCGGAGTGCAGACACGACCGTCCGTCTGAAAAACGGCGAGACGATGGTGATCGGCGGCCTCATCGACAGTGATGAATCACGATCGCTTTCAAAAATACCGTTTCTCGGAGACATTCCCATACTTGGCGCGTTTTTCCGCTCCGTGCGGACGAGCAAGACCGAGACCGAACTCATGATTTTTCTCACAGCTCACGTGTTGGATGAAGAATAGATATATAAGGAATCAGTGATTATCAGTGATTCCTAAATGCAGGATGCATGGAAAAGAGGAGATGTCAGTGGCAATCAGGATATTACTTGCGGATGATCACGCACTTTTGCGCCAGGGAATCAAGCGTGTGTTGAACTTCGAGGATGATCTCGAGGTCGTCGGCGAAGCGGAGGACGGACAGGAAGCCCTCGCGCGCACGCTCATGCTGAAGCCTGACATCCTCCTGCTCGACATCAATATGCCGGGGCTGACGGGACTCGATGTCACGAAGCAGCTCAAGCAGGCGCGCTCGCGCACGAAGATCATTGCGCTCACAATCCATGACAGCGACAACTATGTGCTCGAGCTCCTGAAGAACGGCGCGCTCGGCTACCTGCTGAAGGATGTTGAGCCGAACGTCCTCATCAAGGCAATCCACATGGTCAACGAGGGCAATCCATTCGTCTATCCGAAGCTCGCGGAGCGCCTCTTTGGCAGCACCGCGGTCTACGGCGATGTCAGCCGCATGGCAAAGGAGATCTGGGACGAGAGCCGCGGCGAACGCCTCACACCGCGCGAGATGGATGTGCTCGGCTGCATCGCAAAGGGGCTCTCGAATCAGGATATCGGCAAGGCTCTTGGCCTCAGCGAAAAGACCGTCAAGAACCACTTGACGAGCATCTTTCACAAGCTCAAGGTCAATGACCGTACACAGGCACTCGTCTACGTGCTCAAGAATAAGATCGTCACGTTGGAATAATCATACGAAGCGGCTCAGCTCTTATGGGAGAGGAGTCGCTCTTTTTTGCAATATTATTGAAAAAATTATCATTTGTGAATAAGAAGTGAACGTGCTATAATATCCGTCATGAGGTGAACACTTATGTTGGATATTTTTCAAGGATTGATGATACCGTTCATCGGCACGGCGCTCGGTGCGGGCTGCGTATTCTTTCTCAAGGGGGCGCTGAACCGCAACGTGCAGCGCGGGCTGACGGGCTTTGCAGCGGGCGTGATGGTTGCGGCGTCGATCTGGAGCCTGCTGATCCCCGCGATGGAAGGCTCTGCGGAGATGGGGCAGCTTGCGTTTGTACCTGCCGTTGTGGGTTTCTGGGCAGGAACCCTCTTCCTGCTTGCGCTCGACCACATCATCCCGCATCTGCACATGAACGCAAAGAAAGCAGAGGGGCCGCACAGCCGTCTCTCGCGGACGACGATGCTCTGTCTTGCGGTGACGCTCCACAATATCCCAGAGGGGATGGCGGTCGGCGCGATCTATGCGGGGTGGATGAGCGGCAGCGAGGGGATTACGCTCGGCGCAGCGCTCGCGCTCTCGCTCGGCATTGCAATTCAGAACTTTCCCGAGGGCGCGATCATATCCATGCCGCTGCGTGCGGCGGGGATGGGGAAGTGGCGTGCGTTCGGCGGCGGCGTCCTATCTGGCGCAGTAGAGCCGATCGGGGGGGCACTCACGATTCTCGCGACGGCTCTCGTCGTGCCGATTCTGCCATATGCACTCGCATTTGCAGCGGGTGCGATGCTTTACGTCGTCGTCGAGGAGTTGATTCCGGAGATGAGTGAGGGGGAGCATTCGGATGTGGGCGTCATCTCGTTCGCAGCGGGCTTCTCGCTCATGATGATGCTCGATGTCGCACTCGGATAAAATCGGATAAAAAAAGAAAATAGAAAAAGAGCCGTTGGCGGGGTGCCAAGCGGCTCTTTTTCCTGGAAAGGGATGCGCGCAGGTCGGGAAAAACCTGCGGCTTGAGAAATGGGATGTAAGGGTTATTTGCCTTACAATGAGGAACGCAGGGAAACGTTCCTATAGAGGGATGATCAACGGGGAAAATGTCGGGGAGGACGTTTCGTAGTTCCCGTTGACATCTGTATTATATCATATTATTTTTGAAAATTTTGTAACCCAAGTCACACAATACAAAAAAAGATACATTAAGAGTGAAAAATATCGAAAATTTTTGTGTGATCGATGTACTGTGCAGTGCTTGAGGAATTTCTTAGAAATATCTCAGATATGGGACTCTGCATGCGGCTCCTGCATTGCTTTTTGAGAAAAAAAATCGTATAATATTGAGAAGGAGAATACGCTCTATAGAGCGGCGTATTCGGAGGGGATGCTCCCTTTGTTTGGTGATGAGGAGGAATATTCATGCGTGATTACTTAAGAATCGCTCAGGTTATCGGACGCGAGATCATCGACTCGCGCGGCAATCCGACCGTTGAGGCGGAGGTTGTGCTCGAGGACGGCACGATCGGCCGTGGTGCGTCCCCGTCGGGCGCGTCCACAGGCGAGTTCGAGGCGCTTGAGCTGCGTGACGGCGACAAGTCGAAGTTCGGCGGCAAGGGGGTCTCCAAGGCGGTTGAGAACGTAAACGAGAAGATTGCGCCCGCCCTCGTCGGCATCGAGGCGAGCGACATCTATGCCGTCGATCAGGCGATGTTCGATGTGGACGGCACGAAGGATAAGTCCAAGCTCGGCGCGAATGCGATCCTCGCAGTCTCGATTGCGGCGTCGGATGCGGCGGCAAAGTCCGAGGATATTCCGCTCTATCGCTTCCTCGGCGGTCTGCAGGCGAACGTCCTGCCCGTGCCGATGATGAACATCCTCAACGGCGGCGCACATGCGTCGAACTCCGTTGACACGCAGGAGTTCATGATTATGCCCGCAGGTGCTCCGACGTTCCGCGAGGCTCTGCGCTGGTCGACCGAGGTCTTCCACTCCCTCCAGTCCCTCCTCAAGAAGGAAGGCAAGACGACGGCGGTCGGCGACGAGGGCGGCTTTGCGCCTGACCTCGACTCCGATGAGGACACGATCGAGCACATCCTGAAGGCGATCGAGAATGCCGGCTACAAGCCTGGCACGGATTTCGTCCTTGCGATGGATGCGGCGTCGTCCGAGTGGAAGGATCGTGAGAAGGGCAAGGGCTTCTACCATCAGCCGAAGTCCGGCAAGAAGTTTACGTCCGATGAACTCATCAAGCATTGGGAGTCGCTCGTCGACCAGTTCCCGATCTACTCGATCGAGGATGGTCTCGATGAGGAGGACTGGGACGGCTGGAAGGCGATGACAAAGGCACTTGGACACAAGGTTCAGCTCGTTGGCGACGACCTCTTCGTCACGAATACGGAGCGTCTGAAGAAGGGCATCGAGCTCGGCGCGGGCAACTCCATCCTCATCAAGCTCAACCAGATCGGCTCTGTCTCCGAGACGCTCGAGGCGATCAAGATGGCGCACAAGGCGGGCTACACGGCGGTCACGTCGCATCGCTCGGGCGAGACCGAGGACACGACGATTGCCGACCTCGCTGTCGCGCTCAACACGGGGCAGATCAAGACGGGTGCACCGTCCCGCTCCGAGCGCGTTGCGAAGTACAACCAGCTCCTCCGCATTGAGGAAGAGCTCGGCGGCAGCGCAATCTATCCGGGCAAGCGCGCGTTTGGCTTCACGAAGTAAGATATTCCGATACGGACACAAAAATCCCCCGCTGCGGCGGGGGATTTTTGTGTATGTGGGGCACTCCTACAATACTTCCACAATCTCCACAGCAGCCTTACGCTGTGTGTGGCGCGGGGAGGGGATGCCCTTTTCGGTTGGGTAGCCGATGGGGAAGATGGCGATGAGGTCGTAGTCTGCCATCTGAGGGAATGTCTCTTTGAGTTTGGGCGCGTCGAAATGTCCGACCCATGTTGAGCGCAGACCCTCGTTGTGAATGGCGAGCATGATGTGAGTCGCGACAATGGCGGCATCCACGTCGGCAAAGTTCCGTCCATCGTAGGGGCGTATCCACGCCTCTTCACGCTTGCCGCCGACGACGAGGAAGACGCACGCGCCGAAGGTGTAGTTTGTCGTCTCCGCAATCTTTGCACGCGCCTCGGGACTCTCGATCGCCCAGATCTTGAACGGCTGCTTGTTGACCGCCGTCGGTGCAACGCGCGCCGCCTCGATGATGCGATCCATTGCCGCGTGCGGAAGCTCCGCATCCGAGAGTGCGCGGCAGGAGAACCGTTCCTGAATGAGTTCATTGAATTCCATTGTATTTCCTCCTTCGCTTCGTGTCCTTCAAGTATAGCATAGAATACGGGAAAGAGGCGGGATTTTTTGGAACATTGGGTAGCTATGGAGGAAATAGAATATGCGCAACGAATTATTATCAGTGCAAAGCAAACTCGAAATCATATGTCTCGGATAAGGGGGATTTTTTATGAAAAAGTTTATGACAGCAACAATGATGGCAGCTGTTCTCGCTGCCGGCGGCGCATCTCTGCCGGCGGCGGAGGCTGCGGGCGTATTCTTTGCGGATGCGCCCGTTGTTTCGCCCGCCGTGACAGCGCCCACGGCTGTGCCCGGCACGCGCCCTTCCATCTACATTCCGGGGCAGATCACGACGCCGTACATTGACCGCGCCCTCACGACGGATGAGAATATGTTCTTCCTTGCCATCGAGAAGGCGGATTACAATACCATGCAGCTGATGCTCGACAAGGGCGTCGATATCAACGCCTACTACAGTGTGAAGGACACGACCCCGCTCGGCCGTGCGATGCACATGAACAATCGCACGACAATCCAGTTCCTTCTCGAGCGCGGCGCGGATGTGCAGGGTTATGTCTTTGACCGCGGGGAAAACCGGACGCACTCCTATCTCGTGGCAGCAGCGGACAAGGGCGATCTCGCACTCGTCCAATATCTGCACAACTGGGGGGCGGATATCAATGGGCTTTCGTGGAGCTATGGTTACGGCTTTTACAACGCACTCTTTACCCTCGGTATATCGTCCGATGATCTCAATGTCATGCGCTATCTGATCGCACAGGGCATCAATGTGAACTATGTGACAAGCAACGGCGGTACAACGCCGCTCACCTACTTTGCACAGATGTGGATTCCGGCGGGCGACCGTCAAAATGTCCTCAAAATCCTGCTCGATGCGGGCGCAGACCCTGCAGTTCGAGATCAGTCGGGAAAAACGGCGGTGGACTACTGCATCGCCCGCAACGATCTTGACAGCGCGCGCTTCCTCCAGACATACGTTAGGCAGTAATGATGTGCAAAACAACAAGCTCTCTGCTCGCAGCGCTTGTGATCGCGGGGAGCGTATTCTTCCCGCCTGCGCGCGCGGAGGCGATTGACGCGTGGGGGATTGCGGCGCAGGCACTCGGCGTGCTCGGTGCATATCATTCGGCGCTCGGCGCGGTGCTTGCACTCGGCAACGATGTGAGTGCACAGGTGCAGAGTCAGCGGCAGGACCTTGCAGAGAACGGGCGCGCGCGGAATGCGCGCGACATCGAGCTCGTGGACGGGATCATGGAGCGCCTTGTGCGTGACGGCGACTATGTGCTGCGCGTGAACTCGCTGCCCTTTACGTGGGCAGTTACGGACAGCCCTGTCTTCAACGCCGCGTGCTATCCGACGGACTATGTGACGATCAACCGCGGACTCATCCGCGGGCTGAACAGCAATGTGGACGAGCTCGCCGCCGTGCTCGGGCACGAGATGACGCACGGCATCCGCCAGCACAGCGCACACAACTATGCGCAGGCGGCGGCGCAGTTCTACGGCATGAGCTTCCTCAATATGAACTTCGGACTCATGGACTGGAACAAGCTCAATGCGCTCGTGGGGTACTCTGTCGCGAAGAATGTCACCCTGCCCACGGAGTATGAGGCGGATGAGGGCGGCTTCCGTATCATGACGAGTGCGGGCTTCAACCCCGGCGGCGGGGCGGCGGCGATGGCGCGCATGGGCTATTATCTGACCTATGTGACGCAGGAGCTTGCGGAGTATCAGGATCCGACGCAGAAGGATCTGCCGCAGGACGATTTCTCCGACCATCCTGCAACGGAGCGGCGCGAGGTGAAGCTCGCGCAGTTCATGACGGACTACAGTGCGGGGCATGTGACGGTCACTGACCGCAAGACGGTCTGCATCGACGGGACGCCGCTCCTCACGGTTACATGGACAGATGAGGAGTACGACAACAGCCCCGAGAATGCCTATCTCGTCGCGGGTGCACTTGCACGCGCCTTTCATGACTATGATCGGGCGGAGGACTGGGGGCTTGCCCTTACGCGGGAGGGCGGCGCGACGCTCGGCGGCGATGCGCGCGTGAACGAGCTGCTCGTGCACTTTCTTGCAAAGGAGCGGGCGGGGGCGCAGCTTATTTCGCTTGTTCATGAAGCATATGCACGTGAGGCGGAGACGGGTGCACGCGAGAAGCTGCGCGCAGAGGAGAAGGCACGTGCGGATGCACGGGCGGCAGAGCGCAGTGAGGTCGAGAATGCTGATGCAAAGGCGATCAAGAAGATGCGTGAGAACAGCGATGCGTACAGCGACTACGGCGACAGTCAGCGGGCACTCGCGCTGATGGATCGCGTCTTTGCCTCGGAGCACGATGACAGCCGTGCGCTCAGCTATGTCATCCGCGCACGTGCGTATGCCGTGCAGGGCGATGCGGCGCAGGCACTCGCGAATGCCGATCGCGGCGTTGCGGATGACCCGAAGGATGTCTACACGTGGCTGAACCGCTCGGATGTGCGCCGCATGCTCGGCGACCGCACGGGTGCGCTCTCGGACGCACTGAAGGCGATTGAGGTGGACGCGAAGAATCCGTACGGCTATCTGATTGCCGCCGAGCTCTATGATGAGATGGGGGAGAAGACACAGGCGCAGGAGTATTTCAAGAAGCTCTACGCCGTCGAAAAGGACGCCTTGGGGCGCATTCCGGACGAATATCTCGAGGCGGTGGACAAGCGCGCCTACGAGAAGCGGATGAAGGAGAAAAAGAAGGCGCGTGAGGCGCATGAGAAGGAGTTGCGGGAGCAGCTCGACAAAAAAAGCCGTCCGACGGACGGCAGTACAGATTGATGAGGGGCGCGGCACAGAGCCGCGCCTTTTACATGCGCGCAGATCTGCGCCACAGTGCGTAGCAAAGCGTACCTACGGCGATGACAGCAACGTCGACGATGCTGTAGGTGAATGCGTAGCCGTAGGTGACGGCGACAACGCCAAGCCCTGCGGCGGCGAGTCCGACACTGATGTCGAGTGACCAGAAGTAGGTGGCAGTGGCGACACCTGCACGCGCGGGCGGCGCACTGCGTACGGCAAGTGTCTGCAGGGCGGGCGTCACCGCGCCGAAGCCTGCACCGAGGAGGAGTGCGGCGGCAATCAGCCCCGACAGTCCCTCGATATTGCCGAGAAGGAACATCCCCGCGGCGAAGAGGACGAGCCCCGGATAGACGGTGTAGTCCGATCCCTTTCGGTCGAAGATGCGTCCGACGAAGGGGCGCGTCACGAGGATTGCGCCCGCATAGCACGCGTAGAAGAGGCTCGTCTCGGTGGAGAGACCGAGGCTGCGCGTGTAGAGCGGGATGAAGGTGAGCACGCTGCCGTACGCGAAGAAGAGAATCCCTGCAATGAGCGCGGGCGCGAGCGCACGCCGTTCGATGAATGTAGTGACGGAGAGTGCGCGCTGTGTCTTCGCGGGCAGGATGATCTCGTCCGGCAGACGATGCGCCCCGCCAGCTGCGATGGAGATGGCGGCGAGTACGCTGAGCGCGGCAAAGAGTACGGTTGGGGTGAAATACTCCAAGATCAAAAGTCCGATCATGGGACCTGCGACCATCGCAAGATTCGTCGAGAGGGCGAAGTAGCCGATGCCCTCACCCTTACGTGCGGGCGGGAGGATGAGAGCGGCGAGCGCTGCCGCTGTCGTGGTTGCAACGGCAAAGACGACTCCGTGCACGAGGCGCAGACCGTAGAGTGCGGAGAGCGTCGCAGCGAATGCAAAGCTGCACATGAGGATGAAGAATACTGTCAGAATGGAAATCATGAGCCTCCGCTTGTTGACGGCATCGATGAGGATGCCTGCGCAGGGGCGGGCGACGACCGTGCCGATCTGGAAGAAGGTCATCGCAAGACCCGCCTCGACATCGCCGCCGCCGTACTCCGTCATGATGACAATGGGAAGTGCCGCGATCATGGCATACTGTGCAACATAGATGAAGGTGTTGCTCAGGCTCATCCCGATAAACTCGCGCGTCCAAATTTTTTGGCGTTCGCCCTGTTGATTCATAAGTGTCTCCTGTTTCCCCTTTTTAACGGTGCTTTTCAATATACTACGAAGAAAACATTGTGTAAAGGCGGTACTTGCTTTTTTGCCATGCTGTGATAGAATGGCAGAAGTTTTTTGCGCGCCGTTCGGGCGGCATGCAGCTAGGGGGGGAAATGGAAATGACGGAATTTGGAGAAAGAGAGACGAAGATTGGCGACCGCGAGGCAAACGCGACGCGTGCGATCTTCTTTGTCAGCGGCTTTGGCGCGGCATCGTGGGCACCGCTCGTGCCTGTTCTGCGTGAGCGCCTCGTAATCGGGGATGATCTTCTGGGGCTGCTCCTCCTCTGTATCGGAATTGGGTCAATCGTCACCATGCCGCTTGCGGGAACGCTTGCTGAGCGCATCGGATGTAGGCGCGTGCTGATCGTGGGGGCAGTCCTCTATGCAGTGAGTCTTCTCTCTATCTGCTTTGTAGACTCCTTCCGGGTCGCTGTTCCCGTCATCTTCCTCTTTGGCGGACTGATGGGCTGTGTCGATGTTGTCATGAATATTGCGGCGGTCATCGTGGAGCAGGGGATCGGGCGGCGCATCATGAGCGGCATGCATGCCTTTTGGAGTCTCGGCGGCTTCGTCGGCGCGGGTCTCTACGGCGTCTGGGTTGGTCTCGTGGGGGTGACGCCGCTTCAGTCAACCCTGATTGCCGCAGCACTCATGCTCACGCTGACGGCTGCGTTCGGCAGGTATCTCATTCCCTATGGCGGGGGCGGTGGCACACTCATCGCCATCCCACGCGGGATTGTCGCCTTCATCGGCGTGGCGGCGTTCATTGCATTCCTCAGTGAGGGCGCGGTCATGGACTGGAGCGGCGTCTACCTCACGACGGTGCGCGGCATGGATCTCTCGCTTGCGGGCGTTGGCTTCTCCGTCTTCTCTGCCGCTATGCTGCTCATGCGCTTCCTCGGCGATCGCACGACGCAGAAGGTCGGTCAGTGCCCCGTCGCCGTGGGCGGTGCACTGCTCACGTTCGTCGGCATCCTGCTCGTCATGTTCGCGCCCGTGGATGCGCTCCTGTATCTCGGTTTCTTCGCCATCGGCATCGGCAGTGCGAACATCGTGCCCGTCTTCTTCTCCCTCATGGGGCGGCAGAACGTTATGCCCGTCGGCACGGCGGTCTCTGCGGTCAGCACGATGGGCTATCTCGGCGTACTCGCAGGTCCTGCCGCCATCGGCTTCGTCTCCGCGCATACGAGCCTCACGACAGCATTTGGCATGCTCGCCGCGCTCAGCCTCCTGCAGGCTGTGGTCGGATTCTATGTATTCAGGAAGCTGGTCTGAGGTCAATGGGTACAGGAGATTTTCGGACGAAAAATGGGATTGTTGTACGAAAAATTCGTATACAGTATAAGTAGGGATCAAATGGAGGTTGTGACATGAGCACACATGATGAAATCAAAGTCGAAGAGATTGAAAATCTCGATATTGAGAAGTACAGGGACAAGTACTCCGAGGAGGGGCTTTGGGAGAAGATCCGCAACAACATCGCCAAGATCGGTGTGAAGGTCATCTATCAGGCGCTGCTCCTCTTCTATGTGGCGCAGTCGCCGAACTGTCCCACGAAGATCAAGGCGGGCATCATCGGTGCGCTTGGCTATCTGATCTCGCCGCTCGATCTCGTTCCGGACTTTATACCGGGCATCGGCTTCGCCGACGATGCGGCGGCGATTGCAGCGGCTGTTGCACTTGCGCAGGTCTATATCAATGATGAGATTCGCGCGCAGGCACGTGCGAAGATCGTCGACCTGCTCGGTGAGGATGCGCTCGAAAATCTTGATGATTAAATTTGAGAATTTTTATTGATTAGCACACGGTAACATATGTTACGTCTATGGAGAGACTCCTTTGCTATAATCAACACAACAAATGTGTATTGTATATGACAGCAAAGGAGAGTTTCTCATGGATGCTAAAATGTTTTGTTATCAGTGTCAGGAGACGGCGGGCGGCAAGGGCTGCACGGTGCAGGGCGTCTGCGGAAAGAAGCCGGATGTCGCGGAGATGCAGGATCTGCTCGTCTATGTGACGAAGGGGCTCGGCGCGGTGACGACGGCACTGCGCGCAGAGGGCAAGAAGGTTGCGATTGAGGTCAACCATCGCGTAACGATGAACCTCTTCATTACGATCACGAATGCGAACTTCGACCGTGAGGCGATCATCGATGTGATCGAGGAGACGCTCGCGCTGAAGTCGGATCTGCTCAGTCAGCTTGCCGATGCATCGAAGCTGCCCGAAGCGGCGCATTGGACAGCTTCACGTGCGGATTTTGAGGCAAAGGCAAAGACGGTCGGCGTGCTTGCGACGGAGAACGAGGATGTCCGCAGCCTACGCGAACTGACGACGTACGGTCTGAAGGGCCTATCCGCCTACGTCGAGCATGCGAATGCACTCGGCCACGAGAACGAGGAGATCGATGCCTTTATGCAGCGTGCACTGGCACAGCTCCTCGACGATACGATGGACGGCGACGCGTTGACAGCACTTGTGCTTGAGACGGGCAAGTGGGGCGTGGACGGTATGGCTCTGCTCGATGGTGCAAACACGAGCACGTATGGACATCCCGAGATCTCGAAGGTGAAGCTCGGCGTCGGCAGCCGCCCCGGCATTCTCATCTCCGGGCATGACCTCAAGGATCTTGAGCGTCTCTTGGAGCAGACGAAGGGCACGGGCGTTGATGTCTATACGCACGGTGAGATGATCCCCGCGCACTACTATCCCGCGTTTAAGAAGTACGACAACCTCGTCGGCAACTACGGCAACGCATGGTGGCTGCAGAAAGAGGAGTTCGAGAAGTTTAACGGCGCGATTCTCATGACGACGAACTGCGTTGTTCCGCCGAAGGACAGCTACAAGGATCGTCTCTTCACGACGGCTGCGGTTGGCGTACCGGGCTGCACGCACATCCCGCTCGTGAACGGTGAGAAGGACTTTACGCCTGTCATCGAGTGCGCGAAGAAGTGTGCGCCTCCGACGGAGCTGGAGACGGGCGAGATCGTCGGCGGCTTCGCGCATGAGCAGGTCTTTGCCGTGGCGGACAAGGTCGTCGAGGCGGTGAAGAGCGGCGCGATCAAGAAGTTCGTTGTCATGGCGGGCTGCGACGGCCGCATGAAGTCGCGTGAGTACTACGGTGAGTTCGCCGAGGCTCTGCCGCATGACACGGTTATCCTCACGGCGGGCTGCGCGAAGTACAAGTACATCAAGAAGGATCTCGGCGACATCGGTGGTATTCCGCGTGTGCTCGATGCGGGACAGTGCAACGACTCCTACTCGCTCGCGCTCATCGCGCTGAAGCTGAAGGAAGTGTTCGGGCTGGATGATGTGAACAAGCTCCCGATTGCGTACAACATTGCGTGGTACGAGCAGAAGGCGGTCATTGTTCTTCTTGCGCTGCTCCATCTCGGCGTGAAGAACATCCACCTCGGACCCACGCTCCCCGCATTCCTCTCCCCGAACGTCGCAAAGGTACTCGTTGAGACTTTCGGCATCGGTGGCATCACGAATGTTGAGGACGATATGGCAATGTTCGGCATTGAGGTAAATGTGCCCGAAGCTGCTGCTGTGTAAAAGAATATCCATTCATAGATAAGTAAGTAAACGGGACTTCCGTACGAAATAAAATGGTATTTCGTACGGAAGTCCCGTTTTTGTGTGAGTTTACAGTGCCGCCCGCAGGAGATTCCGCGTATAGTCCTCGCTTGGTTCTCTGAGGACGCGGCTGGTCTCGCCCTGCTCGACGATGCGTCCATTCTGCATGATGAGGACGCGGTTGGCGATGGAGCTGACGAGCGGCAGATCGTGTGAGATGAAGAGGAGGCTCATACCATGTTCTCGCTGCAGATGCAGGAGGAGGGCGATGATCTTTGCCTGTACGGACACATCAAGTGCCGAGGTTGCCTCATCGCAGACGAGGATCTCGGGATGAACTGCCATCGCCCGCGCAATCGCCGCCCGCTGGCACTCGCCGCCGCTCATCTCGTGCGGGTAGCGCGTGGCATAGGAGGAGGGAAGTCCCACCTCCGTAAGGAGTTCGGCGACGCGCCGTTTGGTATCGCGTTCATCGGGCGTACACAGACGGCAGATGGTCTCACCGATCATCGCGCCGATGGTGCGGCGTGGGTTGAACGAGCCCACTGCGTCCTGAAACACCATCTGGATGCGGGTGTAGAGGGCACGGCGTTCCTTTCCGACTGCGTGGGTGATATCCTTGCCGTCGAGGAGAATATTCCCGCCCGTCGGTGTATGCAGTCCAGTGAGGAGCTTTGCAACGGTGGATTTGCCGCTGCCGCTCTCGCCGACGATGCCAAGGAGTTTGCGCCGAGCAAGGGAGAAGGAGATGCCGTCGATTGCCTGGACGCGTCCCGCCGCATCGTCAAAGTGCATGGAGACGTTGTCAAAGCGCAGGAGTGTCCCCTCATCACCACTTATGTTTTTTTCCTCCGTGATTGCGGAGGCGGTTTGAGTGACGTGCATATGCTCCATGTGGTCGCAGTCCGTATGTGTCGCAGCGGACATCTTCGGTACGGCTGCAAGCAGTTCCCGCGTATAGGGATGCTGCGGGTTTCCGAGCACCTCATTCACGCTGCCCTGCTCGACGATCTTCCCTTTGCACATGACGGCGACGCGGTCGGCGATGTGCCGCACGACGCCGATGTTGTGCGTGATGAGGAGGATTGCCGTCCCCGTGCGCTCCTTGAGTGCACGCAGCTCGTCGAGTACCTGCAGTTGGATTGTCGCGTCGAGTGCCGAGGTCGGCTCATCGGCGAGGAGGAGCTGCGGGCGCAGGATGACGGCAAGTGCGATGGCGGCGCGCTGTGCCATGCCGCCCGAGAGTTCGAACGGATACGTTGCAAGGATACGACGCACGTCGGGAAATCCCATGCCGCCGAATACCTCTGCCGCGCGTGCGTAGATTTCCTCACGTGACAGATCGGTGTGTGCACGCATCGTCTCAACGAGCTGCGTGCCAATCTGCCGCATAGGGTTCAGTGACGCGCCTGCATACTGAAACACCATTGCAATCTCCTCGCCGCGCAGCCTGCGCCGTTCTCCCTCGGAGAGTACGGCAAGATCTTTCGTGTTAAAGGAGATCGTACCTGCGTGAATCTCGGTGGAGAGTCCGCAGATCTGCGCAATTGCCTTGAGCAGGGTGGATTTGCCGCTGCCGCTCTCGCCGACAATGCCAAGCACCTCGCCCGCGTGAAGATGGATGCTGATGTCCTCGATCACGGCATCGCCGCCGTACCCCGCAGTCAAATGGTCAATTCGTAAGAGTTCCTGCATGACGCTGCTCCGCTGTGCGCTGTGTGTGCGCTCACTTCTTATCCAGATCCTTTGTCACATGATAGTAGTCACTCGGCGTGGAGAGGAATCCGGTGACCTTCTTCGAGATGCCGACCTGCATATTGTTGAACCCAATGAAGTCCATCGCCGCGTCGTCGATCACCTGCTGCTGAATGCGGTTGACGAGTTCGACGCGCTTTGCCGGATCAAATGTGTTCGGCAGCTCTGCAAGCGCCGCTTGGACAACGGGGTTCGTGTAGTGCCCAAAGTTTGCAATGCCCTTTGCACTCAGCACGTCACGCAGGAATGCATACGGGTCGCCCGTTGGCATGGTGATGACGGAGTAAAGACCGATCTCGTATTCGCCCGCCTTGTAGTAGTTCGATTTCTCATGTGAAACGATGTTGACGTTGATGCCGATTTTCTTGAGCTGTGCCTGCATCTCCGTTGTGATGTTCTCGTTGAAGAGACGCTTGTAGACACCCATCTCGACGGTCAGCGGCTGCCCGTTCTTCTCGACAATGCCGTCGCCGTTTGTGTCCGTATATCCTGCCGCCGCAAGCACCTGCTTTGCCTTTTCGGGATCGTAGGAGCGTGCCTTGAGCGCGGGATCGCCATAGGGGGTGGAGGCGAGGAACGCACTGTTCGACGCGGTCATTGCGCCCTTGAGGTACTGGTCGCCGATGGTCTTTTTGTCGACACCGTACATGATCGCCTGACGAACCGCAGGATCAGTGAGCTTATCGAGGTTCATGTAGAGCTGATAGGTGCGCGTCTGCGGTGTCTTGACAACCGTAAACTTGTCATTCGCCGCAATCGTCTCTGCCGTCTCGGGGCTGAGATCCAGTGCTACGTCAATCTCATCGCCCTGCAGTGCCATTGCAAGCGTATTGAAGTCTGCGATCTTCGTATACTCGACCTCGTCGACCTTCACGTCACCGCCCCAATACTTCGGGTTCTTCGTCATGACGGCGTGCTTGTCCGCCTCAAAGCTGCTCATGACAAACGGCCCCGTGCAGATGGGCGCATTCTCAAAGTCCTTCGTGCCTTCGACATCGACGATGACAGCGTACGGGTCGCACAGATCGTTGACGAGGGTCGCATACGGTGCTTTCGTACGGATCGTGAGGACATTTCCCTCTGCCGTGTACTCTGCATCCTTCAGCCATGCGGCGCGGTCATTCGTCTCTGCCGTGCGTTTGAGCGAAGCGATGACCTTGTCCGCCGTCATCTTCTCCCCGTTGGAGAACGTGACATTGTCCTTCAGCGTGATGCGCCAGACCGTCGGCTCGACATTCTCCGCCTTCTCGGCGAGCCACGGCTGCGGCTTCATACTGTCGTCGAGACGGAAGAGTGTTTCGCCGACACCGTAGCGTACGGCGTACCAGCCCATCCACTCCTTCGCGGGATCCATCGAGTTCGTCACGGCGACTGTGCCGCCGACGCGCACGATTTTCTTGCTGTCTGCCGCCTGATCCGAGCCGCCGCAGCCGCTCATGGTGAGCGGAACGGCGAGCAGGAGCGCGGCGCAGAGACGTTTCAGTGTTTTGTTCATGGGAATCCTCCTGAAAAATGTTTATCAGAGATGCTGTATGCGCTGTGTAAGCCTCACGCGAACGCCTCGTTACGCAAGTGATCGTGTGCTTATTCGCCTAAATACCTGCGGACTTCTTAAACGCGCTTCGCTTGAACGAAAGAAATCCGCAGGGGGCGAAACGCACTCTTTACTCACTTGCTTCACTAGGGTTCGCTTTGAGGCATTACACAGCATCCATACAGATAATCTGTCTGTACGTTACACTCGTTTTTCCCGCATCTTGGGATCGAGCAGGTCACGCAGCTGATCGCCAAACATATTGAACACCATCATGACGGCGACCATCACCGCGCTCGGGGCGAGTGCCGCCCACGGTGCCTGTTGGAGATACTTCTGCCCCTCACTGATCATCGCACCCCACTCGGCAGCGGGAATCTGAACGCCAATGCCGAGGTAGGACAACCCCGCGAGCCCCATCATCATTGTGCTGACGTGGAGCACAGCGGTGACGACGAGCGGCCCTGCGATGTTCGGCAGGATGTGTCCGAAGAGGATTCGCACATCGCTGCACCCTGAGAGGCGTGCCGCCTGTATGTATGTCTCCTCCTTTGCCGCAACCGCCGCGCTCCGCGCAATGCGCGCGTACTGTGTCCATGTCGTAAGGATGAGTGCGAGTACGGCGTTCATAAGTCCGCCGCCGAGCACACCCGCAACCGCAATAGCAAGGACGATGTCGGGGAATGCCTGAAAGATGTCGGTTACACGCATCAGCATCGCATCCATCCGCCCCCGGTAGTAGCCCGCGAGCAGTCCGATGAGACTGCCGAGCGAGCCGGCGACGAGGATGATGAAGAGCGCGGCAAAGATGCTCGTTTTTCCACCCGCGAGAATGCGCGAGAGGATGTCCCTGCCGTAGTTGTCCGTGCCGAGAAGATGCTCTGCAGACGGTGCCTTTAGGATCAGCTGCGGGTCGGTCACATACGGGTCATAGGGGGCAAGCTGCGCGGAGAAGAGGCTTGCGATCAGGATAAGTGCCGCGAGGAGCGCAAACGTGCGAAAGAGGAGCGGTGTTTGCAGAAAGAACTTCATCATTTAGAGATCCTTGATTTTCGGGTTGAAATAGCGATAGGAGAGGTCGGCAATGAGATTTACAAGGAAGAATGCGAGTGCCATCCAGACGACAACCGCCTGAATGACGGGATAGTCGCGATTCCCGATTGCCCCCATGATGAGGCTGCCGATACCCGGCCAGTTAAAGATCGTCTCAATAATCACCGTGCCGCCGAGGAGCGAGCCGATAGAGATGCCCGTGAGTGTGATGACGATGACCATGATGTTCTTCAGGACGTTGCGGAACAGGATCACGCGCTCCGTGATGCCGCGCGCGCGCAGTCCGATCACGTAGTCCTTTGCCAGTTCGTCGAGTGCCGCCGCTCGAATCTGACGGATGTAGCGTGAGGACATGACAAGTCCAAGGGTCAGCGCGGGTAGGATCATGCCGATCGGCTTCGTCGTTGCGAGCACGGGAATCCATCCGAGCCGATAGGAAAAGATAAACATGAGGACAATCCCGATGATAAAGCCGGGCGTTGCATTCAGGACGAATGTGAGAAAGCGCAGACAATAGTCCATGCGGCTGTTGCGGCACGCGGCGATGGCGATGCCGAGCGGCAGGGAGATGAGGAGTGTGAGCCCCATCGCCGTACCCGCCATGCGGAGCGTGTAGGGGAGTGCCTTCCAAAACGTCGCAGCGACAGGCAGATCGGTAATGTAGGATTTACCCATATCGCCTTGGAGGAAATGGATGAGCCAGTGTCCGTACTGCACGAGAAAGGGCTGATCGAGACCCATCTCCGCACGCATCCGCTCCACGAGCTGCGGATCGGCGGCGATGCCGCCTGCCGAGAGACGGATGCCGACGGGATCGCCGGGAGCAATGTAGATGAGACCGAAGGAGAGAAGTGTGATGCCGAAAAATACAGGGATAAATTGCAGGCAGCGACCGAGAAGCGTCTTGTATGTCATAGGTACTCCATTATATTGTAGGTTTTTTGAAGTGGACGATTGTTTTTTATCATTTATCTGTCAGACAACGATTTTTAGTATATCGCCCATGGAAGAAGATTGTCAACCGAAGCGTAAAGATATGAATATGCGTGAATTTATCGGTGAATTCTGGTGCTATGATAAATGTAACAGACATGCGTGCTCCACGCAAACACTTAGTTGCGCAAGCGTTCGTGCGCTTGTACGCTTAAATACCGCTGGACTTCTTAAACGCGCTGCGCTTGAACGAAAGAAGTCCAACGGGGCGTACCACGCACTTTTCCCGCTTGCTTCACTAGGGTTTGCTTAGGAGCATC
>NZ_KB290931.1:13611-52484 GCF_000318175.2 Selenomonas sp. oral taxon 138 str. F0429 | reverse complement strand
CTTGCTTCACTAGGGTTTGCTTAGGAGCATCGCAGTCTACGCTCTTCCGTAACAGTTGTCATAGACACCATTTAAGTATTTGACACACATCGCCCCTTTTGTCTATAATGAACCGTATTACACGATGCAAATAGACTGCGGCACTGTGCCGCATGGGAGGGCTTACGGATGAAGATTTTGGCTGCAGATGGGATTTCGCCCGAGGGGATCGGGCTGCTGGCGGAGTATGAGGTCGACGTACGCGATAAGATTGCGCACGAGGAGCTGGTGGAGATCATTGGCGACTACGACGCGCTCATGGTGCGGTCTGCGTCGAAGGTATCGGCGGATGTGATTGCACGTGCGGATAAACTTAAGATCATCGGACGCGCAGGGGTCGGCGTGGACAACATCGACGTAAAGGCTGCGACGGAGCGCGGGATCATTGTCATCAACTCGCCGGGCGGCAATACAATCGCCGCGACGGAGCACACAATGGCAATGATGCTCTCGCTCGCACGCAAGATTCCTGCGGCGGATGCGACGATGCACGCGGGCGCGTGGGATCGCAAGTCGTTCGTGGGTGTGGAGCTGCGCGGCAAGACGCTTGGCGTGATCGGCATGGGGCGCATCGGCAGCGGTGTTGCAAAGCGTGCGCTCGCCTTTGATATGAACATCATTGCGTATGACCCGTACATCAATGAGGAGCGTGCAAAGGCTCTCGGCGTGACCGTCGGAACGCTCGACGACATCTTTGCAGCGGCGGACTTTATCACGGTACATATGCCGCTCACGAAGGAAACGCGCGGCATGATCTCGATGCCCGAGCTGCGTAAGATGAAGAAGGGCGTGCGTCTCGTCAACTGCGCGCGCGGCGGCATTATCAACGAAAGTGATTTGGTGGCGGCGGTCAAGGATGGGATCGTCGCGGGAGCGGCGATCGATGTGTTCGAGAGCGAGCCGCTCGCGGAGGATCATCCGCTGCGCGGCGTTCCGGGTATTGTGCTCACGCCGCATCTCGGCGCGTCTACGGTGGAGGCACAGATCGGTGTGTCCGTCGATGTGGCGGAGGGTATTCGTGCGGCTCTGCGCGGCGAACCCGTGACGGCGGCGGTCAACATGGCTCCTGTCTCGAAGGAAGTCATGCGCATCATTCGTCCCTACATCACACTCGCAGAGCAGCTCGGCTGCACCGTTTGCTCGCTCGCCGAAGGCCCCATCTCCCATGTGGAGGTCGTCTACAACGGCGAAATCACGGAGGTCAACACGAGCTTTCTCACAACGGCGATTCTCAAGGGCATGCTCAACCCCATCCTCGAGAGCGAGATCAACTACGTCAACGCGCCGAGTGTCGCGAAGTCGCGCGGCATCAAGGTGACGGAGATCAAGGAAAAGGAAACCTCGCACTACTCAACGCTCATCACCGTGCGTGTCACGACGGGGGCGGGGACGGCAGAAGCGGGTACGGCAGAGGTACAGGGCACGCTCTTCGGTACGGAGGGACGCATTGTACGGATCAACGGATTCCGTGTGGATATTGACCCGCACGCACGTCTCCTCATCTGTCCGCACATCAACCGCCCCGGCGTCATCGGTACGGTCGGCTCCATCATGGGCGAGGCGGGCATCAACATCTCGTCGATGCAGGTGGGCAAGTCGAAGCGCGAGGGCATGAGCATCATGGCACTCACGATTGACCACGACATCCCCGATGATACGCTTGCGCGTGTGCTTGCGATCGACGGCATCTTCGATGCAAAATTTGTCAACTTTGAGACAATCTGATCGGATTTCAGCCTTTTTCCATAATTGTTCGCTATGATATAGTCAAAAGGACAAAGAATACGATGGACTAAGGAGGCAAAAGCCTGTGAATACACTCAAGACCACAATGCTCATGGCACTCCTCATGGCGCTCATGGTTGCGCTCGGCGGCATATTCGCCGGACATACGGGCATGACTGTCATGCTTGTCATCGCGCTCGGCATGAACTTTTTCTCATACTGGTTCTCCGACCGCATGGTGCTCAGCATGTATAACGCGCAGGAGGTCGACCGCCAGAGTGCGCCTGAGCTCTACGGGCTCGTGGAGAAGCTTGCGGGACGTGCGGGGCTTCCGATGCCGCGCGTCTACATCATCAACGAGGATGCGCCGAACGCGTTCGCGACGGGACGCAACCCGTCGAACGCGGCGGTTGCCGTCACGACGGGACTGATGCGTGCGCTCGACTACAATGAAATCTCGGGCGTGCTCGGACATGAGCTCGCGCACGTCAAGCACCGTGACATCCTCATCTCGACCATCGCGGCGACGATGGCGACGGTCATCTCCTACGCAGCAAACATCGCCCAGTGGGCGGCAATCTTCGGCAGCGGCCGTTCGAGCGACGATGACCGCGGCGGCATCATCGGCATGATTGCGACAGCAATCATCGCGCCGATTGCGGCAGCACTCATCCAGATGGCGATCTCACGCTCGCGCGAGTACAGCGCAGATGAGGGCGGCGCAGAAATCTGCGGCAACCCAAACTACCTCGCGGCGGCACTTGAGAAGATCGAGTACTATGCCGTACACGGCGCACAGCTGCCGGAAGCGACCCCCGCCACGGCGCACATGTGCATCATCAACCCACTGACGGGGCGTGACATCTCGTTCAAGAGCCTGTTCTCGACCCATCCCGATACGCAGGAGCGCATCGCACGTCTGCGCGAGCAAGCGCAGCGCATGCACATCCGCTAAGTCAAAAAATGGAATCCCCTTCGATGAAAACGAATCGTCGAAGGGGATTTTCTATTTCTTGAGTGTATCGATTTTGTCATGCAGGAATTCCAGCAACTCCAATCGCTCCGAGATATAGTCTCGCAGCTTTTCAGTCGGCAGATCTTTATGCGTATGTGCCGCAGGAACACCGTCCGCCTCGCTGATTGCCGCCTGACTGACAACCGTGCGGATCGTACCCGCCTGCAGGATGTCGATGGCGCTGTCCACATCGGCGGCGATCTCCCGCAGCTGTACAGGAGAATGCGCTTCAGAGTGCCAACGTGCGCGCAGATCGTCCAGCAGGATGCCCGCGAGGCTGCGCAGCACGGCAAAGGCGGAGCGGAGGGATGCCGTGCGCTTTCCTGCGATGATTTGGACATCGGGGCGCAGGACGGCAGCATAGGGGGGCTGTTTCAGCAAGTTCACGAAGCGATCCACACCGATGATATAGGGGGCGTTGGACAGGATGCGCAGCAGTTCCTTTTTTGGGAGTTCCTCGAATGCGAGCGGGATGTAGTTCACCTGATTCATGCCGAGTGCGCGGCAGTATGCCGCGAGCTCCTTCGGGTATGCGATGTGATTGTTGAAGATATAGACATCGCTCCCCGCAGGAATGCGCGATATGGCAAAGAAGAAGGTCGAGTCCGGCTGCAGCTCCATGAGAAAGAGCCGTTCTCGCGGAATGATGTGCGACAGCTGCTCTATCTGTGTGCGCGCACACAGATAGAGGTCGGCGCTCCGATCATCTGTGATCTCCTCCGTGCGGCGGAGGATGACGGGGAGACGTTCGCTCAGCAGGGCACGCGCAATATCACGGATTTCCTCTGCGATGAGGGAGCTGCTGCCGACGGCTGCGATTTTCACATTCATGATTGCGCTCCTTTCCGTGCCATTTCTTCAAATGCCTGTGCCGCATGGGAGAGCAGCTTGTCTGTCTTGTACACGACACTCGGATGCAGGTAGATCGACGGTGTGAGTGGGACGGCGCTGAGATTTCCGTCGTGCTCGATGAGGCTTTCGGGCAGGATGGAGATGCCCGCACCCTCGGCAACGAGCGACTTGAGCAGCTGCACCTGTGCAATTTCCATGCAGACGGGCGGCATACTGTCTGCTTCCTCGAAATGCTTTACGAGTATTTGGCGAAAAAGACAGGTCGACTCCATGAGGATGAAGGACTCCTCTGTCAACTCCGCGAGTGTGATGGAGTTCCTGCGGCTCAGCGCGTGTCTGCGGGCGCAGCACACCATGAGCTCCTCGCGCGGCAGCGGGAGCTCGTTTAGACGCGTGCGCTCCTGCTCCGTCAGATCAAACGCAAAGGCAAAGTCGAGCTTGTCTGCGTGCAGCAGTTCGAGCAGCTGTCCCACATCGTGTTCCGCAAAGCAGATGTTGATATTGGGGTAGGCGACGCGGAACTCTGCGAGCAGACGGCTCGTGGATGCGATTCCCGCGAGCGGCGTCACGCCGATCACGAGATGACCTCGGTTGTGGGATTTGAGGTCGTTGATCTCATTTAGCGTTGTCGATATGCCCTGCATGATGTTCTGAATGTGTCGATGGAATATCTTTCCCTCTGCCGTGAGCGTCACCTTGCGTTGACTGCGGTCGAGCAGCTGTATGCCAAGTTCTTCCTCGAGGCTGCGCACCGCGTTCGTGACGGCGGGCTGCGAGACATACAGACGCTCTGCTGCGCGCGTAAAGCTCGCGAGATCGCTCACCATGAGGAAGTATTCGAGCTGCCGCAATTCCATTTCATTCACCTCGCACTCCGGATTCTGCTCTCATTCTATCATAGAATGGACGCTTTGAAATCCCATATCGTATAAGAAAAGGATATAGATGGATTCGTCTGCCTTATTGCATAAACAAATGAATGAATCCTGAGATGTGGGAATACACGATATTTATTGGTTTTCATAAAATTATGTATCTAACCCTCGTTTTGCTCAAACAGGTAGTCATTGCGTTATTTTTTGATAACGTGCGGATATTTCTTCTTTCTGTCGGACGGTGCTATGATACAGACACAGAGGGGCACAGACAGGTGCCGGTCAGGAAAGCATTTCACTTCGGAAGGAGTCTTTATCATGCCATCCACTTCGATTGACAGTCAGATTCACGGGTGCCTGTTCAGCACGGACGAGATGCGCGAGATCTTCAGCGATCTCTCACTCGCACAGGCATGGGTCGATACGGAGGCGGCGCTTGCACAGGCGCAGGGCGAACTCGGTATCATCCCAAAGGACAAGGCGGACTACATCGTCTCCCATACGGACGCATCGCAGCTCGACATTCCCGCCATCGGCGAGGCATATAAGAGCTCCATCACGATCGTGCCGCTCGTCAAGGCGTATCAGAAGTACCTGCTGCCGAGCGATGCGGGCGAATATCTCCACTGGGGCGCGACGAGTCAGGACATTGTCGACACGGGGCTCATCCTCCTGCAAAAGAAGGCGTACAACGTCATTCTGCGCGATATGAAGATCTGTCAGCAGCACTGCCTGCACCTGGCGAAAAAGTGGCGCAATCAGGCGATGTGCGGACGCACGCACGTCATCCACGCCGTTCCCATCACGCTCGGCTACAAGATTGCCGTCTGGGCAGACGAGCTCGGCCGTGACATTCAGCGCCTCGAGGAGATTGCAGACCGTGTATTTGTCGGGCAGCTCTCGGGTGCAGTCGGTACCCTCGCCTCACTCAAGGAGACGGGCAAAGGCTTGGCGATGCAAAAGCGCATGATGGAGATTCTCCATCTGGGCGTGCCGACGATCTCGTGGCATGTTGCGCGCGACTCTCAGGCGGAGTTCTCGAGCACGCTTGCAATCTGTGCGGGGACGCTGGCGCGCATTGCACATGAGATCCTGACGCTGCAGCGCTCGGAGACGATGGAGCTCGAGGAACCGTTCTTCATGGGAAAGATCGGCTCGTCCACCATGCCGCACAAGCGCAATCCGCAGGTCGTCGAGGGCATCATTGCCGTCTGCCGCAATGCACGCAGCATTGCACCGTCGATCGTCGAGGCGATGTTCTGCGAGAATGAGCGCGACTGGGGCTGTCTGCTCTCCGAGTGGGAGGGGATTCCGCGTCAATGCCACCTGCTCGGACAGGCGCTCGAGAAGTCGAAGGATGTGCTCGAGAAACTCATTGTCTATCCCGCGCATATGGAGGCGAACATCAAAAAGCTGCACGGCCTCATCATGAGCGAATGTGTCATGATGCACCTCGCGCCGCGTATGGGACGACTGACGGCTCATGAGGTTGTCTACGAGGACTCGATGAAGGCGTACGAGGAGGAGACCTATCTTGGCGCGGTACTTAAGAAGGATGCACGCGTGACCGAGGTCTTCTCGGAGGAGGAGATTGATCGGATGATGGATCCGCACAGCTACATCGGCTATGCACCTGAATTCGTCGACCGCGTCTTGGAGAAATACGGTACTTGATTGTAGGCTTTGAGGAGAACCCGGCGGAATCACAGCTGGGTTCCTCTTCAAAGGAATTGCTTGAGAGGTGAATAAAATGGATATGCGGCGCAGGAAACTCCTTGCCGTTCTGGCTGTTGCGCTCGTCCTCTGGTTCCTGCCGATTCCGGAGGGACTGACGCCGGCGGCATGGCATATCTTTGCCATCTTTGCGGCGACCATTCTGGGATTTATCCTTCAGCCCATTGCAATCGGCGCGATGGGATTCATCGGCGTAACGGTCGCGGCGCTCACGGGGACGATTTCCATTTCGGATGCCATCTCCGGCTATGGGAACTCCACGATCTGGCTCATCATCTGCGCATTTCTTCTCTCGCGCGGATTTATCAAGAGCGGGCTCGGCAGACGCATTGCCTTCCTCATCATACAGAAGATCGGGCGCTCGTCCCTCACGCTCGGCTATGCGATTACGGCGAGCGACTTCATCATCTCGCCCGCAACGCCGTCGAGCACGGCGCGCGCCGGCGGCATTGTCTTTCCGATCATCAAGAGTCTGTCGAGTGCGCTCGGCTCGGAGCCGGGGGCGACAGCGCGCAAATTCGGTGCGTACATCATGCAGATCGAGTATCAGGCGAATGCCATCACCTGCGCCATGTTCATGACGGCGATGGCGGGAAACCCGCTGTCCGTGGAGCTGGCAGCAAAGGCGACGGAGACACAGATCACATGGAGCGGCTGGGCGCTTGCCGCCATCGTGCCGGGGATGATCTCGCTCATCGTCATGCCCTATCTGCTCTACAAGCTCTTTCCACCTGAGATTGAGGAGATGCCGCTTGCAAAGCAGATGGCGACGGACGAGCTCGCGAAAATGGGTGTCATGTCCGGCGTGGAGAAGATCGTTGCTGTTGTATTCTGTGGGGCGCTCGTCCTCTGGGCGACCTCCGAGATCCACCACATCGGCGCAACGACCGTCGGCATGCTCGCCGTTGTCGTCATGCTCCTCACGGATGTTCTGACGTGGGACGATGTGTTGAACGAAAAAGGTGCATGGAATACAATGTTCTGGATGGGCTCGCTCATTGCACTTGCCTCGGCGCTCTCCAAGAGCGGCTTTATCAAATATGTTGCGGAGGGCGCGGGCAGCATGATCGAATCGGCGGGCATCAGCTGGACGCTCGCATTCGTCCTGCTCATCCTGATCTACGTATACTCGCACTATGGATTTGCAAGCGTCTCGGCGCATATCGGGGCGATGTATGCCGCCTTCTTGACGGTTGCCATCGCCGTCGGCACGCCGCCGATGCTCGCTGCCATTGCATTCGCCGCGATGTCGAACATTATGATACCGCTCACGCATTACGGCGGCGGAGCAGCTCCCATCCTCTACGGTGCGGGCTATGTATCGCAGAATGATTGGTGGCGGCTCGGCTTCATCATCACCACCGTCAACGTCGCCATCTGGCTCATCCTCGGCGGCGCGTGGTGGAAGGTCATCGGACTTTGGTAGGCTATGTGAACTAAATACAAGGACAGTTCTGCGTGTTTTATATGCGCGGGACTGTTTTTTTAGGAAGTGTAATATGTATTGCACTTGTCCGCACATACAGATATAATATCAGTAGAATGATTTACGCAAGGAAGAAGGAGGGGCGTTATTATGGCAGCAAAATCCGCCAATCTATATGCGAGAGTCGAGCCGGACGTTAAGGAACGGGCAGAGGAGATACTTGCGGCGCTCGGCATTCCGGCATCCAATGCAATCAATATGTTCTATCGTCAGGTGATCCTGCAGCAGGGGCTTCCGTTCGATGTGAAAATACCGCGCAGACACTCTCTTGATGTGAGCAGGCTGTCGGAAGAGGAGCTTAATAGAGAGCTTGAAAAGGGCTATGCCGATATTGAGGCAGGACGGACGCGACCCGCGCGCGAGGTCTTTGCTGAACTGCGGCGGGAGTACGGGCTATGATGTATCGCGTTGAACTCTCTGCGCAAGCAAAGGAGGATATGCGTGAGATTTATGAGTATATCGCATTTGAACTCCGAGCCATAGATAGTGCAGAGGCACTCTTTCGACATTTGGAGGAGCACATCTATGCACTTGAAGAAATGCCTGAACGGTATCGGCTCTATGAAGGTGAGCCGTGGCGCACGCGCGGTCTTTGCATTATGCCTGTCGACCATTATCTCGTTTTCTACATACCGAAGCACGAGAGCTGCATTGTGACCGTCATCCGCATTTTATACGGAGGGTGGGATACCGCAGCGCAGCTCGCGAGATATACGGAAAATAATGATATGGTATGACCGCGTTACAATAAGGACGACAAATCTATTTCAATAGGAGGAAACAACATGAGTTCACTGCACATTGCCGCCGAGAAGGGTGAGGTCGCGGAGCGCATCCTGCTGCCGGGCGATCCGCTGCGTGCGAAGTTCATCGCGGAGAATTTCCTGGAGGGGGCGAAGGAGTACACCTCCATCCGCAACATCCTCGGCTATACAGGCACGTACAAGGGCGTTCCCGTCTCCGTGCAGGGCACGGGCATGGGCATGCCGTCGATCTCCATCTATGTGAATGAGCTGATGGACTACTATGGTGTGCAGAAGCTCATCCGCGTCGGCACCTGCGGTGCCATGCACGAGAAGGTGAAGCTGCGTGACGTATTCATCGCACAGGGCGCGACAACGGACTCGGGCATGATCCGGGGGATCTTCGGCGGGGCGATCAACTACGCGCCGCTCGCCGACTACGAGCTCCTCTCCGCCGCCGTGGAGAACGCGAAGAAGCTGCAGCTCCCCGTGCGCGTCGGCAACGTGATCTCCGTCGACCGCTTCTACGATGAGGAGATCGACAATGCGAAGCTGCGTCAGTACGGCGTGCTCGCGGTCGAGATGGAGGCGGCGGCACTCTATACGCTCGCGGCGAAGTATGGACGGCAGGCACTCGCGCTCTTCACGGTCAGCAACCACCTCCTCACGGGCGAGGAATGCACGGCGGAGGAACGTCAGACCACATTCAACGACATGATTCGCATCGCACTCGAGACGGCCGTCGGATGATCCTCAGGTATTCTGACGGCAGCGGAGCGAAAGGAGAACGCACATGGCGATATTAGTATGCGGCGGCGCGGGCTACATCGGTTCTCATGCCGTGCATGTACTCATCGAAAAAGGAGAGGAGGTCGTTATTGTCGACAATCTCCAGACAGGGCATCGCGGCGCGCTGCATCCACAGGCAAAATTTTATGAGGGTGATATCCGCGACGCAGGCGTTCTGGACAAGATCTTTACCGAGAATTGCATTGAAGCCGTGATTCACTTTGCCGCCAATTCCCTTGTTGGGGAGAGCATGGAAAAGCCACTGCTCTATTTCAACAACAATGTCTACGGGATGCAGGTGCTCCTTGAGGCGATGGTGCGTCACGGCGTGGACAAGATCGTCTTCTCCTCGACGGCGGCGACCTACGGCGAGCCGAAGCGCGTGCCGATCCACGAGGACGACGAGACGAATCCGACGAATACCTACGGCGAAACGAAGCTCACGATGGAGAAGATGATGAAGTGGGTCAGCCGTGCGAACGGTGTGCGCTATGTCTCACTCCGTTACTTCAATGCGGCGGGGGCACTGCCGGACGGATCGATCGGCGAGGATCACGCGATGGAGACGCATCTGATCCCGCTGATTCTCCAAGTGCCGACGGGCAAGCGCGATCATATCACGGTATTCGGCGATGACTATCCGACCCCCGACGGCACCTGCCTGCGCGACTACATTCACGTGGTCGATCTTGCGGATGCCCATGTGCTTGCACTCGAGCACCTTAGAAAGGGGGGCGCGAGCGATATCTTCAACCTCGGCAACGGGCAGGGCTTCTCTGTCAAGGAGATGATCGCAGCGGCGGAGAAGGCGACAGGACGCTCAATCAAGGTGGAGATCGGCGCACGCCGTGTGGGCGATCCGGCGCAGCTCATCGCATCGAGCGAGAAGGCGCGCAAAGTGCTCGGTTGGCAGCCGCGCTTCACGGATGTGGAGCAGGTCATCGGCACGGCGTGGCGCTGGCACGAGCGGCATCCGAACGGCTATGGTGATTGACTCTCTATGCAGACAGACGGGTATCTTTGCGGATACCCGTTTTTGTGTACGCGTATTCACGCAGAAACAATCATTGCATATTTGATTAAGTTTCGATAAAATAGAGGACGGGAAACAGCGTTTGAGAAGGAGGATTCCTATGGCAGTCAAACGAATCTTTGTGGAGAAACGGCAGGGTTTCTTTGATATTCCTGCGCAGCGTCTCTGCAATGATCTGGTGGAGACATTCCGTCTGACGGATCTGCGTGCCGTGCGAATGATCACACGTTATGACATAGAGGGGCTGAACGATGAGGAGTTCGCGCAGGTGCGGAACATTGTCTTTGCCGATCCGCCCGTGGATACCGTCTATGAGGATGTATTGCCGTCTTTTTCCGATGCGCGGATATTTGCGATCGAGCCGCTACCGGGGCAGTTTGACCCGACGGCAGCCGCGGCGGCGGAGTGCGTGCAGCTCGTGACACAGGGGGAGCGTCCCGATGTGCGCACGGCGCGCGTGATCGTTCTGATCGGCAAGGTGGATGACCACCTTTTTGAGCAGATTAAGGCGTATCTGATCAACAAGGTGGAAAGCCGAGAGGCGTCGCTTTCAACACCTGCGACGCTCGAGAGCCGCATTGTGCTGCCGATGGACGTGGAGGTTCTCACGCAGTTCAATCAGCTCTCGCGCAGTGAGCTCGAACGCTTTCACAAGGAGCACGGCTTTGCGATGAGCGAGGAAGATCTCGCATTCGTTCAGCAGTATTTCCGCGATACAGAGCATCGTGCACCGACGATTACGGAGTTGCGCGTCATTGATACTTACTGGTCGGATCACTGCCGTCACACGACCTTTACCACGGCAATCGACGCAGTGAATATCGAAAACGGCTTTTTTTCCATGCCGATCTTTGAGAGCTATCAGACCTATATGGATGACCGCAAGCTGCTCTATAGGGACGGCAAGCAGCGTGATATGACGCTGATGGATATTGCCGTCATCGGGATGAAGGCGTTGCGTGCGGAGGGGAAGCTTGACGATCTCGATGAATCCGAGGAGATCAACGCATGCAGCATCCGCGTTACGGTCGATGTGAACGGGAAAGATGAGGAATGGCTCCTCATGTTCAAGAACGAGACACATAACCATCCGACGGAGATCGAGCCGTTCGGCGGCGCGGCGACCTGCCTCGGCGGCGCGATTCGCGACCCGCTCTCGGGCCGTTCCTACGTCTATCAGGCGATGCGCGTGACGGGCGCCTATGACCCGCGTGCACCGATCGAGGATACGCTGGCGGGCAAGCTCCCCCAGAAGAAGATCACGCTCGGTGCGGCGGAGGGTTACAGCTCTTACGGCAACCAGATCGGGCTTGCGACGGGGCAGGTGTGCGAGATCTATCATAAGGGCTACCTCGCAAAGCGCATGGAGATTGGCGCGGTCATCGGCGCGGCTCCCGCAGCTCAGGTCGTGCGCGAGTGCCCTGTGCCGGGAGATGTCATCGTCCTTCTCGGCGGACGCACGGGGCGTGATGGCATTGGCGGTGCGACTGGCTCCTCCAAGCAGCATACGGAGTCGTCACTTACGACTTCGGGTGCCGAGGTGCAGAAGGGCAACCCGCCGACGGAGCGCAAGATTCAGCGACTCTTCCGCAGCCCCGAAGTCAGCCGCATGATCAAGCGCTGCAATGACTTTGGTGCGGGTGGTGTTGCCGTTGCGATTGGAGAGCTTGCAGACGGCCTGACGATCAATCTCGATGCCGTCCCGAAGAAATACGAGGGGCTCGACGGCACGGAGCTTGCAATCTCCGAGTCGCAGGAGCGCATGGCGGTCGTGCTTGCGCCCGAGGATGTCTCCGCATTTCTGCGTCATGCGGATGCGGAAAATCTCGAGGCAACGGAGGTCGCCGTCGTGACCGCAGAGCCGCTCCTCGTCATGAAGTGGCGCGACAAGGAGATCGTACGAATCGCACGTAGTTTCCTCGCGACAAACGGCGTGAGGCAGCACGTCCGCATCGTGGTCGATCCGCCGAATGAGAAGGCGCCCTATCTCCAGCAGGTGCCTCCACAGGTAAAACAGGTCGGACGTGGGCTCGAGGATATGTGGCTCGCGAATCTGCGTGATCTCAACGTGTGCAGTCAGAAAGGGCTAGGGGAGCGGTTCGATGCGACCGTTGGCGCTGCATCGGTTCTCATGCCGTTCGGTGGGAAATTCCAGCTGACGCCATCGGAGGCGATGGTCGCAAAGCTCCCCGTGCGCCACGGGACAACGAATACTGCGTCTGCAATGGCGTTTGGCTTCGATCCTGACCTCTCCACGTGGAGTCCGTTCCATGGGGCGGTCTACGCTATTGTCGAGGCGGTGGCGAAGATTGTTGCCACGGGCGGCAGGGCAGACCGCGTGCGCCTGACCTTGCAGGAGTATTTCGAGCGGCTCGGCACGGATCCGAAAAAGTGGGGCAAGCCGTTTGCCGCGCTCCTCGGTGCACTGCGCGCGCAGCACGAAATGGGGATTCCCGCGATTGGCGGCAAGGACTCCATGTCGGGGACGTTTGAGAATCTGAACGTGCCGCCGACACTCGTTGCCTTTGCTGTAGCGACCATGCCTGCGAACGAGGCACTCTCACCGGAATTCAAGTATCCGGGCAATACCGTTGTCATGGTTCCCGTTCCGCATGATGCGCAGGATCTGCCCGTATTCTCACGGCTGAATACGAACTTTGCAAAGATCCATCAGCTTGTGGCGGAGAAGAAAGTCTTCTCTGCGATGAGCGTCGGGCGCGGCGGCATTGCGGCAGCAATCTCGAAGATGTGTCTCGGCAACAATTTGGGCTTCAAATTCACGTCCTTTATCCCACAGGACGATCTCTTCAAACCGCTCTATGGGACAATCCTGCTCGAGGTCTCGCCCTCGTTTGACATTGCGGCGAACCTCGCGGGCACGGGTGCCGTTGAGATCGGCAAGACGCGCGATGTGCCGAGCATCATCACGGATCTTGACACGATCGTGCTCTCCGATGTCAAGGATGCGTTTACGGAACCTCTTGAGAAGATTTTCCCGACGACCGTGCCGCAGATCGTGCGGCAGATCGACCGTCCGACGTATGCGCCCTATACGAAGGGGAAGATCGTTGGCAGCTCCGTGAAGATCGCGCGGCCGCGCGTGTGCATTCCCGTCTTCCCAGGGACGAACTGCGAGTACGATTCCGCGCGCGCATGGGAGCGCGTGGGGGCAATTCCGGAGATCTTCGTCGTGCGCAATTTGACGCCCCGAGCGGTGGAGGAGACTGTCACGGCGCTGGCAGCAACGCTTCAAAAGTCACAGATTCTCATGCTGCCGGGTGGATTCAGCGGCGGGGACGAGCCGGACGGCACGGGGAAATTCATTGCGGCGATGTTCCGCGCACCCGCGCTTGCCGAGGCGGTGCAGCGTCTCCTGGGCGATCAGGACGGCCTCATCCTCGGCATCTGCAACGGCTTCCAAGCGCTGCTGAAGCTCGGGCTGCTGCCGTATGGCAAGATTACCGATCTGGACGACAGCTCGCCGACGCTGACGTACAACAACATCGGACGTCACGTCTCGCAGACCGTGCGCGTGCGCGTTGCGTCAAATCTCTCGCCGTGGCTCTCGGGCGTGAACGTCGGGGATACGCATACGATTGCCGTGTCGCACGGCGAGGGGCGGTTCTACGCCGACACGAAGACGGTTGCGAATATGCGCATACGCGGGCAGATTGCGACCCAGTACGTGAATGAGAAGGGTGAGCCGACGCTCGACCAGCCGTACAATCCGAACGGCTCCGTGAACGCCATCGAGGGCATCACGAGCCCCGACGGGCGCATCTACGGGCGCATGGCGCACGCAGAGCGCATCGGCGAGAACATCGGCAAGAATGTGCCTGGTGAGATGAACCAGATGATCTTCGAGTCAGGCGTCTCCTACTTTATGCGATAACTCTACAGGAAAAGACCGTTGGATAGGCAGACAGCCTGACCAACGGTCTTTTCGCGTATTTCAGATATAGTACCTCTTGCAGAGCGCTGTGTATGCCGCCGCACCCGCGTCCGTGAGCAGGTAATAACTGCCCTCGCGTGCGAGCAGATGGCGGTCGATCAGTTCGCGGCTGACGCGGCGCACCTTGTTCTCATTCCATTTCAGATGGTTGCCGATCTCGCCTGCGTCATTCTCTGCGCTCTCCTTGCACTCGGCGGTATGTCTGCCGATATGCAGGAGGAAGAGGTCGCGCTGCATCTGCCGCACGCTCTGTAGGCGGCGGATGTAGGAGGTGACTGCGCCCTTCGGCCCTGTGAGGAGCGCGCCGAGATAGACGAGCATATTCATGACGGCGCACAGCCCCGCGATCGAGGCGTTCATATGCACGGCGAACGCGTAGCCGATGACAGCGTTCACAACTGCGATGAGGAGGGCAAGGAGCAGCGTGTGAGACAGATGCTTCGTAAAGAGCAGTGCAGTCGCCCCGGGGGCGATAAAGAACGAGATGACGAGAATCGCACCGACTGCGTCGAATGCCGCAACCGTCGTGAGCGAGGTGAGCGACATGAAGGCGTAGAAGAGGATGCCCGTCGGTATGCCGATGATCTGCGCATACTCGCCGTCAAAGGTGGAGACCTTCAGCTCCTTGTAAAACACCGCGATAAATGCGGCGATGACGAGGAGCAGTCCGCCCATCTTAATCGAAGAGGCGGCGACCTCCACGCCGCCGATCTCCACTGTGTTCAGTCCCGCATAGATGACCTCGCCCATGAGCACCATGTCCGTGTCGAGATGGGCGTTGCCCGCATATTTGCTGATGAGGATGACGGCGAGCGCGAAGAGCAGCGGGAAGATGACGCCGATGGCATCGTCATATTTGACGAGGTTCGTCTTGCCGAGGAGCTCGACGAGCGAGACGGTGATAACGCCCATGAGTGCCGCACCGAAGAGCAGCCACGGCGAGCCGAGGTCATGCGTGAGGAAGAAGGCGAGCACGATGCCGAGCAGCACCGTGTGACTGATGGCGTCCGCCATCATGGAGAGGCGGCGCAGGATCAGGAAGACACCGAGCGGTGCGCATGCAGCAGCCGTCAGGAGCAGTACGAGGAGTGCGTCATCCATTGCGTGCCCTCCGTTTCAAAACCCTGCCGAGAATCCCCTTTGTCCCGAAGAGTATCGAGAAAAAAGCGATGAGGGAGGCGACGAGGATGATGGACGGCCCCGTCGACATGCCCTGCTCAAGCGTGCTGATGTAGGTGCCGACGAGCGCAGAGACCGCACCGATGAGGCTGCTCAGAACGAGGACGCGCGCAAAGTTGTTCGACCACTGATTTGCTGCGACGCACGGGATGATGAGGAAGGAGCTGATAAGGATTGCTCCCACGGCTTTAATCCCGATACCGATGACGGCAATCGTCATGACGAGCAGCAGGATGTGCAGCAGACGGCAGGGCAGCCCGACGACCTCTGCGTACTCTGCGTCAAAGACGAAGAGTTTCAGCTCCTTGTAAAAGAGCAGGAGGAGCGTGAGGCAGACGGCAGAGACGGCAGAGATGAGGAGGACGTCGACCTCGAGCATATACGCTGCCTGTCCAAAGATGTAGGTGCCAAGACCCGCCTGTGATGCCCCCGCATAGTCGGGGTTGCCCTGGATGAAGCTCTTGAGCGCCATGCCAAGACCAAAGAAGCCCGAGAGAAAGATTGCAAGATTTGCGTCGAGTCCGAGCCTCTTGTCCCTGTGCGCGAGCTGGATGAGGGCGTAGCTTGCCGCACCCGCTGCGATTGCGCCCATGAGGAGCACGACGGGGCTGCGTGTGGCGAATGCCATATAGGCGAGGATGATGCCGGGGAAGGTCGAGTGTCCGATGGCGTCGCCGATGAGGCTCTGCCCCTTGTAGACGCTGAACGCGCCGACGGGACCCGCCGTGACGGCGAGGATGACGCTGCCGAGCGCGACGATCTGGAAGGTGTAGTTCATCAGGATGTCCATCGCCGTCACTCCTTCAGCCGATAGGCGAGCGCAAGCGCCGCCTCCTTGTCCAGATTGGCGAGGTAGTCCGACGCCTTCACCGTGCGGTTCAGTACGACGAGGTAGTCAAAATACGCATCGAGCGTGCTGAGATCGTGATGGACGGCGATGACTGTGCGCTTCTCGCGCTGCAGATCCATGAATTTGTCCATGATGATCCGCTCCGTCGTCTCATCGACGCCCGCAAGCGGCTCGTCCATGATGTAGAGCTGCGCGTCCTGCGCGAGTGCCCGCGCGATGAAGACACGCTGCTTCTGTCCCCCTGAGAGCTCCGAGATCTGACGGTCAGCGAAGTCCGCCATCTTCATCTTGTCGAGTGCATCCATCGCCAGCGCGCGATCCTCCTTGCCGGGGCGCTTAATCAGCCCGAGATGCGCATAGCGTCCCATAAGCACGACATCGAAGACCGTAGTCGGGAAGTCCCAGTGGACAGACCCGCGCTGCGGCACGTAGGCAATCTGCTTGTGTACGGCAGCGAGGGGCTTCCCCCAGAGGCGCACGGCGCCGGAGACGGGCTTTAAGAGGCCGAGGATGCCCTTGAGGAGGGTGGACTTTCCAGCGCCGTTCGGCCCCACAACCGCGCAGCGCACATACGCCGGAACATCGAGGTCGATGTCCCAGAGCACGGGTGTCTCGCGGTATGCCATTGTCAAATCCTCGACGTGTATGACGCTGTTTTGTTGCATTGAGTATCACCTCGCTCATAGTATCTTCCCTTTATGTAAATGTTGCTGCTGATCGTTCAAGGCGCCCCTTTCGGCTCGCTGCGCTCGCCACTTCCCCCGTTTCGACGGGGGAAGCTTTTCACCTAAGGCGAGCCTACTTCAAATGTGAAACAATCAGATCGATATTGCTGCGGTACATTGTGATATACGTATCGCCTTTCTGTCCCTCTGGTGCGAGTGAGTCGGAGAAGAGTTCATTGCCCTCGCCGCCGACAATCTCCACATCAAAGCCCTTTGTCTTGCAGACCTCCTGCAGCTTCTTCATACGCTCGGGATTCGTCGTGCTTTCGGCAAACACCGCCTTGACCTTGTGATCGACAATGTAGTTCGCCGTCTTCTCGATGTCGGCATTTGCGACCTCGGAGTCCGTGCTGACACCCTGTGGCGCAATGACATTGACGTGGTAGCGATGCGAGAAATAGTTGAACGCATCGTGCGGCGTCACGAGATTGCGCTGATTCTCGGGAATCTGGGCGATTTTCTCCGTGATTTCCTTGTCCAGAGCGTCGAGGTCTGCGAGATATTTCTTCAGATTCTCCTGAATCTCCTTCTCGTGCTCGGGCAGGAGTTTGATGAGCTGAGCAGCAGCCTCCTCGGTTGCCTGCTTGTAGAGGGCGACATCAAACCAGAAATGCGGGTCGACAATGCGCTTGCCGTCCTCCTCCATGTAGTTGATGTTCGCATCCGCGAAATTCTTTGTCACGGCGGCGCCCTTCTTCTCCAGCACCTCTGCCATCTTGCCCTCGAAGTGCAGACCGTGATAGAGGAGGAGATCCGCTTTCTTGATCTTCTCGAGGTCGGCGGGCTGCGCAACGTAGAGATGCGGATCCTCGCCCGCAGGGATAATCAGCTCGATGTTCACGTAGTCGCCCGCGAGCTGCTTCGTCATATCCTGCAGGAACGAGGTTGTGACCGTGACGGTCTTCTTCGTATCGGCAGCCTTGCCGTTGCCGCCGCTGCCTCCGCCGCAGCCAACGGCAAGGAGTGCCGTGATGGCGAGTACAAGGGTGAGCAGCAGCGTTCGTGGATAATTTTTTCGGATGTTCATAGAGACACCGTCCTTTCATTTGTATTGAGAATAACACAAAAATTCCGTCTTGTAAATGAGAAAATTTCTCAATGATGAAAAATTGAGGATCGAACAAAAAAGAGCTGTGTACGAAGCGGAAAGTTTCGCACACAGCTCCTATGAATTTTTATTTTTTGAGCAGCTGCTTTTTCAGTGCACGATAGCGGATTGTCTCATACGCGTCGATCTGGGACTCGGGATGATCACTGCCGTAAGCGCGCCCGCTCGTCGAGAGGAGCGGCGGCGACTGGATGCGCTTTGCAACCGCCATGCCTGTATAGAGTCCCCACCAGCGTTCGAGGTCGACGATAAATTCCTCCGCCGTCGGGAAATAATCCGCGACGAGCCCCGCCGCGCAGCCGATATACTCCTCGAGGTCTCCGTCCGCATAGTGAGCCAGGATGTCTTCGGGAATGCGGTTCTCTTCGGCGAATGCGCGGAAGAGGTAGTCGTGATAGGGATAGCGGATGGGGTCGCCCTTGCCCTCGTCGACGTTCTGTGCGTCGGAGAGCTCGGCACTCGGTACGATGTCGATGATGCCCTGCGGCACGACCTCGCGCTTGTAGATCTCCGTGTTCAGATAGCGTGCGAGTGCATACACTTCGTGCTTCCAGAGGTCGGCAAGCGCGGAGAGGAAGCCCGCCTGATCGCCATAGAGGGTTGCATAGCCGACGGTGGACTCCGCCTTGTTTGCGTTGCAGGTGAATCCTGCGCCCCACGCAGCTGCGACGGCGGAGAGGACGCGCCCGCTGCGGTCACGCGCCTGCATATTCTCGCGCACGAAGGAGGAGATCGTGAGGTGCTCGGCTGCCTGCGCCGCTGTGCCCATGATGGGAACTGCGGTGAGCTGCTGCACGGTGTGTGCGACGCTCTCCTCGATGGGCACGATCATGTGGCGGCAGCCGAGGTTCTCGGCGAGCTGCGCCGCGAGCCCCTTCGTTGTTGCAGAGTTGAACTGACTCGGCATGTTGACGAGCAACACTTTGTCTGCGCCGATGGCATCGACGTAGAGCGCGGCGGCAACGGCGGAGTCGATACCGCCCGAGATGCCGATGACAACGCGCTCCATATGGATGCGCTCGAGGAATTTTTGCACGGCGTAGCGCAGCATGCGGTACTTCGGTGCAATGGGGGCTTCCTTCGCCGCTGTGAGCGGAGCGGGCATTGACTCTGTATCGACGACGGTCATCCCTTCCGTGTAGGCGGGCGACATAAGGACGCGCATGCCGTCTGCGCTGAATACCTGCGCCCTGCCGGCGAAGGTGTAGATGGTCTTGCCCTTGTCCTGAAGTCCGAGCGCATTGACATAGAAGATGTGCTTCCGCTTTTCGCGCGCCGTATCTGCGAGTGCACGCACGTCAAAGCAGACAGGGAAGGGGCTCGCGTCGGCGGCGAGGATGATGTCCTCGTTCGGTAGCTCGTAGAGGAGCGGGGAGAAATGCGTGCCCGCCCCGTGGAGCGGACTGTGTGCGACCTCACGTAGTACGCCGTCCCGCGCCTCCATGAGTGTGCGGCGCACGCCCGTGCAGCCGTCATCTGCCGCCCCATTGCCGAACAGGACGGTGATGCCGTCTGCTGTGGCGGCAATCTCCTCGGCGTAGGCGGTGCAGTCGCGTAGAAATGCGGGCTGTTTCCAAACATTTCCGAGGAAGAGCCCCGAGAGACTGAGTGCGGGGAAGAGGGCAAGATCGGCGCCCGCCGTCTTTGCCTCCGCTATTTTCCTGCGCATGGATGCGGCGTTCAGATCGGGGCGGCCGGGGACGACCTCCATTGAAATCAGTGCAATTTTCATGTTCATGCTTCCTTTCGAGCTTCCTTTTATCCCGCCGTGATGGTATAATCTCATCTGGTGAGTATATGGCAAAGAAGAAAATCCAGAAGACAAATGCGGCGCGCATCCTCGACCGCCTCGGCATATCCTATGAGCTCCTGACCTACCCCGTCGACGAGAGCGATCTCTCGGCGATCCATGTGGCGGAAGTGACGGGGATTCCCTTGGCGCAGCTCTATAAGACGCTCGTTGTGCGTGGAGACCGCACGGGTATCTTTATGGCGGTCATTCCGGGCGGCGCGGAGCTCGACCTCAAGGCGGCAGCTGCGGCGTCGGGGAATAAGCGCGCGGAGATGGTTCACCTCAAGGAGGTTTTCGATCTCACGGGATATGTGCGCGGGGGCTGCTCCCCGCTGGGGGCGAAAAAACCCTACCCCGTGTACTGTGACGAGAGCATCGTGCAGCACGCCCGCATCTGCGTGAGTGCAGGGCGGCGCGGTGAGCAGCTTGCCCTCGCGCCGTCGGATCTGATCCGTGCGGCACAGGCGGTCACGGCGCATCTCATCCGCTGACGGCGCGCCGAACCGTACGACATAGTATTATAACACAGATGAATCGGGAAAGGATGTATACAATGGACTATTTCAGCACGCGCGGAGCAACGGAACGCGTCTCCTCGGCAGAGGCAATCCTCAAGGGGCTTGCCTCGGACGGCGGACTCTTCGTGCCCGCCTCGTTCCCGCAGATGACGCTCCCCGAGATCGAGGCGCTCCGCGATCTCTCGTATGAGGAGCGCGCCGTGCGATCCTTCGCCTCTATCTGACGGACTATACGGAGGAGGTGGTGAAGGGCTGCGTCAGCCGCGCCTACGGGCATACGTTTGACGATGTGCGGCGTGCGCCCGTGCGTGCGGTCGGCGATCTCGAGGTGCTCGAGCTGTGGCACGGCCCGACGAGTGCGTTCAAGGACATGGCACTGCAGCTCCTGCCGCAGCTCATGAGTACAGCGCGCTCAAAGACGGGGGAGCAGGACACGATCCTCATCCTCGTTGCAACCTCGGGAGATACGGGCAAGGCTGCGCTTGATGGCTTTGCGGATGCCGAGGGCATCCGCATCATGGTGTTCTACCCCGACGGCGGCGTCAGTCCCGTGCAGCGCCTCCAGATGGTGACGCAGGAGGGCGCGAATGTCTCCGTCGTGGCGGTGCGCGGCAACTTTGACGATGCACAGCGCGGCGTGAAGGAAATCTTCGGCGATGCTGCGATGGCGAAGGAACTTGCCGCGCTCCATACGAAGCTCTCCTCCGCGAACTCGATCAACTGGGGGCGCCTCGTGCCGCAGATTGTCTACTATTTCAGCGCATATGCCGACCTCCTTGCCGATGGGAAAATCGAGACGGGTGATCCCGTGAACTTCACCGTGCCGACGGGGAACTTCGGCAACATCCTCGCGGGTTACTACGCAAAGCGCATGGGGTTGCCCGTCGGAAAGCTCGTCTGCGCGTCGAATGCGAACAATGTGCTCACGGACTTCCTGCAGACGGGCATCTATGACCGCAAGCGCGACTTCTATCAGACGATGTCGCCGTCGATGGACATCCTCGTCTCGAGCAATCTCGAGCGTCTGCTCTATCATCTGACGGAGGACACGGGGCAGGTCGCCGCATGGATGCAGGATCTCGCAGAGGTCGGAAAATACGATGCGAGCCGCCTCCTTCCCGCGCTGCAGGAGCATTTCTGGGCGGCGTTTGCCGATGATCGTGCAACCGAGGAGGAGATCCGCGCGGTGTACGAGCGCACGCAATATACGCTCGACACGCATACAGCGGTTGCCTATCGGGCGGCAGAGGACTATCGGCGTGAGACGGACGACAGGCGTCCGATGGTCGTGCTCTCGACGGCGAGCCCGTACAAATTCGGCGCGAGCGTCCTTCATGCACTCGGCGAAAACGTGGCGGAGCTGGACGAATTTGCGCAGATGGAGCGCCTGCATGCGCGGAGCGGGATGGAGATCCCTGTGCACCTCGCCGCGCTGCATACGGCAGCGGTGCTGCACGAGGGCGTCTGTGAGAAAGATGGGATGCCGGCAGCGGTGCTGACGTTCGCGCGTGCATAAGAAAAAACAGGAAAACAATAAAATTTTCATAGTAAAGGAGGATTTCCGGAGTACGTGAAGAATTTTATATACGTTAATTATATTATGATAATGAGGCATGCTTTTTGCTTCAGATCTATACCAACCAAATTTTTATTTTGGGGAAAGAGGTTATCACATGGCAACGCTTGATCTCACACAGTACGGAATCACGGGAACGACGGAAATCGTTCACAACCCCGATTATGACCAGCTCTTCCGTGAGGAGCTGCGTCCCGATCTCGAAGGGTATGAGCGCGGACAGGTGACGGAGATGAAGGATGCTGTCAACGTTATGACGGGCATCTACACGGGACGTTCGCCGAAGGATAAGTACATCGTGGATGATGATACGTCGCGCGATACGGTCTGGTGGACCTCCGACGAGTACAAGAATGACAACCATCGTGCGAGCCAGAAGGCATGGAATGCGGTGCGCGACATTGCGATTCGTGAGCTGTGCAACAAGCGTCTCTTCGTCGTCGATGCGTTCTGCGGCGCGAATGTCAATACACGCATGGCAGTGCGCTTTATTACGGAGGTTCCGTGGCAGGCGCATTTCGTCACGAATATGTTCATCCGCCCGACGGAAAAGGAGCTTGCCGAGTTCAAGCCCGACTTCGTGGTCTATAATGCTGCAAAGGCACGCGTCATGCACTTCGGCGATCTCGGTCTCAACTCCGAGACAGCGGTCATGTTCAACCTCACGAGCCGTGAGCAGGTCATCGTCAACACATGGTACGGCGGCGAGATGAAAAAGGGTATGTTCTCGATGATGAACTACTATCTCCCCCTCAAGGGCATTGCCTCCATGCACTGCTCGGCAAATACGGACAAAGAGGGGCAGAATACGACGCTGTTCTTCGGTCTCTCCGGCACGGGCAAGACGACGCTCTCGACTGACAGCGCACGTCTCCTCATCGGCGATGATGAGCACGGCTGGGACGATGAGGGGATCTTCAACTACGAGGGCGGCTGCTATGCAAAGGTCATCAACCTCGACCCCGAGGCGGAGCCGGACATCTATCAGGCGATTCGCCGCAACGCGCTCCTCGAGAACGTCACGGTCGACCTTGCGGGACATGTGGACTTCGCCGACAAGACGGTCACGGAGAACACACGCGTATCGTACCCCATCAACCACATTGAGAACATCGTGCTCGGCCATGTTGCGGACAAGTCTGCAGGCCCGCACGCAAAGCACGTCATCTTCCTCTCGGCGGATGCGTTCGGCGTTCTGCCGCCGGTCTCGATCCTGACGCCGGAGCAGACGAAGTACTACTTCCTCTCGGGCTTCACCTCGAAGCTCGCGGGCACGGAGCGCGGCATCACGGAGCCGACCCCGACGTTCTCGGCATGCTTTGGTCAGGCGTTCCTCGAGCTGCATCCGACGAAGTATGCGGATGAACTCGTGCGCAAGATGGAGGAGCACGGCTCGCGCGCCTATCTCGTGAACACGGGCTGGAACGGCACGGGCAAGCGCATCTCGATCCAGGATACGCGCGGCATCATCCACGCGATTCAGGACGGCTCGATCGACAGCGCACCGACGAAGAAGATTCCGTACTTCGACTTCGAGGTGCCGACGGAGCTGCCGGGCGTCGATCCGAAGATTCTCGACCCGCGCGACACCTACGCAAGCCGTACGGAGTGGGATGAGAAGGCACGCGATCTCGCCGAGCGCTTCATCAAGAACTTCAAGAAGTATGAGGGCAACGAGGCGGGACGTGAACTTGTTTCTGCAGGTCCGAAGCTCTAAGCTGTATTTGTTTATGGAAAAAGCTGCCGTGTATGCGGCAGCTTTTTTTATCAAGGTAGGGAGGCGCGATGAAACTCTCGGACAGTATCAATAAGGTGCGCGGCGTCGGCGTGAAAAAGGCGGCGGCATTTGCGCGTCTCGGCATTCAGACCGTGTACGACCTTCTGACCTACTATCCGCGCGCCTATGAGGATCAGAGCCGCGTGACACCCATCGCCCAGCTGCGAGCGGGAGAACGCGCGACCGTGCTCGCCGTCATTCAGCGTGTGACGGAGCGTCAGGCGCGGCGGCGCGGCTTTACGGTGCTGACGGCACTCCTCGGCGATGAGACGGGCTATGCACAGGCGGTCTGGTTCAACCAGCGCTTCCTCAAGACGAAGCTGCGCGAGGGGCGGCGCATCCTTCTCACAGGCAAGGCAGACTATGCCTATAACGGCGGCGGGCAGCTTGCCCTCACGAATATCACGTCGTTTGAACTCCTCGGTGCTGAGGAGGACGCAGGGGAACATCTTGGCATCCTGCCTGTCTATGCGGCGACGGAGGGATTGACGCAGAAGCAGCTGCGCGCGATGATGGAATATGTTCTTCTACAGACGGTGGATGAGCTTGAGGAGAATCTGCCGCAGCGCGTCCGTGAGGAGTATCGGCTGATCGGGCGGAGAAGCGCCTTTCGGCATATTCACTTCCCAAAGGAGGAGGAGGAGCTGCGCACGGCGCGGCGGCGGCTCGCCTTTGAGGAACTCTATCTCATTCAGTGCGGGCTGCTTGCGCTCAAGAAACGCACGGCAGAGGAACAGGAGGGGATTGCGCACAGTCCGAACGGTGCTCTTGTCGAACGCGTCCGTGCGGCGCTGCCCTTTACGCTGACCGCCGATCAGGGGCAGGTGTGGGGAGAGATCACGCACGACATGGAGTCACCGCTGCCGATGCGCCGTCTCGTACAGGGCGATGTCGGCTCGGGCAAGACGGCAATCGCGCTGCTCGCGCTCGTCAAGACAGTGGAGAGCGGCCATCAGGGTGCCATGATGGCACCGACGGAGATCCTCGCGCGGCAGCACTATGACTATCTGCGTGAACTCCTTACGCCCCTCGGTGTGCGCGTGGGCTTTCTCTCGGGACGGCTCACGAAGAAGGAGCGTACGGCGATGGATGCGGCGCTCGCCGTGCATGAGGTGGACATTGCCGTCGGGACGCATGCACTGATACAGGATCACGTAGCGTTCGCCGCGCTCGGACTCGTTGTGACGGATGAACAGCACCGCTTCGGCGTAGCGCAGCGCGCGGAACTCGAGAAGAAGAGTGAACGGACGCCCGATGTGCTCGTCATGACGGCGACACCGATTCCACGCACAATGACGCTGACGGTCTACGGCGACCTCGATGTCTCGCGCATCGAGCATTTGCCGCCGGGGCGGCAGCCCATCCGTACCTTTCTGCGCGATGAGACGGCGCGCGCAAAGATCTATGCGTTCGTGCGCAGGGAGATCGAGAGCGGGCGTCAGGCATATGTCGTCTGCCCGCTCATCGAGGCGAGCGAGGAGATGGATCTGCCCTCAGCGGAGGCGGTCTATGAGGAGCTCGCGCATGGCATCTTTCGCGGAATTCCCTGCGGGCTGCTGCACGGCCGCATGAAGTCTGCGGAGAAGGAGGCGGTGATGGACGACTTCTACGCGAACCGCGTCAAGCTGCTCGTCTCGACCACAGTCATCGAGGTTGGCGTCAACGTGCCGAATGCGAGCATCCTCGTAGTGGAGCACGCGGAGCGCTTCGGACTCTCCCAGCTGCACCAGCTGCGCGGGCGCGTCGGGCGCGGCGCCCATGCCTCCTACTGCATCCTGATTGCGGGCAGGAGCGCGGCATCGCAGGAGCGGCTGCAGGTCATCGAGCAGACGAGCGACGGCTTCCGTCTCGCTGAGGAGGATCTGCGTCTGCGTGGTCCGGGGCAGTTCTTCGGCGCGATGCAGCATGGACTCGGCGATCTCAAGATAGCGGACGTGCTCGCCGATATGGATCTCCTCCTCCTCGCACGGCGCGCGGCACTTGCCACCATGGACGACCCCGCAGCCCTCTCCTTTGTCCTGCCGACCCTCATGCGTCAGTATCGCGAGCGTTTCGCGCATATGCGGGAGGTCTGAGGGGGAAATGCGCTTGTATTCCTTGACATACGGGGATTCTCTGGTCTAGAATAGCAGCATATTGAATTTGGGAGGAGATTGCCTTGACAAAGGTTTTGGTAAATGGCGCGGCAGGGCGCATGGGGCGCACGGTGCTGAAAGCCGTGATTGACGATGCGGAACTCGAACTCGTCGGTGCGGTCGATATCGTCGGCGGCGCGGATGCGGGGGAGCTTGCGGGGACTGCGAAGAACGGCGTGCTCGTGGAGACCGACCTCGCCGCCGCACTCAAGCGCCTGCAGCCCGATGTGATGATCGACTTCACGCGCCCTGACGTGGTTTATGGGAATGTGCTGACTGCTCTTGCCCACAAGGTTTCGCCCGTTGTCGGTACAACGGGGCTGACGGAGGAACAGAAGGCGGCGATTCGGGCGGCGGCGGACGAGAACGATACCCCCGCATTCATTGCACCGAATTTTGCAATCGGCGCCGTGCTCATGATGCTTATGAGCCGCATGGCGGCGAAGTATATGCCCGAGGTCGAGATCATCGAACTTCACCACGACAACAAGCTGGATGCCCCCTCAGGGACGGCGGTGCAGACGGCGGCAATGATCGCCGAGGTGCGTGCAGAGCATGCACAGGGACATCCGGGCGAAGAGGAGAAGATCGCGGGGGCGCGCGGCGCGGACTACGAGGGCATGCACATCCACAGCGTCCGTCTGCCCGGCTATGTCGCGCATCAGGAAGTCATCTTCGGCGGTCTCGGGCAGACGCTCACGATTCGCCACGACTCGCTGAACCGCGAGTCCTTCATGCCGGGCGTCGTGCTCGCCGCAAAGAAGGTGCGCAGACTCAAATCGCTCACCGTCGGACTGGATAAATTGCTGTAAGGGGAGTATATCATGAAGAAATATCGTGTCGCCATTCTCGGCGCAACGGGCGCCGTCGGTCAGGAGTTCCTCAACCTCATCGAAGAGCGCAAATTCCCGTTCTCGGAGCTGCGCCTCCTCGCATCCAGCCGCTCGGCGGGTAAGAAGATCGCATTTATGGGGAAGGAATACACCGTTGAGGAGACAACGGCAGATTCCTTCGCGGGCATCGACATTGCGCTCTTTGCGGGCGGCGCAGCGAGCAAGGAGTTCGCGCCCCACGCCGTCAAGGCGGGTGCCGTCGTGATCGACAACTCGAGCGCGTTCCGCATGGATCCCGAGGTGCCGCTCGTTGTGCCCGAGGTCAACCCCGAGGCGATCAGGAAACACAAGGGCATCATTGCGAATCCAAACTGCTCGACCATTATCATGGTCATGGGGCTGAAGCCGCTCTATGACCTCGCGAAGATCCGCCGCATCGTCGTCTCCACCTATCAGGCGGTCTCGGGTGCGGGCAAAGAGGGCATGGCGGAGCTCGAGGAGCAGGTCGCTGCGCTCTCGGCGGGCAAGGATGCCGAGGCGAACATCCTGCCCGTCGGCAAGTTGCCGAAGCACTATCAGATTGCATTCAACCTCATCCCGCAGATCGATGTCTTCATGGACAACCTCTATACCAAAGAGGAGATGAAGATGATCGACGAGACGAAGAAGATCATGAAGGACAACACGCTGCGCATCACGGCGACCACCGTGCGCGTGCCCGTCTACCGTAGCCACGCCGAGTCCGTCAATGTCGAATTCGAGAGCGAGATCTCCCTCGATGCAGCGCGCGCGGCGCTTGCGACATTCCCAGGCGTCATCCTGCGCGACAATCCGTCGGAGCAGGAGTACCCGATGCCGCTCTTCACCTCGGGCAAGACCGACGTTGAGATCGGACGCCTGCGCCGTGACGAGTCGACGGACAATGCACTGAACTTCTGGATCTGCGGCGACCAGATCCGCAAGGGCGCGGCACTCAACGCACTCCAGATTGCAGAGTATATGATCGCGCACGAGCTCGTCTGAATATAGAGTTTTAGGGACATATTTCCACCTAGGAGATATGTCCTTTTTATATTTTTACTTACATACATGCGAAAAGCCTCTACTCCTTTTATTTCAAGGAGTGAGAGGCTTTTTCTATGGATTGAAGATAAAAAAGAGAATGCGCGTTTTCTTGAAAAAAAAAGGCATTTTTGCTATAACTGTTAGTAAAAGTGGTGGAAAGTGGCGTTTTGTGTCACATAGTGGAGGTTTAATTCGGAAAGGTGGTGCGGCCGGATGTTCATGGGGGAATACGCCCACAGCATTGATGCCAAGGGCCGCGTCATCCTGCCCGCCGATTTCCGTCAGGAGCTCGGCGTCTCCTTCATCATCACGAAGGGGCTCGATGGGAGTCTTTTCCTTTTCCCACAGGCGGCATGGGATGAGTTCGCGGCAAAGCTGCGCACGCTCTCGATTGCCGACCCGAATGCGCGCGCGTTTGCTCGCTTCTTCATCGCGGGGGCGCGCACGCTCGAATGCGATAAGCAGGGGCGTTTCCTCGTGCCCGCGAATCTGCGTGCCTACGCGAACATCGGGCTCAAGCAAGATGTCATCCTCACGGGTGCGGATGCGCGCATTGAGGTCTGGGATAAGGAGAAGTGGCTGCGCTATGCGGGTGAGGTCGACCCGAATATCACGGAGATCTCGACGCAGCTTGCGGGCTACGGGATTACGATATGACGGACTTTCATCATGTGAGCGTTCTGCCCGAGGAGACGCTGGCGGCTCTGCACATTCGTCCCGACGGCATCTATGTGGACTGCACGCTCGGCGGTGCGGGGCACGCGGGACACATTGCGGCGCAGCTATCGTCCAAGGGGCGGCTGATCGGCATCGATCAGGACGAAGTGGCGATTGACGCCGCACAGGAGCGTCTTGCAGCGGTGAAGTGTGGAGTCACGCTTGTCCATGATAATTTCCGCAATCTGCGGGCAATTCTCGAGCGCGAGGGCATTTCATCCGTCGATGGGATTCTTTTCGATCTCGGTATTTCGTCCCCGCAGATCGATACGGCGGAACGCGGCTTCTCCTATATGCAGGACGCGCCACTCGATATGCGCATGGACAGGCGCGCCGCACACAGCGCGCGCACTGTTGTCAACGAGTACACGGCTGAGGCGCTGACGGAGATCTTCTACACCTACGGTGAGGAGCGCTGGGCGAAGCGAATCGCAGAGTTCATCATAGAGGAACGCGCACAGCATCCTATAGAGACAACAGGGGAGCTCGTCGCCGTGATCGACCGCGCCGTGCCGAAGGCAGTGCGCGCGCAGGGTGGACATCCCGCAAAGCGCATCTTTCAGGCAATCCGCATCGAGGTCAACGAGGAGCTGACGATCCTTGCGGATGCAATGCAGGATGCCGTCGATATGCTCAGTGCGGGCGGACGGCTTGCCGTTATCACATTCCACTCGCTCGAGGATCGCATTGTAAAGAAGACGCTGAAGCAGCTCGCGCAGGGCTGCATCTGCCCGCCGAAAACACCGGTCTGCATTTGCGGGCACACACCGAAGGTGCGGCTGATCGGCAAGGCACGTGCGGCAAGTGCCGCCGAATGTGCCGCGAATCCGCGCGCAAAGAGCGCAAAGCTGCGCGTTGCAGAGAAATTATAAGCTATCAGAGATAAAGGAGGTGAGGGCGTATGCTGGCACGCAGAGAAGATGATTATGCCTACGAGATACCTGCGGCGCCCACACCGGAACTGGAGCCCCCGAAGGAGCCGCTCGTACGGCGCGAGGTCAATACAAATCTGCGCAACTGCCTGCGTGCGATTTTCTTCCTCATTGCGTTCGGCGCGATGGTGGTGACGCTGCTCGGCGGCATCGCTGCAAAGAACGGCTACACCCTGCTCGACACGCAGCAGAAGGCGGATCAGCTCGAGCAGGAGAATGAGCGGCTCAAGATCGAGATTGCACAGCTGAAATCACCCGCGCGGATCGAGTCGATTGCCGTAGAGCAGCTGCATATGCAGGTGCCGCAGAATATGTATTTTTCGCATGAAGGGGAATGATGGCGCATGGTGAAGCGGTTACAGGAACTCGCAGACCTTCTGCCGGGCGCGCGGCTCTTAGGGGGCGACGCCGAGATTACGAGCATTGAGCGGGATTCGCGGCGCATTGGAGAGGGGGCTCTCTTTGTCTGTATCTCCGGTGCTCATGTGGACGCACACAGTTTCATACCAAATGCGGCGCGGGCGGGAGCTCGCGCCATTTTGACGGAGCGGGAGACGGTGGATGTGCCCGATGGACTGAGCGTCCTCCATGTGCAGGATCTACAGGCGGCGCTGGATGTGATTGTCCCGTATTTCTACGACTATCCCGCGCGCAGCATGCGCGTCATCGGCATCACGGGCACGAACGGCAAGACAACGACGAGCTATCTCGTGCGCGCAATTCTCCGACATGCGGGAAAGCGCGTGGGTCTGATCGGGACGATACAGATTATGATGGAGGACGAGGTGTTCCCCACGGCGAACACAACACCCGATGTCATCGTCATGCAGCAGCTGCTCGCGGAGATGCGTGCACGCAGCATGGATACGGTCGTCATGGAGGTTTCCTCCCATGCTCTCGATCAGGGGCGCGTCGCAGGCATCGAGTTCGATACAGCGGTGTTTACGAATCTGACGCAGGATCACCTTGACTATCATAAGACGATGGAGAACTACGCGCGGGCAAAGGCGCGCCTCTTCGACCTCGTGTCAGAGGCGGGAACAAAGGCGGGCAAGACCGCCGTGCTCAATGCGGACGATGCGGCGAGTGCGACGATGCGTGCCCATACGCGCTGTCCCGTCATCTCCTACGGCGTGGAGAGCAAAGCAGACCTTGCGGCGCGGGATGTGCACCTCGCGCAGGACGGCATGGAGCTGACCCTCGTGCATGGAGAGGCAGAACCTGTCAAACTGCATATCGGCCTCACGGGATTGTTCAACGTCTACAACGTACTCGCGGCCACGGGCGCAGCGCTTGCGGAAAAGATGCCCGTAGCGGATATCGCGGCGGCGCTCTGTGCGTTCACGGGCGTGCCGGGACGCTTCGAGCTTGTGCGCGCGGGACAGGACTTCTCGGTCATTGTGGACTATGCGCATACGCCGGACGGGATGGAGAATGTCCTGCGCACGGCGCGCGCTGTGACGGCAGGGCGGATCATCGCCGTCTTTGGCTGCGGCGGCGACCGCGATCGGACGAAGCGTCCCATCATGGGGCGAATCGGAGCGGAGCTCGCGGACATCGTCGTCCTCACCTCGGATAATCCGCGCACGGAGGATCCTGCGGCGATCTTGGACGAGGTGGAGACGGGCGTTCTGCCTGTGATTGGTGCAAAACCTTACGAGAAGCTTGTGGATCGGCGCACGGCAATCTTTCACGCCATCGGTAGGGCAAAGGCGGGAGATACTGTTGTCATCCTCGGCAAGGGGCACGAGAACTACCAAATCCTAAAGGATGGGACGATTCATTTCGACGACCGCGAGACGGCACGCGAAGCAATTGGAGGGCTGTGATATGGCGATGACATGGGACGAGCTGCGCGCGGCGACAGGCGCACAGCTGCACAGTGGGAAACTCGCGGGGAATGTCGTCATTCCGCATATCACAACCGACACGCGGAAGATTTCGGATGGAGACCTCTTTATCGCACTGCGCGGCGAGAACTTTGACGGCGCGGATTTTGCAGCAGATGCGCTCAATAAGGGGGCAGCGGCGGTGCTCATCGCGGAGCCGATTTCCGACCCCGTACAGAAGGCTCTTAAAAAGGCAAAGGGCGCTGTCCTCACGGTGGCGGACACACTTACGGCGTATCAGGCAATCGCGTACGCGTGGCGCATAAAGTTCGACATTCCCGTCGTCGCCATTACGGGTTCGAACGGCAAGACGACGACAAAGGATCTGACCGCCGCCGTGCTCTCGGGGCGCGGCGCGGTCTGCCGCACTGAAGCGAACTACAACAACGAGGTCGGATTGCCTCTCACGCTGCTCGGCATCACGGCGGAGGATAGTGCCGCCGTTGTGGAGATCGGTATGCGCGGCATGGGACAGATCGCGGCACTCGCTCCCGTCGCCGCGCCGAACGTCGGCATTGTGACGAATGTCTGCGAGGTGCATATGGAGCTGCTCGGCTCCATTGAGAATATTGCAAAGGCAAAGGCAGAGCTCGTGGAGGCAATCCCTGCGGGGGGGACGGTCATCCTCAATGCAGATGACGCACGCGTCGCCGCAATGCGTGCACGCGCGGCGGAGGGCGTGCGTGTCCTGACCTATGGCATCTCTGCGGATGCGGACGTGCGCGCCGAGGCGCTGCGCTGTGCAGCAGGCGGCTCGCAGTTCATGGTGACGTGGGCGAACGAGCGGCACGACTACAGCATTCCGCTTGCGGGCAGACACAATGTCAGCAACGCCCTCGCAGCGCTCGCGGCGGGCTTTGTGATCGGGCTCACACCGCAGGAGATGCAAATGGGGCTTTCGCATCTCGCCGCGTCCAAAATGCGCTACGAAGTGCATGAGGTCGGCGCGTGGCGGTTCATCAACGATGCCTACAACGCGAGCCCCTCGTCCATGCGCGCAGCCATTGAGACGACAGCGGCGCTCTATGCGGGGCGCAAGATTGCCGTGCTCGGCGATATGCTCGAACTCGGTGCAGCCGCTGAGGAGGCGCATCGGGATATCGGAAAAAGAGTTGCAGAGCTGGGGTTTGCGGCACTCGTGACCTACGGATCGCAGGCGCGATGGATGCACGAGGAAGCAGAGGAAGCAGGCTGCACCGCGCATCACGCGGAGACGCATGCGGAGGCGGCTGACGTGCTAAAGAATCTACTTGCGGATGGTGACACTGTCCTCTTCAAGGGGTCGCGCGGGATGAAGATGGAAGAGATCATTGGACTTTTGACGGGCAAGGAAGCGGGGCACTGATGGAACATCTCGTAGATTTTCTTTCTCCGCAGCTGCGTGCTCTTGTGACCGTCGTGACATCGCTTGCCATTGTGCTGTTCAGCGGTGTATACTTCCTCCCATTCCTACACCGTCTGAAATACGGACAGAGCATTCGCGAGGAGGGACCCGCGAGCCATCAGAAAAAGAGCGGCACACCGACGATGGGCGGCGTGATGATCGTGCTCGCCGTGACGGTCTCGACTCTCCTTTTTGCGCCGTTCACGGTGACGACCCTGCTCGTGCTCTTCATCTTTCTTGGGCATTTCCTGCTCGGCTTTGCGGACGACTACATCAAGGTGGTCAAGAAGCGCAACCTCGGGCTGCGCGCCTACCAGAAGCTGCTCGGGCAGATCTTCATCTCCCTTGTCACCATCCTCATCGGGCGTGCACTCCTCGGACACGATACGAGCGTGTGGATGCCAATCCTCGGTGAAACACTCGACATCGGCGCGCTGTACTATGTCCTCGTCGTATTCGTGCTCGTCGGCACGTCGAATGCGGTCAATCTGACGGACGGGCTCGACGGGCTTGCCTCGGGTACAGTCGCCGTGGCAGCGCTCTTCTATGCGACGCTCCTGTATTCTGTCGACAGCGGTCTCATGACGTTCTCTGCGGCGATAATTGGTGCAACGGTCGGTTTTTTGTGGTATAATCATCATCCGGCGAGAATCTTCATGGGAGATACAGGTTCGCTTGCACTCGGCGGAGCGCTCGCGGGCATTGCAATCCTCTCGCATACGGAGATGCTCCTGCCCATCGTGGGCTTCGTCTTCTTTTGCGAGGCGCTGTCTGTGATCCTGCAGGTCATCTCGTTCCAGACGCGTGGCAAGCGGATCTTTCGCATGAGTCCGATTCATCACCACTTCGAGCTCGGTGGATGGAGCGAGACGCGCGTGGTCTATACGTTCTGGGCAGTCGGCGCAGTGGGTGCTATACTCGCGTGGATTCTTGTACTCATATCATAATTCCAATAAGGGGGACACAGGGAATTGTCCTATCAAAATCAGTCTGCACTCGTCATCGGGGCGGGCATCAGCGGCTTTGCGGCGGCGCGATACCTCGCGGTGGCGGGCGCGCGCGTGACGCTCTCAGACGCGAAGGACGAGGCAGATGCGGAAAAAGATGCACTGACGCAGAAACATATTGAAGATTTGCGGGCGCAGGGAATCTCCTGCGTCTTTGGCGCACAAAGGGAAGAACTGCTCGAGGGGACGGATCTTATCGTCCTCTCGCCTGCTGTGCCCGAGCGCATCCCGCTCGTGACTGCCGCACGCGCACGCGGCATCCGCGTTACGACAGAGGTGGAGCTGGCGGGAGAGATTGCACGCGCACCCATCTACGCCATCACGGGGACGAACGGCAAGACCACAACGACGACCCTGCTCGGCGAGCTGCTGCGCGCGCATTTTGCATCGGTTGGCGTCGGGGGCAACATAGGAGTGCCGCTCATCGACGTGGCGCAGGAGATCCCCGCAGACGGTGCGATTGCGGCGGAGATCTCGAGCTATCAGATGGAGGCAACCGCACATTTTCACGCTGCGATTGTCGCCGAGCTGAATGTGACCCCCGACCACATCGTCCGCCACGGTTCGATGGAGGTCTATCAGGCGATGAAGGAGAAGCTCTTTGCCGCGCAAACGGCGGAGGACTTCCTCGTGCTGAACTATGACGATCCGCATACGCGCGGGATGGCGGATCGTGCCAATGGGCAGGTATGTTTCTTCAGTCGGCGTGAGGAACTCGCAGAGGGCGCATGCGTGCGCGCCGACGGCATGATCGTCATCCGCTGGGACGGCGAGGAGCATGTCCTCATTGAGACAATCGAACTCGGAATTCCGGGCGGACACAATGTCGAGAATGCACTTGCGGCAGCGGCGATGGCGTTCTTTGCGGGGGTGACGCCTGCAGAGATGCGTCCCGTACTGCGCGCGTTCAAGGGCGTGGAGCATCGTATCGAATTTGTGCGGACGTTGGACGGCGTCAGATACTTCAATGATTCGAAGGCGACGAATACGGATTCTGCAATCAAGGCGCTCGAGGCGTTTGACGGGCACATCATTCTGATTGCGGGCGGCGATGACAAACTGACTGATCTCACGGAGTTTATGGCGCTCGTGCACGCGCGTGTGGACGATCTTATCCTCGTTGGCGACGCGGCGGAGCGTTTTGCTGCGGCGGCACTCGAGGCAGGAATCTCGGCGAAGCAGATCCATCGCGCGGGCTACCATATGGCGGAGGCGGTACGAATTGCGCATGAACGTGCCTCCGTCCCGCAGACTGTCCTGCTGTCTCCCGCATGTGCCAGCTTCGACATGTATAGCGGCTACGAGGAGCGCGGACGGGACTTCAAGAGGATCGTGAACGAGCTATGAATATCATCGTATCCGGCGGCGGCACGGGCGGACACATCTACCCCGCGCTCACGATCATCCGCGCGATTCAGCAGCGCGAGCTGTCTGCACGCATCCTCTACGTCGGCACGCCGCACGGGTTGGAGGCGGACATCGTGCCGCGCGAGGGGATTGACTTCATTCCGATTGATCTCGCGGGTTTTCAGCGAAAAATCTCATTGGAGAATATCTCACGCGCGTGGCGCGCGCTGCTCGCTGTGTCACGCGCACGCGGCATCGTGCATGGCTTTCAGCCCGATGTAGCAATCGGGACGGGCGGCTATGTCGCGGGGCCCATTCTCCTCGCGGCGAGCCTTGCGGGCGTGCCAACCCTCGTGCAGGAGCAGAACGTCTTTGCAGGCGTGACGAACCGCATCCTTGCAAAGTTTGCAACGGCGATTGCCGTGGGCATGGAGGACGCAAAGAATGTTTTCCCAAAGGAAAAGACCTATGTGACGGGCAATCCGATCCGCCCCGAGGTGCTGACGGCGACGCGTGAGGACGGGGCGCGGGCATTCGGCTTCGATCCCGCGAAAAAGACGGTGCTCGTCTCGGGCGGCAGCCGTGGGGCGCGCTCAATCAACCGCGCGATGGTCGAGGTCATTGCGCACGCGGCGGAGCAGCGCGAGGTGCAGTACCTCCATGTGACGGGCGCGGACGAGCATGGCGACACGCTCGCGCGCATACGGAATGCGGGCGTACGGCTCGAGGAGCATCCGCATCTGCGCGTTTTGCCGTATCTCTACAATATGCCTGAGGCGATGGCGATGGCGGATGTCGCCGTCTTTCGCGCGGGCGCAACGGGGCTGGCGGAGCTCGCGGCACGGGGGGTGCCCGCGATTCTCATCCCGTACCCGTATGCGGCGGAGAACCATCAGGAGAAGAACGCGCGCGCTGTCGAGGCGGCGGGCGCTGCGGAGGTCATCCTCAACCGCGATATCAGCGGCGCAGCGCTCGAGGCTGCGCTCGGCGGACTACTCGCGGACGATGCGCGTCGCGCGGGTATGGCGGCGGCGATGAAGCGCCTCGGCAAGCCCAAGGCGGCAGAGGAGATCGCAGCACTCGCGTTGGGGATTTGTAAAAGAGAAGGGTGAGGACGTTGCTCAAGGATTTGAAGGGGATTCACAACATACACTTTGTCGGCATCGGCGGCGCAGGGATGAGCCCGCTCGCAAAGATTCTCCTCCTGCTCGGCTACAATGTATCCGGCTCCGATCAGGGAACCTCGCCCATCATTGCGGAGCTCGTGCGTCTCGGTGCGCGTGTCTCGACGGACGGACAGCGTGCGGAGAACGTGCGCGGTGCGGATGCCATCGTCGTCTCCACGGCAATTCCCTACGACAACCCCGAGGTTATTGCGGCGTGGGATCTGCGCATCCCGAAGCTGCACCGCTCGGACATTAACGCGGCGCTCGTCAATGAGTACGACGGCATCGCCGTCGCAGGCTCGCACGGCAAGACGACGACCACGTCCATGATTGGCGTGACCCTTGACCGCGTGGGCGTGTCGCCGACCATCATCGTCGGCGGCGAGGTGCCCGATCTCGGCACGAATGCGAAGCTCGGCACGAGCCGTTACCTCGTCTCTGAGGCGGACGAGAGCGACGGCTCCTTCCTCAAGCTGCGCCCCCACGTCGCCGTTGTGACGAACGTCGAGGACGATCACATGGATCACTACGGCACGATGGAGAAGATCATCGAGGCGTTCCGCACATTCGTCGATCAGGTGGACGAGGACGGGACGGCGGTGCTCTGCTTTGAAAATGAGTTCCTGCGGCAGATCGCCGCACAGACGAAGCGACGCGTGATTTCCTATGCCATCGATAGAGAGGCGGACTACCGAGCGGCGGACATCGAGACGCACGGCTCTGTGATCTCCTTCACCGTCTTTGAGCGCGGGACGGAGATGGGGCGTGTCTCTCTCAATATCCCGGGGCGGCACAACGTGCTGAATGCGCTTGCCTGCATTGCAGTCGCACGGCTTGCGGGTGTCGACTTTGTGCAGATTCGGGATGCGCTCGCAGGATTCCACGGGGCAAAGCGACGCTTCCAGACGAAGGGCAAGGAGCGCGGTGTCTGGGTGGTGGACGACTATGCCCACCATCCGACGGAGATTGCCGTGACGCTGACAGCGGCGCGTGCGACGAATCCTGCGCGCCTCATCTGCGTATTCCAGCCGCATCGCTACTCGCGGACGCAGCTCCTGCGCGCGGAGTTCGGCGGATGCTTTGCCGCCGCCGATCTGCTCCTCCTGACCGACGTCTATGCAGCAGGCGAGGCACCGATCCCGGGTATCAGCGGCGAGACGCTGATGGAGGAGGTCGCAGAGGCGACGGGGCAAGACGCAGTCTACCTGCCCGAGCGCGCAGATCTCGAGCGCTATCTCGCACAGCACGTGCGCGCGGGCGACCTCGTCATCACGATGGGCGCGGGCAATATCCTCGAGGTTGGGGAGGCGCTTGTCGAGCAACTCAAAAATGGCACGGCCGGCTCCAATGAACCGCCCGTCGTTGTCGTCATGGGCGGCCCCTCCACCGAGGCGGAGGTCTCGCGCCGCTCGGGCGGGCAAATCTTGCAGGCACTGCTGTCAAAGGGCTATCCCGCCGTCGGTATGGAGCTGAATCCGTCCACCTTTGCCGAGGAGATTCAAAATCTGCATCCTGCAATCGTGTTCAATGCGCTGCATGGAAAGTATGGCGAGGACGGTGTTCTGCAGGGCACGCTTGACATGCTCGGCATCCCCTACACGGGCTCGGGCGTGCGCGCTGCTGCGCTCACGATGGACAAGATGATGACGAAGCGCATCTTCCGCGCGGAGGGGATTGCAACTCCTCGCTTCCTCTGCATTCATGCGGGGGAGAGAGATGCGCAGACTGCCGAGCGCGTGCGTGCAGAATTCGATCTGCCGCTCGTTGTCAAGGCGCCTGAGCAGGGATCGAGCATCGGCGTCTACATCGTGACGCGTGAGGAGGACTTGCAGTCTGCCATCGATGAGGCGTTCTCCTACGGAGATACGGTGCTCGTGGAGGAGTTCATCCAAGGACGCGAGCTGACGGTTGCCGTCTGGGGAACGTCCTCTCGCGGGAAAGCATTCCCAATCATCGAGATCACGACCACCTCGGGTCGCTATGACTACGCGAGCAAATACACGCCGGGTGCCTCGCGGCATCTCATTCCTGCGGAGCTCTCCGCAGAGTGCACAGCGGCGGTGCAGGAGATGGCCGTCCGCGCATTCAATGCGTGCGGCTGCGCGGGCGTTGCGCGCGTCGATGTCATGCTGAGCGATGCGGGCGAGCCGTACGCCATCGAGGTCAATTCCGTGCCGGGCATGACGGCAATCTCGCTCGTGCCTGACGCCGCGCGTGCCGTCGGTATCGAGTTCCCTGAGTTCTGCGAGGAGATGCTCGCAATGGCAGGGTACCGTCGATGAGGTCTCGCCGCGTTCTGAAGGGGGCACTCTACCTCCTGTGCGCCGCTGCGATCATCGCGGCGCTCATCTACTCACCGCTCTTCACCTTTCAGCATCTGGTTGTGCGCGGCAACGTCCATCTTGACGAGGCGGAGCTCTGTGAGATCGCGCGCATTCAGTATGGACAGCGCCTCTTCGAGCTAAAGACGGATGCCATGACGACGAATCTGCTGCATGATCTGCGCATCGAGTCTGCTGTTGTGCGGCGTCAGCTGCCGAATAAGATTGAAATGGAGATTGTTGAGCGCATTCCGGTTGCGACCGTTGCCTGTGACTACGGCTATCTGGATTTCGATCGGCAGGGCAAGG
>NZ_KB290931.1:0-13591 GCF_000318175.2 Selenomonas sp. oral taxon 138 str. F0429 | reverse complement strand
GATCGCGAGCTACCGCACGCTCAAGGGGGCGGACATCCCCATCATCACGGGGGTGAAGCTGCGCGACCTCTACATCGGGGATGACAATTCCGATGCGCGGGTTGCAAAGGTGATTACATTCCTTGGCAAAATTGACCCGGCGGATATCGGAGAGATTTCCGAGGTCAATATCACCGTGCCGTCCGCCGTCGTCGCTTATACGAAGAGCGCCCTGCCCATCCGTCTCGGAGACCTCGAGCGTATCCCGGAGAAGGCGGGGCTGACACAGGACTTTTTACAGGATCAGAAGACCACGCGTCATACGATCGAGTACGTCGATTTCAGCTATGATGCACCGTTTATCAAACTCGCAGACAAAGTGACAGAGGGGAAGTAAATGAAACAATTCCGGCAGGGCGGGTGGCTGATTGCCCTCGTCTGTGTCCTGATCGGCTTTATGATTGCCGTGCAGTTCCGTACGGCACAGGACGGAAAGGGAAGTCTTTCGCAGCAGCGCATCGAGGAGATCTCGGATCGCCTGCTACAGACCGAGCACGAGCGTGACGAGCTCGGTGAGGAGCTGCGCAAGATGCAGGCAGCCGCCTCCGAGGCGGGGAATGAGCAGGATCGGGAGATGCTGCGCTACCGTGCGGCACTCGTGCCCCTTGAGGGCGAGGGCGTCATCGTCCGCATGGACGACAGCGCAAAGCCTGTGAAGGCGGGCGAGAATCCGAATCTCTACGTCATCCACGACGACGACCTCCTGCGCGTCATCAACGAGCTGCGCGCGGCGGGCGCGGAGGCGATCTCCGTCAATGGACAGCGCCTCACGGGCATCTCGGAGATACGTTGTGCGGGGCCGACGCTCTCGGTGAACAACGTGCGCTCCTCCGCGCCGTTTGAGATCCGCGCCATCGGTGACAAGAAGTCGCTCGAGAACTCGCTGCGCATGCGCGGCGGCGTCGTCGAGACGCTGAGCGTCTGGGGGATTCAGCTCGCCATTACGGTGAGCGATGATGTCTACATCCCGCCCTATCGCGGGAGCATACGCCAGAGCTATGCACGTGAGACCACGGAGCGCGAGGAGGGAAATAAATGATCTACATCGTCCTAGTCAGCCTCGCCATCGGTCTCCTCATCGGCTACATGAGCCCGATCGTCATCCCGCTCGCGTATTCGAAGCTCTTCTCCGTCGCGCTTGTCGCTGCACTCGATGCCGCATTCGGCGGACTTCGGGCGGCAGTTGCGGAGCGCTTCGACAAGCACGTATTTGTCACGGGATTTTTCTCGAATACGCTGCTTGCGGCGGCGCTCGTCTTCATCGGCGACCGCCTCGGCATCGACCTCTACTACGTCGCGCTGCTTGCGTTCGGCTTCCGTATCTTCAAGAACCTCGCCATCCTGCGCCGCTATCTGCTGAAGGACTATCGGGACGGCGTTCAGTAAAACGGAGCTAAAAATTTTCCTCTGCTATGGAAATATATTGATTTTCATGGTAGAATAGGCGAGACGACTACTATTTATTGATCGAAGAGCATCATACAGACACGATATGGAGGCTGAAGCTGTGTTCGAAATGGATGATAACTTTGAAGAACTCGCAAAGATCATCGTTGTCGGTGTAGGCGGCGGCGGCGGTAATGCTGTGAATAATATGATCGACTCCGGTCTGCAGGGCGTCGAATTCGTTGCGATCAATACGGATGCACAGGCACTCCTGCAGTCCAAGGCGGCGGTGCGCATCCAGATCGGCGAGAAGCGTACGCGCGGACTCGGCGCGGGCGCGCGTCCCGAGATCGGAGAGGCTGCTGCAACTGAGAGCCGTGAGAAGATCGTGGAGGCGCTGCGCGGCGCCGACATGGTATTCATTACCGCGGGCATGGGCGGCGGCACGGGTACAGGCGCAGCGCCTGTGGTCGCAGAATGCGCGCGTGAGCTCGGCGCCCTGACGGTTGCCGTTGTTACGCGGCCCTTCTCCTATGAGGGGATGACGCGCGCGCGCAATGCGGACTCCGGTATCACGAATCTGCAGCAGCATGTCGACACCATCATCACAATTCCGAACGATCGTCTCATGAAGATCATCGACAAGAGCACGCCCGTCACCGAGGCGTTCAGCAAGGTGGACAATGTTCTCTGGCAGGGTGTCAAGGGCATCACCGACCTCATCACAAATCAGGGCGTTGTCAACCTCGACTTCGCGGACGTTCAGACCACAATGGCGAACGGCGGCGCAGCAATCATGGGCATCGGCGAGGCACGCGGTGAGGGTGCCTCGGTTGCGGCGGCAAAGGCGGCGATCGAGTCGCCGCTGCTCGAGACGAGTATCGAGGGCGCAACCTCCGTCATCATGAATTTCACGGGCTCCAAGACGCTCAGCATGTTCGAGGTCAACGAGGCATCCGAGTGGCTGAACAGCGTCATCATGAATGCGTCGAACGGGCGTCAGGCGAACATCATCTGGGGCATTGGTGTGGACGAGAACCTTGAGGACAGCGTGCGTGTCACCGTCGTTGCGACGGGCTTCGGAATGACAGAGGGCGGCACTGCAGCAGCCGCCGAGACCGCAACGGGTCTGACAGAGGACTGGATCTCCATGCCGGGCATGGGCAGTGCATCTGTGCCGAAGGCGGCACCTGCACAACCTGCTGCACCGCAGGCACAGGCACGTCCTGCAGCGGCAATCGTTCCCCCGAACACGGGCAATGCGGCAAACAATCGCCGTATGAATGTCGTCGAGCCGAACGCAGGCTCCGGCGGTACGGACATCATCGACATCCCAGCATGGATGCGTCGTCCGCGCTGATTTTAACTTCAATAAGCGATAAGGGGCTGTTGCACGAAGGTAAATTTATCTTTGTGCAACAGTCCATCTTTTCGTATAGGGGCAGATCGGCGAAACAACGGTGATGAAAACTTGCACTTCTACAGAAATAGGGCACACGAATAAGGACGATTGCAATGCTCGCCCTTATTCGTGTGCCCTTATTGGTCGCCGAATAGGCATGATAAATCCCCCAGTTCAACTGGGGGTAGAGAAAAAATTCTTATAGAAAAGGGATGCGTCTCCTATGCTAAACTAGAAGTGGCCTGACAACCACAAATGAAGAATAGCATAGGAGGCGCTTGTCAATGAATGACGTAAAAAGTTTATCACACAGTAAATGGAGATGTAAATATCATATCGTGTTCGCCCCGAAATATCGACGGCAAGTAATCTACAACCAAATTAAGGTCGACATCGGAAAGATCCTACGAGATTTTTGTGAACGCAAAGGTGTAGAAATCTTGGAGGCAGAGTGTTGCCCAGACCATATCCATATGCTGGTAACCATACCGCCGCATATGAGTGTCTCTGGGTTTATGGGCTACTTGAAAAGTAAAAGTAGCTTGATGGTGTTTGACCGACACGCGAACCTGAAGTACAAATACGGGAATCGACATTTTTGGTGTCGCGGATATTATGTCGATACGGTTGGGAAATATGAAAATGCAATCAAGAATTATATCAAGAATCAGTTACAGGAGGATATGATGGCAGATCAACTAAGCCTAAAGGAGTTTGTTGACCCGTTTACGGGTAGCAGGAGTGAAAAAGGCAAATAAAAATGCCCTCGAGTAGGGGGCTGCCCGTGATAATAGTATGGTTGTCAGAACCATTCGATGCACCTTTTAAGGTGCTACCACAAGCATTTGGCCCTTATAGGGCCTGTTCAAACCACCGGTTCAACTGGTGGTTTTGATTCACGAAATTGAGGCTGCTGCACGTTCGTTTCGTGCAACAGCCCCTTTTTTAATGGCTGCCAACGAATCATTTGGAAGGAATGAACTGACTTTTAGAGGGGGCGCTTGTGCGCTTCCCGCTCTGCATCATGGAGACATCTCTCAAAGAAATGTGCCAGATTCTTTTCCAGTACGGCGACATCCTTTTCGTTCGATGAGGAGCCGGGATTGTCAGATAGGGTGGCTGCCCAGTCGTTTCGACCTTCCAACTTGAAGGATAGGAGAAAGACCGCCTTGGTCATGTCATGCTCTGCGGGCGGCAGATAATAGAATGTGATCTTGCGCCCGTATAGGTTGGAGAGGATTACTCCGTTTCCTTCCGGTTTATACATATCGTAGAGTTCCTTGCAGACCGCGACCATATCCGCACCCGATGCCCCGTTACTAACGAAGATAAAATCCCCCTCGTCAAAGAGCGAAAGCTCCATATTTCCTTGACGGCGTTTTACCTTCGATCGGATCAGAGCCGCAGACTCTTCCGCTGTGGCGGTGCGAAAGCCGTATTGTGCCGTCATGGCGCAGATCTGCGGGTTCAGATGGGCGGCATAGGCCTCAGCGTAGGCAAAGGCTGCGTTCGTATCCCGCTGGGCACATGGGAGCGGGAGCGTCGGCCTGCGGACGACGGCATTGCAGGAAAAGGAGAAATCATTCGCCTCGTCGTACAGGACGTATGTATTGCGCTGGAACGGTTTTTCTTTTTCAACTTGAGTTGTCACGGGGACAATATGAGGTTTGCAGACGGCGAAATCCGATGTCACGATGTCGATCACATCGTCGACTGTATATGGCGCGCTGCCCTCTGTTGTCAGCATGGAGGAACATCCGGAGAGGATTAAAGTCCCTAGAACGGCAAATGCGGCGCAGAGGCGGGATATATTTTCCATGATGATTCTCTCTACAGAACGCTGACTTTATCCTTCGAGATCAGGCCGCAGTTCCGCCGCCGCACGCAGGTAGACGTGGTGGATCTCGCTCTGCGGCACATCTGTATTGACGAGCAGGAGGACGCGGATGCAGCGCGGGAGGCTGTCCTCGATCGCGCATTGGCGTGCGTCGAAGAGGGGAACGAGATCGAAGCCTGCAATGCGCCGCACACCCGCCGTGGGAAATGCCGCCGTCAGATCCTCGGTCACGCTGAAGATTGCCGCGCCGATGTCGTCGGCTGAGATGGCATTCGTGCGCAGAAGTTCAGTGATGAGTTCCTGCGCCGCCTGCCAGATTTCTTCCTTTTCATTGCGCCCGACCGTAATGGCGCCGCGTATACCGCGCATACTCTACACCCCCTTGTGAATGTTCCAGATGAGTCGGATGCTCAGGATGAACGCGATGAGATAGCCGAGAATGCCAAGGATGGGAATGCCGCCGACCTGTGGCTGCATATCCGTTGTGCAGATGGTGCTCGAGGCAATGAGGAGCGCGGCGCACAGAAGGGCGATGATGAGCTTGTTGATCATCTTGTCGAGGCGTTGGACGGGCTCCTCCGAGCCTGTGAGGTCGATGTTCAACTTTGCCTGTCCGCTCATCGTCATCTTGAGCAGGTCGGCGAGCTGCTCGGGGATCTGGACGGACTTGCGTAGGAGCATGATGCCCTCCTGCCGCGCCTTTGTCAGACCCTCGCGCCACGTCATGCCTTGCACGATGCCGAGCGAAAGGCTGCGTGCAAAGATCTCGAGGAAGCTGACCTCGGGTGCACAGCGGCGCATCACGATCTCCACGGTCATGACGCCGCGCGCAAACATGGCGAGTCCGCTCGGACAGCCGATGTGGTGCATGCGCAGGATGCCGAGGATCTGATTCGTCAGCACGCCCATATGCACATCGGTGAAATCGAGGGAGCCGTACTGCTCCATCATGACGTCGATGTCCTGGTAGAGCTGCGCGTGATTGATGCGTCCACGCACAATGCCGAGCGCAAGGACGGCGGATTTCATCTCAAAGGTGTCGTGGGTCGCGAGCGCGAGAATTGCACGGCGCAGAGCCGTGCGATCGCGGTTGCTGAGGCGTCCCATCATGCCGAGGTCGAGCCAGACAATCGTGCCGTTTCGGACGCGGATGTTGCCTGGGTGCGGGTCGCCGTGAAAGAAGCCGTCCTCGATGATCTGCTTTGCGTAGTTCTCGCCGAGGCGGCGGCCGATCTGCGTGACGTTGACGCCCGCCGCGTGGAGCGCGTCGGTCTGGTCGAGGGGGATGCCGTCGATGTACTCCATGACGAGGATGTGCTGGGTGGAGAGGTCGCGCAGAACGCGCGGGCAGGAGATGAAGGGATTCTCGCGGTTCAGATGAGAGAACTCCTCGATATGTCCCGCCTCAATGAGGAAATCCATCTCCTGTTTTGCGATATTCCACATCTCGTCCATGAGCGTGCGAAAGTCGACGACATCATCGCGGCTGACGAGGCGGATGATGGTCGCGGCGCGCTTCATGAGCGTGAGATCCATGCGCATGATCTCGTGGATGCCGGGGCGCTGTACCTTGATGACGACCTGTTCGCCCGAGGTCAGCTGCGCGCGGTGCGCCTGCGCGATGCTCGCGGAGCCGAGCGGTGTGCTGTCGATCGTGCGGAATACCTTGTTCCACTCGCGCTTGTACTCCTGCTCCACGATGGAGAGGATCACAGGGAAGGGGAGGGGGCGTGCGCCCGTCTGCAGCTTCATTAGCTCGTCGCAGTACTCTGTCGGCAGAAAGTCGGGACGCATGCTCATGATCTGCCCGAACTTCACAAAGGTGGGTCCCAGATCCTCGAAGATGGCGCGCAGCTTGGCCGGTGTCAGACCGTGTACGATGTCGTGGCGGCGCAGCACCGTGACCATCTCGCGCAGACGCAGCGCGGCGTTCTTGTTCTCCGTGCCCTGCAAGAGCGTACCTAGCATCCTCTCACCTCCTGCATGAAAGCATGAACCGACATGCTCCACGCGAACGCTTAGTTACGCAAGTGATCGCGTGCTTATTCGCCTAAATACCTGCGGACTTCTTAAACGCGCTTCGCTTGAACGAAAGAAATCCGCTAGGGTTCGCTTAGGAGCAATGTCGCTTCCTTTTTACTCTGCAGCTTTGTACTTCTCCGCAAGCTGCTGTTTTACGGTCTCGTTGCTGAGGAATTCATCGTAGGTCGAGATGCGGTCGACGACGCCGACAGGTGTGATCTCGATGATGCGGTTCGCGACGGTCTGCGTGAACTCGTGGTCGCGCGAGGCGAAGAGAATCGTGCCGCCGAACGACATGAGGCCGTTGTTCAGCGCTGTGATGGACTCGAGGTCGAGATGGTCGGTCGGCTCGTCGAAGATGAGGACGTTCGCGCCCGAGAGCATCATGCGCGAGAGCATACAGCGGACGCGCTCGCCGCCCGAGAGCACCTCGGCGCGCTTCTGGCTCTCTTCGCCCGAGAAGAGCATGCGGCCGAGGAAGCCGCGTACAAAGGTCTCGTCGGGATCCTTCGAATACTGGCGCAGCCAGTCGACGAGGTTCAGCTTGACATCGTCGAAATAGGCGCTGTTGTCCGAGGGAAGATAGGTCTGCGTCGTCGTGACACCCCATTTGAACGTGCCCTCGTCCGCCTCCTCCTCGCCCATGAGGATCTTGAACAGCATCGTCTTTGCCGCGCCGTTTGGCCCGACAAAGGCAACCTTGTCACCCTTTTTCAGCGTGAAGCTGACATTCTTAAAGAGCTGGCGACCGTCAACCTCCTTTGAGAGTCCCTCAACAGTGAGGAGCTGATCGCCCGCCTCGCGGTCGGGGGTAAAGGCGATGTACGGATAGCGGCGTGTCGACGGCTTGATGTCGTCGAGTGTGATGCGCTCGAGGAGTTTCTTGCGCGAGGTCGCCTGACGGGACTTCGATGCATTTGCCGAGAAGCGCTGAATGAAGGTCTGCAGCTCCTTGATCTTCTCCTCTTTCTTCTTGTTTGCGTCCTTTGCCATCTGCAGTGCGAGCTGGCTGGACTGGTACCAGAAGTCGTAGTTGCCGGCAAAGAGCGAGATCTTGCCGAAGTCCACATCGCAGATGTAGGTGCAGACCTGATTGAGGAAGTGACGGTCATGCGAGACGACGATGACCGTGTTCGGGAAGTCTGTGAGGAAGTTCTCGAGCCAGTTGATCGAGGAGACGTCGAGATGGTTCGTCGGCTCGTCGAGGAGCAGGATGTCAGGCGAGCCAAAGAGCGCCTGTGCGAGCAGGACGCGCACCTTCTCCGAGGGGGAGATTTCGTTCATCTTGAGCGTATGTTTTGCATCGGGCACACCAAGTCCGTTGAGTAGCTGCGCCGCCTCGGTCTCTGCATTCCATCCGTCGAGCTCTGCGAACTCCGCCTCGAGCTCGGAGGCGCGCATGCCGTCCTCGTCCGAGAAGTCCGGCTTTTCGTAGAGCGCATCCTTCTCGTCCATGATCTCCACGAGGCGCGGATGCCCCATGATGACCGTGCGCAGCACCTCCACCTCGTCGTAGGCATAGTGATCCTGCTGCAGGACGGCGAGGCGCTCCCCCGACGTGATTTCCACAATGCCACCCGTCGGCTCAATGTCGCCCGAGAGGAGCTTGAGGAAGGTGGACTTGCCCGCGCCGTTTGCGCCGATGATGCCGTAGCAGTTGCCGGGGGTGAATTTCAGGTTCACGTCCTTATAGAGGACGCGCTTGCCGAACTGCAGGCTCAGATTGTTGACGGTAATCATTCTGTCGGTTCTCCTTCCCTACTTGCGCAGGATTGCGCGGAACATCGAGAGGATACTCTGTCCGTATGAATCGCCGGGCACTGCCCAGCGGCCGTTGAGATCCTGCCAATGCCCGAGTGTGTTCGTGCCATAGACGTTTCGGACGAGGTCGTATCTGGGGTCAACCACAGGCTGTATGGGCTCTCGTGTCGACGCATAGGCGAGAAGATGCTGGATATGTGCGCGCACGCCGAGCTGGGAGGTGGCAAAGTATGCACCCTTGACGGTTGCACTCGTTGTGCCGAGCCCACAGTAGTTGTTCTGATCGGGCGTCACCGTGCCGCCGTAGCGGAAGAAGCCGGTCTCCTTGAGCGCCTGTGCAAAGGCGACATCAGGGCGGATGCCCTCACGCGCGCCCTCTTCGTAGTAGTAGGAGACGAGTTCGCGCGGCGTGACCGAGATCGCGGGGGTCGGATTCACGCTGAGGAGATAGTCCACGCACTGCTCTTGACTTGCGAGCGGCGTGCCGATGATGGCAGTGTCATATTCTGAGAGCGTTTTGGGGACGCTGAACAGTGGCTCTGGCTTCTCCTGCATTGCATCCGCTTCTTTGATGAGGGAGTCAATGCGTGCGCGAAAATCCTGCTTTTCCCCCGCCTGTGGTTCGCGCTCCGTACGAATCTTCGTATTGGTATTTGGATCGTGTACGCGGCGCGCCTCGCCGGATGCCAACGTCAGAATGAAAAGCCCCGTAAGGGCTGCGGCAAGAGAGCCGCGCAGAAGAGTAACCTTTCGCAAGTGATGAACCTCCCAATTTATTTTTGAGGAACGGGATCCTCTCTATATCAGCCATTTGAACAGGGGAAACAGGGCGAAGAGCGCTGTCAGCCCCCACGTTCTGCGCGGGATCGGATCTCCGTGCGCCGCCGTGAGCAGCGTCCACGTGATGAGTCCAAGTGTCAGCCCCGTAGCTATGTCATATGCTGTGAGCAGAAACACGGCGAGGACAGCGCCCTCGCGCAGGGTGATCTCCTCCGTGCTGCGCAGCATGTGAATACCGCGTGCAAGGAGCAGCAGCCCCGTTACGGAAAGCGCGATGGCAGGGACGGCGGGGAAATCCGCAAGTGCCTGCATGAGCGGCGCGCAGGGAAGAATGAGGAGCAGCAGGAGCGCAGCAGCGAGTGCTGTATGCGGTATGCCCGCCTTGCGGCATTCCTCGGAATCCGCAGGCAGTATGAGTGAGATCGGTGCAATCGTCATGGGAAATGCGCCGAGCAGTGACGCACCGCCGCTTGCTGTAAAGAGGCGTGAGAGCGGCTGCGCAGCTTCCTCATGCGTCCGCACCGTCAGCACTGCCATTGCCTCGATCATGAGTGCGAGGAGCAGTGTCAGTCCGAGCGCAACGGAAGCAACTGGCTCCGTCGGGAGCGTCAGCGCAAATGCCGAAGACAGCTCCGGTGCAAAAAACGGCGCAGCGGGGATCTCCCAAAAGCCCTCTGCCCATGTGAGCACGCCGATCAGCAGCATGCCGACCGTCAGCGCCGTACGCAAACCCCGTGCAGAGAGCAGGAGCACGAGCAGAATGCCCATGAGCGTGAAATAGGTGAGCGGATCGCTGAGCGTTCCGCCCATCGTGAGCGCCCACGGCGACGGCAGGAGAATGCGTGCATAGAGCGCCGCTGTCACGAGCATTACGAGTCCAAGTCCTATGACAAGACCCGTGCGGATGATCGGGGGCACGGCGCGCATGAGTGCCGCAGCGTACTTCGTGCGCGTGAACACTGCGCCGATGATGGCAACGACTGCGGCAATGCCGAGCAGCTCCTGCCATGCAAGCGCCTTCGCAATGATCTCCTCATAGACGAGCCATGATATGATGGTGGGCGAGGGAAGTGCGATCAGCGTCCGCCCGCCGTATGAGGCTGCGCATGTTCCAACGACTGAGGCAAGGATGCTGACCGTATATGCCGCCGCGAAGGGCAGACCCGCGCGCGTGAGCAGCGATGCCGTCAGAACGATCGTCAGCACGGCGACGGAGACGAGTACGAATGCAGAAGAGAGTGCTGTGAGCGCATTGTTTTTTCCAAATGTCATAGCACCCTCCCGCAGCGCACCAAAACATTTTTATTTTATCACAAAGAAGGAAATTTCTCAAATAGTAATGATTGCACCGCTGTCGAAAAGACACAACTTTCAATATCTTCTATTTGTCCACGCGCATCATCCGTCCGCTCGTGCGGCTGAAGGATCACATGATGGTTATGGCGAACGGCGATCTGACCGAGAAAAACAGCGTTGCAAGTGATTTATCGGAGATCGGACAGCTTGTCGCAGCGATCGCGCAGACGCGCAGCAACCTTAGTCATCTGCTCGGCGCAGTGAAGCAGGAGGCAGGCGCGATCGAAAATGTTGTGCACAGTGTAGACGGAAACGTTGGCGAACTCAACTCCTCGACGCAGGATGTCTCCTCGACCACGCAGGAACTTGCGGGGCGCATGGAGGAGATCAACCTGCTCGCGGACTCGATCAAGCAGATTACGGATCAGACGAATCTGCTCGCGCTCAATGCAGCCATCGAGGCGGCGCGTGCCGGCGAGGCAGGGAAGGGATTCAGCGTCGTTGCCGAGGAGATCCGGCGCCTTGCAGAGCAGTCGAATGAGGCGATCAACAAGATACAGGAGACCACGGGCGTCATCGTCTCGTCCGTAGAGGAGCTGTCGCTTTTCTATGTGCTCTCAACGGGGAGCATCATGCACTGAAAGCTGCAGTTCGGAGATCGCATAGAGCGCAGCCTTGCCGGCGATGCGCACGCGGTCGCCCAGCACACGGCAGTATAACGTGCCGCCGCGCGCTGAGCATTGATATACCTCCAGTTCACTCCGATGCAGTCTGCCAGCCCAGAAGGGCACCGTATGACAGTTGCCGGAGCCGCATACGGGATCTTCGGCGATGCCGAGCTTTGGGGCATAGCTGCGCAGAACGTAGTCTGCATCCTTGCCCTGTGCCGTTGTATGCAGGATGAGACCGGGCAGATGGAGTGTCTTTTCAGCGTCGGGAACGAAGGCGCGCACATCGTCTTCCGCAGGGAGCAGGCAGAGCAGATCACGCCCCATCCATGCCTCCAAGGGACGGATGCCGAGCGTTTTCTCCATTTCGTCCGTCACCGGAACCTCATGCAGGTCGTATGCGGGAAAATCCATTTCATACAAATCGCCGTGCCGCTGCACCGTCAGATCGCCGCTCAGGGTATCGAATACAATCTGCGGCACATGCTGCTTATAGTAATTCAGTAGGACATATGCCGTCGCAAGCGTTGCATGCCCGCAGAGATCGATCTCCGTACTTGGCGTAAACCAGCGCAGACGATAGCGTGCACCCTCTTTTACGGTGAATGCCGTTTCGGAGAGATTGTTTTCTGCCGCAATTTTGATCATCAGATCATCGCTTGGCCATTCCTGCAGGATGCAGACGGCGGCAGGATTTCCGTGAAAAATGCTGTCGGTAAAGGCATCCACAATGTATTGCTTCAACATACTTTGAGCTCCTCTCTATAGCATCCATATAGTATCATTCTAGTGAATGCCGTGTGTCCATGCAATGTGTTTTTCGCTGTACGGCATCCGCGTCAAAAGAAAAGCAGCCCGTCTCGGTCGACGAGCTGCTTTTCTTTTTATCAGTTAGGAGCTACTTCTTTTCCCAGCAGCGATGTGAAGGTGCGTAGCTGTTGTAGAAGAAGTAACCGAGAATCATGAGCACGATGAAGGTGATATTCGTCTCAAGGGAGAGTGCCCAGATCAGATAGAGGCAGACGAGCATACCAATCGGTGCAAGTACGTAGAGCAGGGGGAAGGTGAATGTGCGCGGCAGGTCGGGGGAATGACGGCGGAGTGCAATCAGACCGACGAAGACGATGAAGAATGCCGCGAGAACGCCTGTATTTGCAAGCTCAACGATGTAGAGCATCGGGACACAGCCTGCAATGAATGCGATGAGCACGGAGCCGACGAGTGTGATGAAGTAGGGCGTGCCGTATTTCGGATGGATATTCGCCATCGACTTGGGCAAGAAGCCGTCACGCGACATTGCGAAGAAGACGCGCGCCTGACCGAAGATGTAAACGATGAGCGTTGTAATCATACCGAAGAGGATACCGACCGTAACGAGGTTTGCCAGCCCCGTGTAGCCGATGAGGCGGAGGCAGTATGCAACTGGGTCTGCACGATCAAGATCCGTGTAGTTGATCGTGCCTGTAAGAACGAATGCCACGACTGCATAGATGCAGAGGCAGACGAAGACCGATGCGATGATGCCGATTGGGAGGCTCTTCTCCGGTGTCTTGCACTCCTCGGCGGAGGTCGCCACTGTATCAAATCCCATGAACGAGAAGAACACGACCGCCGCGCCCGTCATGATGCCAGCAGCACCGAAGGGCAAGAACGGATCCATATTCTTCGAGAGATCCATATGGGGCGAGGTGACGACAACGAATGCGACAATCGCGCACAGTGTGAGCGAGATGAGAATCGTGTTGAGACGTGAGCTCTCCTTCGTGCCGTGCGCGAGGATGAAGCCAATCACAAGGGTGATGACGACAGCGGGGAGGTTTATGATACCGCCCTCGGGTGCTGTTGTGAGCCATGCCTTCGGTATCTCCATCCCTAGGGACGCCATCATACCTGAGAAGTACGCGGAGAAACCGACGGCGACCGCACTCGCGGTGACGATGTATCCGATGATGAGCGACCAGCCGCAGAGGAACGCCATGCCCTCACCGAGGGAGGCGAAGGTATAGGCATATGCACTGCCCGCAGCGGGGATGAGAGATGCGAGCTCGGCGTAAGCAAGTCCCACGAGCATACAGAGGAGACCTGCGGCAACGAAGGATAATACAATACCAGGGCCTGCGTAACGCGCGGCACCGATACCGGTCAGAACGAACACGCCCGAGCCGATGATGCCGCCGATGCCAAGGAAGGTAAGATCAACGGTGCTCAGCGTGCGGTGCATGCCGCTGCTTTCTCGCTGTGCACTGAAGTCCTCCAGTGTCTTCTTCTTGAAAAACATACAAAAACCTCCAAGCCTTTCTTTTCAGGTTTTCTAAGAGAAAGGGGCTGTTTCACGGCGCATATGAAAGCATATGGGAGTGAAGCAGCCCCTCAGCAGTCAGAGTGGAGAATTACTTCAGG
>NZ_KB290930.1:491218-491674 GCF_000318175.2 Selenomonas sp. oral taxon 138 str. F0429 | reverse complement strand
AGAAAAAGCTGCGTGTGGCTGCCTACGCCCGTGTCTCTGTGGATACGCTTCACTACTCCCTTGCAGCGCAGGTCAGTTACTACAGCAGTCTCATCCAGAATAATCCTGCGTGGGAATACGCAGGAGTGTACGCAGACGAAGGAATCACAGGGACAAGCACTACACACCGAGATGAGTTCAAGCGACTGATCGCGGACTGCAACGCCGGGAAGATTGATTTGGTGCTCGTTAAAAGCATCAGCCGATTTGCCCGTGATACCGTGGATTGCCTTCATACCGTTCGACGGTTGAAAGAGAAGGGGATCGCCGTCCGCTTCGAGCGCGAGAACATTGATTCCACATCCGAGGACGGAGAGCTGCTCTTGACGCTGCTCGCATCCTTTGCTCAAGAAGAGAGCAGAAGCATTGGTGAAAACATCCGATGGGGCGTGCGGAGGCGGTTCGCACAGGGGATTC
>NZ_KB290930.1:490232-491198 GCF_000318175.2 Selenomonas sp. oral taxon 138 str. F0429 | reverse complement strand
TGCAGAAAAAGCTGCGTGTGGCTGCCTACGCCCGCGTCTCTGTGGACACGCTTCACCACTCCCTTGCGGCGCAGGTCAGTTACTACAGTACACTCATCCAAAAGAACCCCGCATGGGAATATGCCGGCGTGTACGCAGACGAAGGAATCACAGGGACAAGCACTACACACAGAGATGAGTTCAAGCGGCTGATTGCGGACTGCAACGCCGGGAAGATTGATTTGGTACTCGTCAAAAGTATCAGTCGCTTTGCCCGTGACACCGTGGATTGCCTCCATACCGTCCGGCAGTTGAAAGAGAGGGGGATTGCCGTCCGCTTCGAGCGTGAGAACATTGATTCCATGTCGGAGGACGGAGAACTTCTCTTGACGCTGCTCGCATCCTTTGCCCAAGAGGAGAGCAGAAGCATCGGCGACAACATTCGGTGGGGTGTGCGGAGGCGTTTTAGACAGGGGATTCCAAACGGACATAAAGCCCCTTATGGCTACACGTGGGACGGCGAGATGTTCCGCATTGTTCCTTCCGAGGGCGAGATCGTCAAGGAAATTTACCGCAGATACCTTGCCGGAGAATCTGCATACGCCATCGCCAAGACTCTCGCGGGACGCGGAATCACAGGACGGCAGGGGAGACCAATAGAGCAGACCACGGTAAAGGACATCCTCTCCAACATCTCCTACACGGGCACAATGGCGCTGCAGAAGAACTACATCAGTGAGGGACATATCCGCAAGCGGAATAAAGGCGAACTGCCCATGTATCTGGTGGAGGGAATATTCGAGCCGCTCATAAGCCGAGATGACTTTGATAAGGCGCAGGAGATACGAAAACTGAGGGCCGAACGGGCTGTGAATCGGAATCCTGTGCTGATGCCATTCTCCGGAATGGTGAAATGCGGATGCTGCGGCAGCGGCTTCAGCAGAAGAACCGCTGGGAAGTACAGGCGATGGGGCTGCAACACAAGAG
>NZ_KB290930.1:489172-490212 GCF_000318175.2 Selenomonas sp. oral taxon 138 str. F0429 | reverse complement strand
ACACGTGGGACGGCGAGATGTTCCGCATTGTTCCCTCCGAGGGCGAGATCGTCAAGGAGATATTCCGGAGATACCTTGCCGGAGAATCTGCCTACGCCATCGCCAATACACTTGCGGGGCGCGGAATCACAGGACGGCAGGGGAGACCAATCGAGCAGACCACGGTAAAGGACATCCTCTCCAACATCTCCTACACAGGCACAATGGCGCTGCAGAAGAACTACATCAGCGAGGGTCATATCCGCAAACGGAATAAAGGGGAACTTCCCATGTATCTGGTGGAGGGGATGTTCGAGCAACTCGTGTCAAAGGTAGATTTCGACAAGGCACAAGAGATACGGAAACGGAGAGCCGCGCAGTCTAGCAATCGGAATCCTGTTCTTCTTCCGTTTTCCGGAATGGTGAAATGCGGATGCTGCGGAGGTGGATTCAGCAGAAGAACCGCCGGGAAGTACAGACGATGGGGATGCAACACAAGAGAGCGGAAGGGTAGCACTGCTTGCGATAGCCGTCCAATCAAGGAAGAGGAGCTTGTGGCTGCGGTCAGAATCGCCATGGAGAAGGATGATTTCGATACCGCTGAACTCAGGCGCAAGGTGTCCAAGATCGTCATTTACGGCGACTGCGTAGAGTTTCATCTTACGAATGGTCGCATAAAAAAGACTGCCCGCATCTACAACGGGCAGCGCGGCAGTAATCCCTTTACGAACAAAGTCTACTGTACTTCCTGCGGCAGCAAGTGTGAGCGGGATACATGGACGAAGGGAACTAAGGTGTGGTCTTGCAGTCAGCCACGCACAAAGTGCCAACTGAGGAGATTGCCCGAATCCGAGCTGAGGGAAGCTGCGGCATCCTTCTTTTGCAATGGCTACGAGGGCAAGATTGTGCAGAACGTCGAGCGGATCATCATATCCGACGATGAGGTCATATTTCAACTCAAAGAAGGAGGTGCCTACCGATGGCAAAGACAGTGCGGGTAATCCCGGCAAGCCCTAAAATCTTTCGTTCTGAGGTTACGGCAGAACCAAGGCGGCGCAGAA
>NZ_KB290930.1:488849-489152 GCF_000318175.2 Selenomonas sp. oral taxon 138 str. F0429 | reverse complement strand
ACAAGAACTACATCGAGAGCCGTGCAGACTGGGATTTCGTCGGTATGTATTCGGACGAGGGCATCAGCGGCACCAACACAAAGAAGCGTGACGGGTTCAACCAGATGATCGAGGATGCCCTTGCCGGCAAGATCGACCTCATCATCACAAAGTCTGTCAGCCGTTTCGCAAGAAACACCGTGGACTCGCTGCAGAATGTCCGTAAGCTCAAGGAAAACGGTGTAGAGATTTACTTCGAGAAGGAGAACATCTGGACGTTCGACACGCGCGGAGAACTCCTTATCACGATTATGTCCAGCCTAG
>NZ_KB290930.1:488520-488829 GCF_000318175.2 Selenomonas sp. oral taxon 138 str. F0429 | reverse complement strand
AACTCTTCCTTGGCGGGCGATCCTTCTATGCCATCACCAAGGAGTTGGAGAAGCGTTGCATCAAATCCCCGTCGGGAAAGGATAAGTGGTACATTTCCACGGTGCGCTCCATCCTCACGAATGAGAAGTATCGCGGTGATGCACTGATTCAGAAGGAATATACGGCAGACTTTCTCGATAAGACGCGACGCAGAAACATGGGAGAGATTCCGCAGTATTATGTGGAAGAGCATCACGAGGCGATTATCCCGCCAGATTTGTTCGACTTTGTGCAATCGGAGATAAAACGCAGAGAGCAGAACGGCAAGC
>NZ_KB290930.1:467301-488500 GCF_000318175.2 Selenomonas sp. oral taxon 138 str. F0429 | reverse complement strand
TCCTGCAACTCCCAGAGTGTTTCGGTCAGAAGTTGCGGCAGAACCAAGGCGACGCAGAACGGCAGGATATGCCAGAGGTTCGACCGATCATGAAGAACAGGCTTCCAGTTACGAGATGCAGATGGCGCATTACAAGAACTACATCGAAAGCCGTGCAGACTGGGATTTCGTCGGCATGTATTCGGATGAAGGGATCAGTGGAACCAACACAAAGAAGCGGGATGGGTTCAACCAGATGATTGAGGATGCCCTTGCAGGAAAGATTGACCTTATCATTACAAAGTCGGTCAGCCGCTTTGCGAGAAACACTGTGGACTCGCTGCAGAATGTCCGCAAACTCAAGGAAAACGGCGTAGAGATCTATTTTGAAAAAGAGAACATTTGGACGTTCGACACGCGCGGAGAACTCCTTATAACGATTATGTCCAGCCTGGCTCAGGAGGAAAGCCGCAGTATCTCGGAGAACACCACATGGGGCAAGCGGAAGCAGTTCGCTGAGGGCAAGACCAGTGTGGGCTACAGTGCTTTTCTCGGCTATGACAAGGATTTCAAAATCAACGAAGAACAGGCGAAAATCGTAAGGCTCATCTACAAACTCTTCCTCGGCGGGCGATCCTTCTACGCCATCACTAAGGAACTGGAAAAGCGGGGCATCAAATCCCCGTCGGGAAAGGAAAAGTGGTACATCTCCACAGTGCGCTCCATCCTTACAAATGAGAAGTACCGTGGCGATGCACTGATCCAGAAGGAGTATACGGCGGACTTCCTCGATAAGACGCGACGGAAGAATACGGGCGAGATTCCGCAGTACTATGTTGAGGAGCACCACGAGGCGATTATCCCGCCGGACTTATTCGACTTCGTGCAGACAGAAATCAAGGAGCGTGAAAAGAGAGGGAAGCACAGCGGCGTGAGCATCTTCGCGAACAAAATCAAATGCGGCTGCTGCGGCGCATGGTACGGGGCGAAGGTGTGGCATTCGACGGACAAGTACCGCAGAGTCATCTATCGCTGCAACAAGAAATATGCCCACAAGGGCAAGCCGTGCAGTACAAGGCATCTGACAGAGGAGGAGATCAAACGAATTTTCGTCAAGGCACTGAACTCTTTGGTGGAAGTCAAAGAGAACGTGATTGCGGAACTCAGATCCCTGATTAACGGCGTTTGCCAGACAGGGGAGTTGACTGAGGAACACGATAGAACAGAGCAGGAACTCGGCGTTTTGACAGAACGGCTTGAAACGTTGATTCGTGAGAATGCACGGGTGGCACAGGATCAGACGGCGTATCTGAAACAGGAAAATGAGATTCGCGCACTCTATGTGGAAAAGCAGGGGCATCTAGCGAGGTTGGATGAGCAAATTGCCGAGAGGGAGAGCAAGAGAAACACCTTGGAGGGCATGATTCAAGTGGTATGTGGTATCAACGGGGAGCAGGTTGCGTTCGATGAGGAGCTATGGGGCGGGCTGCTTGATCATATCTGTGTGCAGGAGGACGGGCAGATTGTTGTTGTTTTTAAGGGTGGGATTGAGACTGCAATTGAGGGATGAAGATATAAATTCAAGAGATCACCTTTCACGCAAAAGATTCCATCGGTTCGTTGTAAAATGAAGTTGAACAGCTAAACAAAAACAAAATCCATAGTGACATCCCGTGCTATAATGCTCATGTACGGTAAGGAAGCAAGCAACCGAAAACAAGAGATAGACCGCCAGCACTACACTATTCCGAACCAAAGACCAAAAGATAAGCATTGTGGGAAAATCTAAACTTTTGGATTTTCCTACAATGCCGACTACGGCGGAATCCTTCCCACTCCTTATATCTTTATTTCCGTATACATTGAATTTGTATTTAGTAAATGCTATAATGTCCCTATTCAAATTATAAATGTGTTGAATTAGTTACATGTACATATTTTTTGTGCCGCATAAATACCCTGTTGAGGTTGTCGTTCTTTGTCCAGATGTGGAAACAATAAAAGGAAGGGAACGATACAGGGAGAAAACAGGCTATTCCGGCTTTACGGTTGAAACCTTATACGATACATTTATGCAGACAACACCACGGATCGGCTTTTGGCTGGACAATTCCAACCAAACACCACAGCAGACAGCAGAAACCATTCTGAACGCCAGAAAGTCGGTATGATTGTTACATATAAGGGGAAGAAAAATTTCTTTTAGGTACTTTCTTTCCTAAAACTAATGTGATATAATAGCATCATTCCAAAAAAGGAGTAAAAAATATGCGGCAAGGTATTCTTAAATAAAACTATAATCAAATAGTGGGAACAAAGGATTATGATAGTCCCTTTTGTGGGGGCTTGGTTTTTTGTACCCAATTTAAGAATACTTTTGCCTTATCAATTTTGACATATCCGAAAAACAGCAATCACAAACAGGTGTATGCTGTATATGTGTATGTCCGCAAATTATAATCCCCAGTGGTAAAAGTATTTTACTGCTGGGGATTTTTATGCCCTTTTGGGGCTGTAAAAGGAGGACAATCACATGAAAATAATCAATATTGGAATTCTCGCCCATGTAGACGCAGGAAAAACAACATTGACGGAAAGCCTGCTGTACACCAGTGGAGCGATTGCGGAACAAGGAAACGTGGATAAAGGAACTACAAGAACAGACACTATGATTTTGGAACGGCAGCGCGGAATTACCATTCAGACAGCGGTTACTTCTTTTTGCTGGAATGATTATAAAATCAATATCGTGGACACTCCCGGTCATATGGATTTTTTAACCGAAGCATACCGCTCTTTATCTGTCCTTGACGGAGCTGTTTTAGTCATTTCGGCAAAAGACGGCGTACAGGCACAAACCCGTATATTATTCCATGCGCTTCAGAAAATGGACATTCCGACAATTATCTTTATAAATAAGATAGACCAAAATGGGATCGACCTGCGGCGTGTTTACCAAAGCATTAAAGATAAACTTACCAGTGATATGATTGTCATGCAGGAGGTTTCCCTGTCGCCAAAGATAACCATGACCGATATTTCTGATTTGGACAAATGGGATATGATTATTTCCGGAAGCGATGAACTATTAGAACGATATGTTGCAGAGGATTCTTTGGATATACAGGAATTACAATATGAAAAGTGCAAAAGAACCAGATGCTGCTCTTTGTTTCCTGTTTATCATGGGAGTGCAAAAGACAATTTAGGAACAGAAAAACTGATTGAAGCGATTACAGAAACTTTCATTACAGAAACAGACGATATTCAGTCTGAATTATGTGGATATGTTTTTAAGGTTGAGTATACAGAGCGGAAAAAACGGCTTTCTTATTTACGCCTGTATCATGGGACGCTCCATTTACGGGATACCCTGCTGCTGTCAAAAAAGGAAAAAATAAAGATTACAGAAATGTGTATTCCGTCAAATGGTGAAATCGTCCCGGTTGACCATGCCTGTCCGGGAGAAATTGTTATTTTAGCTGATGATACTTTGAAACTGAACGACATTCTGGGAAATGAAAAACTCCTGCCTCACAAAACACGGATTGATAATCCCATGCCATTACTTCGGACAACGGTAGAGCCGCAAAAGCCGGAGCAAAGGGAAGCCCTGTTAAATGCCCTCACAGAGATTGCTGATACAGACCCTCTTTTGCATTTTGACATTGATACTGTTACACATGAGATTATATTATCTTTTTTGGGAAAAGTACAGTTAGAAGTTATTTGTTCGCTATTAGAAGAAAAATATCATGTGGGCGTGGCTATGAAAGAGCCTTCGGTTATTTATCTGGAAAGACCGCAAAAAAAAGCGAGCTACACGATTCATATTGAAGTGCCGCCGAATCCGTTTTGGGCATCTATTGGTTTGACTGTAACACCGCTTCCTGTTGGAAGCGGAACACAATATAAAAGCGAGGTATCTCTCGGCTATTTAAACCAAAGTTTTCAAAATGCCGTCATGGAGGGTGTGCGTTATGGAATGGAGCAGGGCTTATATGGCTGGGGAGTGACAGACTGCCAAATTTGGTTTGATTATGGAGTTTATTACAGCCCGGTCAGCACCCCCGCTGATTTTCGTTTTCTTGCGCCTGTCGTGTTGGAGCAGGCATTGAAAAAAGCAGGAACACAACTGTTGGAACCATACCTTTCCTTTACCCTTTTTGCACCGCAGGAATATCTTTCACGGGCTTATAATGACGCACCAAAGTATTGCGCAATCATTGAATCAACCAGACTTGAAAAAGATGAAGTTATTTTTAAGGGGGAAATCCCTGCCCGTTGTATTGGTGAATATAGAAATGATTTGAATTTTTATACAAATGGAAGAAGTGTCTGCATTACAGAATTAAAAGGGTATCAGGAAACTTCCGGCGAGCCTGTGTTTCAGCCACGCCGCCCGAACAGCCGTTTAGACAAGATCCGGCATATGTTTCAGAAGATAATGTAACATCTTGCGCAATGCAAACGTTCATTGCTGGCTATTGCGAAATATCATTGATAAAATCAGCATCAGAGAGGAGGAACCATTTTGAACCAGAAACAGACGGATATTACAACAGGAAAGCAAATACGTCATCTGCGAACACAATCGGGAATGACACAGGAAGAACTGGCTGGGAAATTGAATGTTACCCGGCAGGCGCTATCGAATTGGGAGAGAGATGTTAATGAACCCGATTTAAATACGTTGAAAAAAATTTGTTTTCTTTTTGGAGTCCACATGGACGATTTTGCGAAGGAGGTAATAACAAAAATGGAAACATGTGAAAAAAAGAGAAACGACAATTTAATAAGTATGATATGGCAATTGGACTTTTTTATGGTGTCGGGATATTTCTTGGCATTGGTATTTTCTTTGTTGGCGGTTTTATGACAATGTCGGGTGCAGGGTGGGGAGCATCACTATTTGGCGGTGGCTGTTTTTCTCTTGTATTTGGCTTGATATGCCATGCAGTTATTACATTGAGAAGAAATGACAAATGATGACATATCCTGCTTTCTAGTCTTTTCGGTCATATCGCGTAAAAAAGCCGCTGCTTTTGGCTTTCCAATAGCGGCGGCAAAGGGAAATATCCTTTGAATACCTTACAGAAGAAAAGTTTTGCAGCATTATAAAAATAAAAGCCTATACCATTTTGGAAAGAAAAGATACATAATAGTCAAGACGGCAACAATCAGAAGTTATGGAGGGTAACAATGGAATATAGTAAGGAAGATTTAATGGAAGCAAAAAGGCAAATTTTGGGAGTGGGAGAGAACATGGGAACAGAGGAAAGCAAAAAGATCTGGGAGAAAAACGCACAATTTTGGGATGATGCAATGGGTGACGAATCCAATGAATTTCACAGAGAGGTAGTACGTCCCAAAGTAACGGAACTTCTCTCTCCTGATCCTTCGGATTACATTTTGGATATTGCGTGCGGCAATGGAAATTATTCTTCGTATCTTGCACAGAGAGGCGCTTCGGTCGTCGCTTTTGATTACAGCAAAAAAATGATAGAATTGGCTAAAAGACGGCGATCACAATATGCAAAACAAATTGAGTTTTGCGTAGCGGATGCGACCAATAGAGAAAGCTTATTAGGATTAAAAAGAAATCGAGCCTTTACGAAAGCAGTTTCTAATATGGCAATTATGGATATTACGGATATTGAACCGCTTTTTATGGCTGTTTATGAACTATTGGAGGAAAACGGGATTTTTGTCTTTGCAACGCAGCACCCTTGTTTTATCACATTGACTGAAAAATATATGACACCGCACAGTTACTATGATATAGCGATCGAAGGGCAGCCGGAGGAGCAGATTTATTATCATCGTTCCATACAAGATATTTTTAACCTTTGTTTCAGAGCTGGATTTGTCATTGATGGATTTTATGAAGAATGTTTCAAAAACAATAAAGAAATTCCTATGGTAATGATAGTAAGGCTTAAAAAGGTAAAACGTGATAGCTTAAAATAAATTCAAGTTTGCCGGATAAATAGCAAACCCGGCCGAGCCAGTCAACGGTCAAGATGAACGGGCTTCGCCCGCCGTTGACAGCCCCGCCCGGTTTTGCAGTTAGGCAGTCAAGGAGCGACAGCCTAAAGTGCTGCCGCCCCTTACTATCATAAAAAGCAACTACTAACCAGCCACAGCCCTTTTGGGAGGAAAGGGGGATTTTCCATGACCTGTACAGAAGAATATCGGGAACATATCGAGTACACTTTCCATGCCTTTTGCAAAGTCGTTATCCGAAATGCAACGATCAACGCAGCGAGGACACGGAGCAGGAAGCACAAAAGAGAAATATCCCTTGAATACCTCACAGACGAAAAGCACTACCCTTTAGGCACGACAGATGAATATTTCCAAGCCCCGGAGCCGGACGAGGAATACATACTTACCCTTTGCGGCGATACGGTCATTTTCAGCAGCGGTTTACTTGCGGAAGCCCTGTCACGGCTGGACGAACGGGAGCGGGAAATGATTTACCTGTCCTTTTTCAAGCGTATTCCACAGCACGAAATTGGCAGACAGTACGGGCGCAGCCGCAGCACAGCGGGCTACCATATCCGAAAAGCCCTACGGCAGCTCCAAGCGGAAATGGAGGGAATGGCATATGAGAAATAATAGGCTTCTCCCCTATGAAACAATCGTCCAAGCCGCCAGCGGGGAGCCGGAAGCGGTGGGAACTGTATTGCAGTATTACCGCCGCCGCATACAATGTGCCGCCCGTGTGAATGGACGGGTAGACCAAGATACAGAGGACTACATCACCCAGACGCTTCTCACAGCTATTTTCAAGTTCCGCTTTGGGAGATAGCCCTACCGCCTACAACTGAATAACCGCCGCTTCGCCGGCAACCAGAAAGCAGTAAATCTATTCAACAGATTTGCTGCTTTTTTTCGTTCCTGTTTGGCATTTTTGAAAATCCCCAGTATGAAAAAACAAAAGGGAAAATAGCCGCCGCAGTTGGCAAAATCCCTTACTTATCCGTAGAGGGTATCAAAGAAAAAAATACTGCCATTGTCCGCCTATTCCGGCTTGCGTGGTGTTGTAGGGAATAGAGGGGAAATTCTAAAAATCTCCGTCCATTTTGCTTTGCGTGGTGTTGTAGGTAGTGAAAGGAAAATTTTCAAGATAAGCCGGAATAGCGGGTAGCAAAGCCCTTTTGAAACGTTTTGTTAGCGGAAAGGACGGGAGCCGGGGAACGCCGGAGTTTTTCAGAGCAAGATTCTACCGAGGTGCCAAAATTCGCTCTCCGCTTATTTTTGCCCCTGCGGGAATCTTGTTGGGGAGTGCCTTCCCCAAACCCTGCTATGCGCCCTGTCGGGCGAGAAAGGAGGTCACAGACCATGCGAAAGAAATACAATACGCCCCACCGCCGTCATGTGGTAAAGACCCGCATGACCGATGAAGAATACGCCGACTTCACCGGGCGGCTGGCGGCTTATGAAATCAGCCAGTCCGAGTTTATCCGGCAAGCCATACGGAAAGCGACCATACGCCCCATTGTCACCGTTTCCCCGGTCAATGACGGGCTGCTTGCCGCCCTCTCCAAGCTCACGGCAGAGTACGGGAAAATCGGCGGCAACTTAAACCAGATTGCCCGGAGCCTGAACGAATACGGAAGCCCCTACCGGGGGCTGGAAAAGGAAGTGCGGGGAGCCGCCGCCGACCTTGCCGCCTTGAAGTTTGAAGTCTTGCAGAAAGTAGGTGAAGCCGTTGGCGATACTCAAACATATCAGCTCTAAAAATGCCAACTACGGGGACGCTGAAAAATACCTCACATTCGAGCATGACGAGTTTACCATGAAGCCCACCCTTGACGCAGACGGGCGGCTCATACCGAGGGTAGACTACCGCATATCCTCTCTGAATTGTGGCGGGGAGGATTTTGCCGTTGCCTGTATGCGCTCCAATCTCCGCTACGGCAAGAACCAGAAACGGGAGGACGTAAAGAGCCACCACTACATCATCAGCTTTGACCCACGGGACGGCCCGGACAACGGCTTGACCGTTGATCGGGCGCAGGAGCTGGGCGAGAAGTTCTGCGCCGAGCATTTCCCCGGACACCAGGCCCTTGTCTGCACCCACCCGGACGGACACAGCCACACCGAAAATATCCATGTGCATATCGTCATTAACAGTCTGCGGATTGCGGAGGTTCCCATGCTGCCCCACATGGACAGGCCAGCGGACAGGAAAGCAGGCTGCAAGCACCGCTGTACGGACGCAGCTATGAACTATCTGAAAGCCGAAGTCATGGAGATGTGCCACAGCGAGGGGCTTTACCAGATAGACCTTTTGAACGGCAGCAAAGAACGCATTACCGAGCGTGAGTATTGGGCGCAGAAGAAAGGACAGGCTGCCCTTGACAGAGCCAACGCCCCTATTGCTGCGGACGGTATCGCGCCCCGGCAGACCAAGTTTGAAACGGATAAGGCGAAGCTGCGCCGGACTATCCGGGAAGCCCTTGCCGCTGCTTCCGGCTTTGATGAGTTTGCCGCCCTGCTTCTCCGGCATGGTGTGACCGTCAAGGAGAGCCGGGGGCGGCTAAGTTACCTCACGCCGGACAGGACGAAGCCAATTACCGCCCGGAAGCTGGGGGACGATTTTGACCGGGCTGCTGTCCTCTCCGTTTTGGAGCAGAACGCCGCCAGAGCCGCCGAAAAACCCGCAGCCATAGCGGAATACCCCGGCAGTATCAAAGACCGCTTACGGACGAAAAAAGAAGCGAAAAACGCCCCGAACAATGACGCTGTACAGCGCATGGTAGACATAGCCGCCAAGCGAGCCGAGGGGAAAGGACGGGGCTATGAGAAGTGGGCGACCATGCACAACCTCAAACAGATGTCGGCTACCCTCATGCTCTACCAGCAGTATGGCTTTTCTTCCCCGGACGAGCTGGACGCTGCCATTTCCGCAGCCAACACCGCCACGCAGGAGAGCCTTGCCGGACTGAAAGGGCTGGAAGCCGCTATCCGGGAGAAAAAGGAATTGCAGCGCAACCTTTTGGGCTATATCGGCACGAAGCCCGCCCGTGACGGTCTGAAAGCGCAGAAATCGGAGAAAGCCCGGAGAGCCTACCGGGAACAGCACGAAAGCGATTTTATCATAGCGGACACAGCCGCCCGTTATTTCCGGGAGCATGGAATAACCAAGCTGCCAGCCAGCAAAGCCCTGCAAAGGGAGATTGAGCAGCTTACCGTCCAGAAGAACGCCGGATATAACGACTACCGGGAGAAACGCCAGCGGGCGCAGGAGCTTCAGACAGTCAGACGCAATATCGACCAGATTTTAAGGGGCGCACCGAGCCAGCAGAAAAAGCGTGAACAGGAGCGTTAAAGACCGCCCCGAAATGATACCGAAACCCTACAAAAATACAGGTATGATATGAACCCTTACCGCAATACTCCCCGACTTCCAAACGGGGCTTACAGGGCAGAAAAAGCCCGAAAATGATACCGAGAACATACAGAAAATGCCCCCTATCCCGCTACACCGATAGGAACGGCAGAAAGGAGCTTACCATTGCCGAGAATGAGCAAGAAGCGGCGGCTGGAATGGTCTTTCTTCCTCAACCACCGCAACCGTATCACTTACAACGACCTATGCCGGGGCTGCACCCGTGACTGCAAACAGAGCTTCCGGGCGGTTATCATACTATGCCCTCGCTATTATTCCAAACGCTGGAAAAAGGAGGACGCAGCCTATGGCAGATAACCGCAAATATTACTACCTCAAGCTGAAAGAGAGCTATTTTGACGATGATGCAATCGTTCTGCTGGAAAGTATGCAGGACGGCGTTATCTATTCCAACATTCTCTTGAAGCTGTACTTGAAATCGCTGAAAAACGGCGGGAAATTGCAGCTTGACGAGAATATCCCCTACACCGCCCAGATGATTGCGACCATTACCCGCCAGCAGGTAGGTACCGTAGAGAGAGCTTTGAAAATCTTTATGAAGCTGGGGCTTGTGGAGCCTTTGCCAAGCGGCGCACTCTACATGAGCAACATTGAGCTTTTAATCGGCCAGTCCTCTACCGAGGGGGAGCGCAAGCGCAGGGCGCGGCTGGCTTTGCAGGAACAAAAAGCCCTGCCGCAGACAGGGGCGGACAAATGTCCACCATATCGAGCGGACATTTGTCCACCAGAGATAGAGATAGAGAAAGAGATAGATATAGAAATAGAAAAAGAGAGAGAGTTAGAAACGGGACACCCCGCCCCCGCCGCCTATGGCAGATACCACAATGTCATTCTTTCCGATACGGAGCTTGACGGGCTGAAAACAGAGCTTCCCGGCAAGTGGGAGTATTACATTGACCGCCTATCCTGCCATATCGCTTCCAGCGGGAGGAAATACAAGAGCCATGCAGCCACGATTTTCAAGTGGGCGCAGGAGGACGCAGCCAAGAAAGCCCCGAAAAAGGGCATACCCGATTATACCTGTAAGGAGGGCGAGAGCTTATGACGAATGGATTTGATGAAATGATTTTGAATATGACCGACACCACGCCGGAGCCGGAGGACTACACCGGCGAGGACGGGCTTTTATACTGCGGGAAGTGCCACAAGCCCAAAGAGGGCTATTTCCCCAAAGAAACCGCCGCATGGCTGGGGCGTGACCGCCACCCGGCAGAATGTGACTGCCAGCGGGCAGAGCGTGAGGAACGGGAAGCCGCAGAGAAACAGCGCAGTCACCTTGAAACTGTCGAGCGGTTGAAGCGGCGGGGCTTTACAGACCCGGCTATGCAGGGCTGGACGTTTGAGAACGACAACGGCAAGTGCCCGCAAATGGAACACGCCCATTTCTATGTGGAGAACTGGGAAACCATGAAAGAGCGCAACATTGGCTATCTGCTATGGGGCGGCGTTGGCACAGGCAAGAGCTATTTTGCGGGCTGTATCGCAAATGCCCTTATGGAGCGTGAAATCCCCGTGTGCATGACAAACTTTGCATTGATATTGGGTGACCTTGCCGCCAGCTTTGAGGGCAGGAATGAATATATCTCCCGACTTTGCAGCTTCCCGCTGCTTATCCTTGACGATTTTGGAATGGAACGGGGAACGGAATACGGCTTAGAGCAGGTCTACAACGTGATTGACAGCCGTTACCGCAGCGGCAGGCCGCTGATCGTCACGACTAATCTCACGCTGGAGGACTTGCAGCACCCGGAGGACACCGCCCACGCCCGCATTTATGACCGTCTGATTGAAATGTGTTCTCCTGTCCGCTTTACCGGGAGCAACTTCCGAAAAGCCACGGCGCAGGAGAAAATGGGACAACTGAAAAAGCTGATGAACAGAAAGGAGAGCCGCCTATGACCAACACCCCAAAGAATGACCGCAGCACCCGCCGCCCGGATTGCGTGACGGAAATCCGCATAGGTAATTCTGTCCTTGTCGTTTCCGGCTATTTCAAGCAGGACACCACCGCCACCGCCGCCGATAAAATGCTGAAAGTGCTGGAAGCGGAAGCTGCTACACAAAAATCGGCAATTTGACGGGACGTAAAGAAGCAGAAAGGACTGTACAGCCAGCCCCGGCGTGTGGTATGATAGTCATACGGAATAGTGGGGCTGGCTGTCGGAAATGGAGGACACTATGTTAAGACAGACCACCCGAAACCTTATTACCGCCCTTTATCCGAGATTATCCCACGAGGACGAGCTGCAAGGTGAGAGCAATTCTATTTCAAACCAGAAGCGTATTCTTGAAACCTATGCGAAGCAGAACGGCTTTTCCAATCTGCAATGGTACACAGATGACGGTTATTCTGGGGCGAACTTCCAAAGACCCGGTTTTCAAGCCATGCTTGCGGACATTGAAGCCGGAAAAGTCGGCACCGTTATCGTCAAGGATATGTCACGGTTAGGGCGAAACTATCTGCAAGTGGGAATGTATACGGAAATGATTTTCCCACAGAAAGGCGTCCGCTTTATCGCTATCAATGACGGAGTGGACAGCGCACAGGGCGACAATGATTTTGCCCCTCTGCGGAACATTTTTAACGAATGGCTGGTGAGAGATACGAGCAAGAAAATCAAAGCAGTAAAACGGTCTAAGGGTATGAGCGGGAAGCCCGTCACGAGCAAACCCGTATACGGCTACTTTATGGACGAGGACGAAAATTTTATCATTGACGGGGAAGCCGCCCCTGTTGTGCGGCAGATTTACAGCTTGTGCCTTGCCGGGAACGGGCCGACCAAGATAGCCCGTATGCTCACAGAGCAGGAGATCCCCACGCCGGGAACGCTGGAATACCGTCGGACGGGAAGCACCCGCCGCTACCACCCCGGCTATGAGTGCAAGTGGGCGACCAATACCGTGGTACATATCCTTGAAAACAGGGAGTACACGGGCTGTCTGGTAAACTTCAAGACGGAGAAGCCGTCCTACAAGACCAAGCACAGCGTAGAGAACCCCATTGAGAAACAGGCGATTTTCGAGAACCACCATGAGCCTATCATTGACACCCAGATGTGGGAGCGTGTGCAGGAGTTACGCAAGCAGCGCAAACGCGCGAACCGCTATGATGAAGTGGGCTTATTCTCCGGCATACTCTTTTGTGCCGACTGCGGCAGCGTCCTTTACCAGCAGCGTTACCAGAACGCCACCCGCAAGCAGGATTGTTATATCTGCGGGAGCTACAAGAAGCGTACCCGTGACTGTACGGCGCACTTTATCCGCACCGACCTGTTGACCGCCGGAGTGACCGACAATCTGCGGAAAGTCACCAGCTATGCAGCGAAGCACGAAGCCCGGTTTATGAAGCTGCTGATCGAGCAGAACGAGGACGGGGGCAAGCGCAGGAACGCCGCAAGGAAAAAGGAGCTGGAAGCCGCCGAGAAGCGTATCAGCGAGTTATCCGCTATCTTCAAGCGGCTGTATGAGGACAGCGTGACCGGGCGCATTTCAGACGAGCGTTTCACGGAGCTGTCGGCAGACTATGAAGCCGAGCAGAAAGAACTGAAAGAGAGAGCCGCCGCTATCCGGGCAGAGCTTTCCAAAGCGCAGGAAGCCACGGTAAACGCAGAAAAGTTTATGAATGTTGTCCGCAAGTACACCAGCTTTGAAGAACTTACCCCTACCCTTTTGCGTGAGTTTGTGGAGAAAATCGTTGTGCATGAGTGCAGCTATGACGAGAACGGCACACGCAGACAGGACATTGATATTTATTACTCTTTCGTTGGCAAGGTAGACCTGCCCGAATGACCGCCCGACCTATCCGGCGCAATGCGCAAACGCCGGATAGGAACGGCAAAATTTTTTACACTTCTACTACTTCTTTATCACACATCAGCAAATGGTTCCGCTACAAAACATCAGCAAAGGAGCAATCACTATGGATTACGCCTATTCTACCACAACGGAGGCCATTCGTAAATCGGGAAAGCACCTTACCCTTGATGAAAGAGGGCAAATACAGGCACTCCACCGTGAGGGATTCTCGCTTCGCGCCATAGCCGCACGGATTGGATGCTCGCATACAACGATCCACTATGAGATTACACGTGGGACGCCTGAACGCCGATCTGCTCGCGGGCGGTCTCCACAATATACGGCAAGGCGTGGGCAACGGGCTTACCTCGAACATCGAAAGAACTCCAAACGACCGTATAAGGTTGACAGCGCAGGCTGTGCGCCATTCCTGCGTTGGATGACCGAAAGAATCCGTAAGAACAAGTGGTCGATCGACATGTGCGTCGGGGATGCTAGGGCGAACAAACGGTTCGACGAGGATGGTATCCCTTGCACCAAGACGCTTGACAATATGCTGTGGGCGGGTAGGATTCCGCTGACGCTGTTCGATGTCCCGCAAGCGCTCGGACGAAAGTGCAAGCGCAAGCGAAACCGCAAGAACAAGCGCCTGAAAGGGCGTAGTATAGAGGAGCGTTCTGCCCTTGTGGACGAAGGCACGGAAATCGGACACTGGGAAGCCGACACCGTTGTCGGATCGCGGAAAGGGCGCGGCGCAGCCGTATTTACCGCTGTGGAAAAGGTGACGCACGACTACATCGCAATCCGCATCTCGGGTCGCACGTGCGCCGGCATTGAAGAAGCCATCGCCCATTTGAAATCGGAATATGGAGAGGACCGTTTCAGCCAAGTGTTCAAGACGATTACCGTTGACAACGGGACAGAGTTCGAGACGTTCACGCAGCTTGAGAGCCTCGGCACGAAGGTGTACTTCGCTCACCCCTACAGCTCATGGGAACGCCCGCAGAACGAGCGTCACAACGGCATCCTCCGCCAATATATCCCCAAAGGAACGGGCATCGATGGATACAGTGACGAGGACATCCTAAACATAGCGGATGAGATAAACAGCCGCCCTCGCCGAGTTTTCGGCTATCAAACACCGGCAGAACTGTTTAACACCTTCTTGGATGAAGTATACGCTATTGAAAACGTTTCTTAATTAAATCACTGTTCAACTTGCTCTTGCAATTCACGCGGATGATCTATATAATGATTGGAACGACTACGGCGAAGGATATGACGATGATTACTTTGACTGAGCGCCCTAAAACGATATAAAATACGAAGTTCCGAAAGGAGCAAACATCATGGCAAATGAAATCACAAACGATTTTGCAACGCGCCGTTTTCGCGTGGCAGATGTGGCAAAGGCGGGCAATGTCGCAACGCGCACGCCAATCTACAGCACGGAGTCAACGAGCGGCGTCGTCTGGGTCATAAAGCCCGGGCAGATGATTCAGCCGCACGGTCACGCCAATGCAGATGATATATGGATCTGCATTGAGGGAGAGGGCGTCTTTTACCCTGCCCCCGGAGAGGAGCACCCCATCGCGAAGGGCGATGTCATCGTCTCAGCGAAGGGCATGTGCCACGGGATGAAAAATACAGGCGCGAAGGACTTTGTCTTTGTCGGCATCCTCGCCCCCGTCCCTGCGGATTATTTCCCCATCGAGCCGTAAAGTGTCTGTAGGCAGTAGGAGCCCATCATGAAACGAATCCTGCCTCGCATCCTCACTGCCACAGCGCTCGTCTGCACCTCTTTTCTCTCTGGCTGCTCGTTCATACTGGCAACGGAAAACAGCGCCCCTTATACGCCCGATGACGTAATCGCGATGGTGGAGAAAGAATTCGCTGCCTGTCATCCTCACATCGTCCTGCAAGAGATGCAAATTGAAAAAGAAAAGCGTGAATTGCAAGAGCAAGTTGAACAGTGATTTAATTAAGAAACATTTTCAAGGAATCACTGATAAATAGTGGATAATCACAGCCAGCTGATCCGCAGACACAAATTTCACAAATTGCAATACAAAAGAGCGTGCAATACTGCTCTCATTGCCCCTTTTTCTTCCCCGAATCGCCCGTTTCACCGGGAAATTTGGGAAAAAGGGCGCACTTATCCCATTGTCATGCAGAACGCCCTCTGCATTCCTGCCCTCAAGCACATGACGAGGTTCGCCGATGCAAAGAGCAGATAGTAACGGAGCAGGTTCTTCTTGATGCCACGATACCTTGTCCTGCCCGCTTGGAACAGCCGCTTCACAATGAGGAACGGATGCTCCACCTTGCAGCGGATGGAAGTTTTCTCGTGTTCGATCTTCTTGTCCCAGTTGACTCCTGCATACGCCTTTGTTGTGCGGTTCTGTGAAGGTCTTTTTGCAATACGGTGATCCACGCTCGATAGATGAGGATCTTCAAGGATTTCTGCGCGCTTTTCCACGCCGAGATACCCAGAGTCCCCATAGACGCTGTGGTCATCCGCTCGGATCAATGCGTGCGCCTGCACGATGTCATGCACGTTGGCTGCTGTCCCTGTGATTGTATGAACGTAGCCTGTTGCCGCATCCGTACCGGAATGAATCTTCATGCCGAAGAACCATTGATTCCCTTTCCTGACGGAGTGCATTTCAGGGTCGCGGGTCTTCGTGGCGTTCTTGGTCGAGCTTGGTGCATGAATGATGGTGGCGTCAACGATTGTACCGCCGTGCATGATGAGTCCTGCGGCGTCCAGCCGCTCTTTCACGTCATCGAACATCTTGCGGGTGATGTCATGCTTTTCCAGCAGGTGTCGAAACTGCAGGAGTGTCGTAGCATCCGGTGTCCGTTCGATGGAGAAGTCGATCTTCAGGAAGCGCTTCATGGCATAGCTGTCATAGATTGCATCCTCGATTCCCTCGTCCGAGAGACCGAACCAGTTCTGCATGAGATACATGCGCAGCATCGTTTCGAGCGGGATTAACTTTCTGCCACGCTCTTTCTGGACGTAGAACGGCGCAATGAGTTCCATCCATTCTTTCCAAGGGATGATGGATTCCATGGCATCCAGGAAGGCTTCACGCTTTGTTGTTCTGTTACGGTTTGCGTATTCCATGTCTGTAAATGTTTGCTGCACCATTTTTGTCTCTCCCTCATCGTTTATTGTCTTTCTCTATTGTAATCTTTCGAGGTAAAGTTGCGCAACATAAGAATTTATCAGTGTTTCCTTAGAAAAACTATAATTTCATATTGACTTTTTTCGATTTGAAGCATATGCTTAAATCAAGAAATTTGGATTTGAGGTGAGAGCATGGCAACTATTTATGAGGAAAGAGCAAAAATCTTTAAAGCTTTAAGTGATGAGCGTAGATTACGCATTTTAGAACTTTTGCGGAATGGAGAAAAGTGTACTTGCACTTTAACCGATGAAGTGAATATGCCTCAATCTTCGCTTTCCTATCACATGAAAATCCTATGTGAAGCAGGTATTGTGACAGGTCGTGAGGACGGTAAATGGACACATTACCAAATCAGCAAGCAAGGCAGTGAAAAGGTACTGGCTTTATTGAAAGATACGATTGCTATTGACGAAACAAATATGAGTTGTAATAAATGTTCAAACACCTAAAAGCCGTTCCAATATGGCAACGGTTTTTTTTAGGAATATCAAATCGAAAATTCTTGATTTATAAGAAAGAGAGGTTAGGATATGCAGGCACTAAAAAGTGTTTGGGATTTCTTTCAGAATGAAATCCTCGGTATGAAATGGCTAAACCAACTGATAGGAAATCTGTTAGAAGCGTGTGGTCTATCTACTGAAACTCGGTTCGGGGGAAGCGTTCAGTTTTTCATCTACGACACCATAAAAATTATGCTATTGCTGGGTGTTTTAATTTTGATAATTTCGTATATTCAAAGTTATTTCCCGCCGGAGAGAACCAAAAAGATATTAGGGAGATTTCGAGGAATAGGGGCAAATATGATAGCTGCCCTTTTGGGAACAGTTACGCCGTTTTGTTCTTGTTCGTCCATTCCAATATTTATCGGTTTTACCAGTGCCGGGCTGCCGCTGGGTGTTACGTTTTCTTTTTTAATTTCTTCTCCTATGGTAGACCTCGGCTCTCTTTTACTCCTTATGAGCATATTCGGCTGGAAAGTGGCAATCGTGTATGTTCTGCTCGGACTTATAATTGCTGTTGCAGGAGGGAGTTTAATCGAAAAACTACACCTTGAAAATGAAGTAGAGGAATACATTAAAAATGGAAAATCCGTTGATATTCCGCAGGAAGAATTGCACTTTAAGGATAGACTTCATTTTGCATGGGAACAGGATGTATCTACTGCGAAAAAGGTTGCACCTTATGTCTTGATCGGTGTAGGTATCGGGGCTATTATTCATAACTGGATACCGGAAGAAATCATTGTTAATATACTCGGAGCTAATAACCCATTTGGTGTAATTATCGCAACTATTGCCGGAGTACCCATGTATGCAGATATTTTTGGAACAATTCCGATTGCAGAAGCACTACTGGCAAAGGGAGCATTGTTGGGCGTTGTTTTATCTTTTATGATGGGCGTTACCACTTTGTCCCTGCCTTCAATGATTATGCTTCGTAAAGCTGTAAAACCTAAACTTTTATGGATTTTTATCGCAATCTGTACTGTCGGAATTATACTGGTTGGCTATTTCTTTAACGCCGTTCAGCCAATGCTAATTTGAAATGAGGTAGAAAAATACACTGCGAAAATGTAAAAGAATGTATTTGTCCTAAAATATCGTGCCAAAATCATGGGAGGTGTTGTGCTTGCGTCATAAAGCACCGTACAACGGATAGTTTGCCTTATTGCTTGTTCCCGGATAATGGCGGGGATAAAAGCAATCGAAATCATTATGAGGTTTTGAAAAAACGCTTTGAAAGCGAAAAATAAATGGAGGTATTCATTATGTCATTATTTAACAGAAAAAACAAAGAAGAAAAAACGCCTGCGTGTGCTTGTAATGCCGGCTGCCCGACAAGCGAGGCAACAGAAATCAAGCTGGAAAAAGAGTGTTACGGAAAAACAGTGGACGGAATTTGCTGTATTAAGGTTTTAGGTTCTGGTTGCAAAAGCTGTCGTGCACTGTTAGAAGCAACTCAGGAAGCGGTTCATTCAATGGGACTTACTATTGAGATTGAATATGTTACAGACATGGAAAAAATCATGCAGTATGGAGTAATGAGTATGCCAGCTCTTGTTGTAAATGAGCAGGTTGCTTCTATGGGAAAGGTGTTGAAATCAAAAGAAGTAGAAACACTTTTGAAAAAATTGATTTAGCAAATCCAGCCGAGCCGGTCAACGGCGAGTGAATGGACTGCGCCCACCGTTGACAGCCCCGTCTGTCCTTGCTGGTGGGTAATCAAGGGGCGACAGCAAAAAGTGCTGCCGCCCTTTCCCATAATCGAAGAAAAAGGGGGGTCATGACTGAACAGGAAGCCTATCAAGAGCATATCCACTATACCCATGATACCTACTGCCGGATTGTTATTAGCCATGCGTCCTTTGACGCTGCCCGTATGCTGGCGGCGAGGTGGAAACGGGAAATCTCCCTTGAATACTTGACCGAAGAAAAATTTGTCCCGTTAAGCACCGCAGACGAATATTTTCAAGTGCCGGACTATGGCGAAACTTATCCGTTCTCTGTCCGGGGGCAGACGATACTTTTAGATAGCTGCTCCCTTGCGGCGGCTCTTGCTCAACTGCTGGAACAGATGCAGGAGGAAATCTTTTTGTATTACTTCTAGCACTTGACGCAGAAAGAAATCGGAGAACAATGCTGCTGGACACGCGGCACAATCGGGCGGCATATCCAGCTTGCCTTGAAACTGCTGAAAGAGGAAATGGAGGTGTTGCCCCATGAGTGACCGACTTCTCCCCTATGAAACCATTGTAAAGGCACATGAGGGCGACCCCCATAGCAATAGAATGGTTCTGTTCATCAGTTACCATATGATACGATCCTTTCTCGTTTTTTTCAGCCAATCCAAGAGGAATTGACGGAATGTACGCGCCGCTTCGGTGAGGATGACGGTCTTGTTCTGTATGAGGCATACCTCCTGCCCCATATCTTTTCCGTCGCCAAGTTCTCGCATGACAATGTCTGGCTGTCTGTTCATGACGGCTGCGTAGTCGTAGCCGAGATTGATCGCAGGATTATGACGCAGCAGATCAACAATGAGGGATTCATCGGCAGTTTCGGCTAGAATCTCGATTTTGAGACCTGGCAGGAGGATGTGTTTGTCGATATTGTGACGGAAACAGTGATAGGCGCGTCCTTTACTGATGATCATTTGCCCGTCGAGATCTGTGTAGGTGATACGGCTCTTTTCTGCCAAGGGATGATGCGCAGAGAGACGAGCACAGTAGCGGGAGAAAAAGAGTACGTCCCCTTGAAAGCGTGTCTGATCAAAAGGGGCGGTGACAATGGAAAAATGAGATCGCTTTGTTAGAAGTCCCTCCATTGCATCGTCGTCTGTTGTATCGACAATGCTCAGAATAATGCTCGGATGAGCAGTATGAAAATCCTGTAGAAATTGCGCTCCGAGATAAGAAAAGACGTGATCCAGTGCAAAAATGGTAACGACACTTTTTGAATGGGTGGCGAGGGATTTCATGCTTTCGATGAATTGATATTCATCCAGCATACGTTGAACGTGGGGCAGTAGTGCTGCTGCATAATCGGTCGGAATGATTCCGCGTGGGGTACGGGTGAAAAGCGGCTGCCCAAGCTCCTCCTCCAATGATCTCATCGCTCTGCTGAGACCTTGTCTTGCAACATAAAGATGATCTGCTGCCGTCTGGATATTGCCGCAGCGATAGACTTCAATGAAATACTCCATCTGTTTTCGATTCATCTTCATACCTCCCAGTTTTTTCATCGTTATCTATTTTACTGCAACAATATTGTTGCGGCAAGTCCCGTTGTTTTTCTTGTTATCCTTTGGGAAGCTCGATATACTGCTGAAACAGATTAACCAAATGATGAACAGGAGGAACGCTTATGAAACTCACACAGATTCGCAATGCAACGAACCGTTTGGACTATGCAGGGAAAGTCTTTCTGATTGACCCGTGGCTTGCACCGAAACATCAGCTGTCGTTCGTCGATATTCCAGACATGCCGTTTCATGTCCCCGATCCGATGAAGGAGCATATTCCGATGCCGTTCTACAATTTGCCGATGGATATGGGGCAGATTTTGAGCGGTGTCGACTACTACATCGTTACGCATCTGCATCCCGATCATATTGATATGACACCGGACGGGACGGTCGGTGCACCGCTTGATAAGGCGGTTCCAGTCATCTGTCAGTCGGAGGAGGATGCCTCTGTTCTGCGGAGTTCCGGGTTTTCAGAGATAATCGTCCTGCCGACAAGCGGTATGGAGTTCGGTGCGGCGAGACTGACCCGCGTCCCTGCCCTGCACGGCACCGTTGTTCCGTGCGGTGACGCGATGGGGATTGTGTTTGAGGCATCGGAGGAGAACACCTTCTATTTGGCAGGGGATACGGTCTGGTATTCCGGCGTAGCTGAGACACTGCGGAACTATCAGCCTGAGGTGATTGCCCTGAACTGTTGTGCCGCAGAGACCGTGGAAAACGGACGCCTCATCATGAACGATGAGGATGTTCACTGCGTTGCAATGACTGCGCCTAACGCCCGTCTTTATCTGACGCACTTGGACAACGTCGCACATGCTGCGCTTACGAGGCATACACTGCGAGGATGTTTGGCACGTCGCGGCGTGGTGAATTATGATATGCCGTCCGATGGTGCGTCGGTTGAATATAAAGCCGCAACAGTCGGAGCTTAATTCCTGTCATACGGTAAATTCCACACACAACACAGATTCCATTCGCTCTACCTAGCGTTTGGAATCTTTTTTCTTTTGCAAAGAATCATTAGGCAACATACCCTATCCTGTGTTATAATTTTCTTATATTTGAA
>NZ_KB290930.1:466282-467281 GCF_000318175.2 Selenomonas sp. oral taxon 138 str. F0429 | reverse complement strand
ATGGACGGATTATCGACGTTGAGGTGGATGTGTCACCGGGGCTGCCGGGCTTTGAGTTGGTCGGGCTTCCCGATACGTCGGTGAAGGAGTCAAAGGAGCGGGTACGCACGGCGATTCGGAACTCCGGCATTCAGCTGCGGCAGGAGCGGGTGACGGTCAATCTTGCCCCCGCTGATGTACGAAAGGACAGCTCGGGACTTGATCTACCGATTGCCGTCGGACTCCTTGCGTCCTACGGTATGGTTCCCGAGACGGCAGTGCAGAATGCACTCTTCTCTGCGGAACTTTCTCTCGATGGAAACTGCCGTCCGATCAGCGGCATTCTCCCGATGGCGATTACGGCGCGGGAGCGCGGGCTAACGGAGTTCTACGTTGCACCGTCGAATGCAGACGAGGCACTCCTTATTGATGGACTGAAGGTCTATGCGGTTGAGAATTTGGCACAACTTGTGCGTCATTTGATGGGCACGGAGACGCTGACTCCTGCAACACCGAATCATATCGAAACACAAAAAGACGCCGCTTTCACCGATGACTTTGCGGATGTGCAGGGACAGTATCAGGCGAAACGTGCGCTTGAAATTGCAGCGGCAGGCGGGCATAATGTCCTCATGGTCGGTGTACCCGGTTCGGGTAAGACGATGCTGGCACGTCGGATGCCTTCGATTCTGCCGGAGCTGACGAAGGAAGAAGCCATTGAGATCACAAAGATCTACAGCATCTCGGGGCTGCTCGGCAAGGATACGGGGCTTGTGACGACGCGCCCCTTCCGCAGTCCGCATCATACATCCTCGACGGTGGCGATGATCGGGGGCGGGAGCATCCCGCGTCCGGGCGAGGTGACGCTTGCCCATCACGGCGTGCTATTTCTCGATGAGCTGCCGGAGTTCAGCAAGAAGACGCTTGAGGTGCTACGTGAGCCAATTGAGGATCGCCAGATTACGGTGTCGCGTGCGAACGCAACACTGACCTTTCCCTCTAGTATCATTTTGGTAGCGG
>NZ_KB290930.1:440374-466262 GCF_000318175.2 Selenomonas sp. oral taxon 138 str. F0429 | reverse complement strand
TTCCCTCTAGTATCATTTTGGTAGCGGCAATGAATCCATGTCCCTGCGGATTTCACGGAGATAAGGATCATATATGTGAGTGTTCTGCGGGCGAGATCAAGCGATATACACGAAAATTATCAGGGCCGTTGCTTGACCGTATCGATCTTCATATCCGTGTGTCGCGTGTAACCTATGCGGATCTTCATGCTACGCGTAAGGCGGAATCCTCTGAATCCATTCGTCAGCGCGTTGTGGCGGCTCGCATTATTCAACGCGAGCGATTGCAGAGACACGGCCTCTTTTGTAATGCACAGATGAATCACAGTATGATAAAGAAATATTGCCAACTCGATAAGGACGCGGAAACACTGCTTGAGGCGGCGTTTCATCAGATTAACCTATCGGCACGCTCCCATGACCGCATTATCAAGGTAGCACGGACGATTGCCGATCTGGGGCAAAGTACGGCCATCACAGCGGCGCATATTGCGGAGGCAATACAGCTGCGCAGCGATGTCGGTCTGAATATTGATTGAATGCACCCGAAAACGGAGGACACGTCATGACCACGCAAATAAAATACGTGAAGTTGGAGATATTTATCCCTGAGTCGCATTTGCCCCAGCTGCGGCAGGTGCTCCGTTCGGTGGGGGCAGGACAGATCGGGAACTATGATAGCTGTCTTGCTTACTCCCGTGTGACGGGTTCATGGCGTCCGCTCGTGGGGGCGTCTCCGTACGAGGGGACAATCGGTGAACTCTGCGAGGCGCCGGAACTCAAGGTCGAGCTGCGCGTGTATGCGAATCGGGCAGAGGAGACGCTTGCGGCGATCAGAGCAATACATCCCTATGAGACGCCGGAGATTTTTGTCATCCCACTTCTGGGATAAAAGTGGGACGTATAGCCGTATATGTTCTTTACATTTTGTGATATAATAAAAAGGTCTTTGTTCGCAGAGATATTATTACAAAATGGAGGGGCAACACTTGGCTGAAAAAATCCGTCCTGATTTGCTCGCCTTTCTAAAGCCGAATGCCGCACATCTGCGCATTCTGGTGGTTGAGAGTCTGACGTATCTGCATAAGCTACGCAGTATGTTTCCGCAGGCAGAGCTCTATGTCGTTGCGGCTGAGCCGGACGAGGCGGAGATTGATGAGCTGTCAGAGGTTCACTGGCAGATTCTGGACTATCTTGTGGTGCCGCTACCCTATACGCGTGGATTCTTTGACTATATTATTTCGGATCTTACCTTTGAGAACGCCGACAATCCGCAGGATATTGCTGCGGGTTTTTCCATGTTTCTCAAGGAGACAGGAGCACTTCTCACGAGCTTCCGCAACATACGTCATTGGTCTGTGCTCCAAAATCTGATGGAGGGGCATTATTACAATATTGTTTCCCGGCTCTACGCCAGACGTGAGTTTGAAAATCTTCTCTATGCCTCGTTTTATAAAAGTGTCCGCGTGCGTCAGCAGCAGCGTGAAGCGCCGAAAGATCTGATTGAACGTCTCGTGACAGCAGGCTTTGAAAACGAGCAGGATGATCTGGAGACAGAGTTCTATCTCGTGCGTGCGGATCGTTCCATGCCAGAGCTTTCCCTGCTGAAATCCATGTATACGTCGGCTGAACGTGAGCGCATTGTACGTCTCATTCATCGGATTGAGTACGATGTGGAGAGTGCGGCATCAGTGTGCGGATTGTGGGATATGGTGGATCGCCTTGCGGTGTTTCCCGCATATCTATCTTCATTAGTGCGTGAGACTGTTGTCCATACAGAGCCGTTCTATCAGCGGATATCAGAGGAGCCAAATGGGCGGGGTGATTTTATTTACGAGATGATGGATGCGAGTGCGATGGAGAGCGTTGATCCGATCGAGCGAGAGTGCTATCGCAGGATGCAGAGAGATATGTCCAATGGAAAGAGATAAGAAGATGGATCTGGATCGGAATAGAGTCGCCTTCATCACTTGTGTCAACGATGAGGATGTATACAGTGAGTGTCTTTTGTATTTACAGTCGCTCCATATTCCCGATGGAATGACAGTGGATTACGTACCAGTACGGAATGCCGTCTCCATGTGTGCAGGCTATAACGAGGGGGCGCGCGCGACGAATGCACGCTACAAGGTCTATCTGCATCAGGATGTGCTTGTCGTCAACAAGAATCTTATCGCCGATCTGCTCTCAATTTTTGCGGATGAGACGGTCGGGCTGATCGGTATGATCGGCTGCCGCAGCCTGCCGCGCTCCGGCGTCTGGTGGGACGGGCTACGCACCTATGGACGCGTTCTCCATCACTGCGAGCCGGAGAGCGTTGTGGACTCGCACTGCATGGAGCCGGACGGGGCATACATTGATGTGGAGGCTGTGGACGGCCTCTTCCTCGCCACGCAGTATGACATTCGCTGGCGCGAAGATCTGTTCACGGGCTGGCATCTCTATGACACGTCGATGTGCATGGAGATGCAGCGGCATGATTTCAAGGTGGTCGTGCCAAATCAGGAAGAGGATTTCTGGTGCATCCACTGCCCGTGCGAAAAGCCGCTCGCGCCCGAATACAAGCGATATCAAAAGATTTTTCTGCATGAATACGGTGCAGAATTACATCCCGAAGTCTGAATAAATATGTGTAGAAAGGAGGTTCATGTCTATGCAGGAACAGCCGCCAAAGGCTGAACATGCGGCGGAGGAAAAGCTCAACTGGCTGAAGCTGGCCACGAAGTTCTCTGCCGACGGTGATCTGAAAGGTATGCGCGCTTGTGCTCAGGAAGTGAATCGTCTGATGGAGGGCGATGTCGACGCGATGGCCGTTAATGCCGAAGTGGCGCTCTACAGTGGTCGAATTGACGAGGCAGATGAGCTTGCCCAGAAAGTGCTACGTGCCCAGCCGCGCCATCCGCGTGCCCGCATGGTGCAGGCCGGACTTGCGGCGCTGGAGTTTCGTCTGGACGACGAGATACCGCTGCTCGCAGATCTGATTGAGGAACTGAGCTGCAAGGCGAAGGTGCTTGGCGAGGAGGATCTCTCCTACGCAATCTATCATCAGATGCTGAAGCGTGCACGCGGATGGCTTGCCGATGCGCTCTACCTGGCGGGAGAGGCAAAGGGGGCGGCTCATGAACTCCTTATGTCCAGTCGTCTTGCGGATGAGGCGGATGAAGCAGCGGAGCTCTACAGCAAGTATCTCTTCATGCGCAACTATCGCCATCTCGGAGCGAAAGAGGGACGGATCAAGGCGGAATACTATGACAGTCTCATAGATGTTCAGCCCTATGTGCATGACAATATCGTACGTTCATCGCAGCGAAAACTTCGCATTGGGTATATTTCGCCCGATTTTCGTGAGCATGCTGTCTCGTATTTCCTGACACCTCTGCTGCGTCATTTTGACGGCGAGCAGTTCATGGTGTTCTGCTATGCAACGGGCAGGAGCGATGCCGTGACGGAGCGTTTCCGCACACGTCGTGTCACATGGCGTGATCTGCGCGGACGCCAGCCGCGGACGGCGGCACGACTCATTGCAGAGGATAAGATTGATGTATTGGTGGATTTGTCTGGACATTCGCAAGACAACGCACTGCCGATTATGGCGTTCCGTCCTGCTCCTGTTCAGATTTCGGGGATCGGCTATACGAATACGACGGGACTGCACGTGATTGACTACTTCCTCTCCGATGAGATCTGCATTCCCAAGGGTGACCGCGCGGCAGAGGTCGGTTTTACCGAGCAGATTCTGCGCATGCCGCACTCCCACCTCTGCTATGCGCCCGAGGAGATCCGTGCAATGCCTGAGGCGGGGTATGAGACTCCCGTGCGCAGGAACGGCTATGTGACGTTTGGCAGCTTCAATAATTTTGCCAAGGTTACGGATGAAATTCTGCTCCTATGGCGTGGAATTCTCGAATCTGTTAAGGGCTCGAAGCTCATTATCAAGGGGAAGATCGCAAGCATTGACGCAGGGCTCAATTTTGCCAAGCACCGCCTCTCCTTGCTGAACTATGATCTTACACGCGTGGAATTTCGTCCGTATAGTCCGGACTACCTCGAGCAGTATCGGGACATTGACATCGCGCTCGATACCGCTCCCTATAACGGCGGCCTGACAACGTGCGAGGCGCTCTATATGGGGGTTCCTGTCATCTCGCTGCGCGGGCGCACGCACGGCTCCCGCTTCGGTGCCTCCATTTTGACAAATGCGGGCGTACGCGAGCTCGTTGCGGAGAACGACATCAACTATGTACGACGCGCGGTTCAACTTGCAGAGTCGCCAAAGCTGATCGAGGCGTACCATATGGGACTGCGCGCAAATATGAAGCGCTCGCCCCTGATGAACGTACAAGGCTATATGGAAGACTTGGAAAACCTATATCAGGAAATCTGGGAGAAATTCTGCGCATCGAAAATTTAGACTTGATGAGATAAATGAACGGAAGGGAGGAGAAGCATGGCCTTTGCACATCTGCATGTGCATACAGAGTACAGTCTGCTCGACGGTGCGAGCCGCGTCAAGGAACTTGTTCGGCGCACGAAGGAGCTCGGCATGGACGCAGTCGCTATGACCGATCACGGCGTTATGTACGGTGCTGTCCGATTCTATAAGGAAGCAAAGGCGCAGGGCATCCATCCCATCATTGGCTGCGAGGTCTATCTCGCGCCGCGTATGCGGCAGGAGCGCGCGGAGGTGGACGGCACACGCTACTACCATTTAATCCTTCTCGCCGAAAATGAAACCGGCTATCGCAATCTGGTGCAGCTAATATCCCTCGCAAATATCGAGGGATATTATTATAAGCCGCGTGTGGACAAGGAGCTGCTACGGAAATACCACGAGGGAATTATTGCGCTCTCTGCCTGTGTGGCGGGGGAAATTCCGCAGGCAATCCTGCGCGGGAATATGGAGCAGGCGGACGTGCTCGTCCGTGAATATGTGGAGATCTTCGGTCGGGAGAACTTCTTTCTCGAGATACAGGATCATGGTCTGCCTGAGGAAAAGACAGTCAACCATGCGCTTCGTGATCTTGCGAAAAAACATGAGATTAGCCTTGTTGCAACAAATGATGTGCACTATGTCCATGCAGACGATAGCGAATTTCATGACATTCTCCTCTGTGTGCAGACAGGGAGAACCATCAACGATCCTGACCGCATGAAGTTTTCGGGTCCCGATTACTATCTGAAATCGGAGCAGGAGATGGCGGCGCTCTTTGCGGACTATCCGGGGGCGATTGAGAACACGGCGAAGATTGCTACGCGCTGTCAGGTGGATTTCACCTTTGGAGAACTGCAGCTCCCGTTCTATCCCTTGCCCGCGCCCTATGAGAGCGACGACGCGTATCTTCGTGCACTTTGTGAGGAGCGCCTCTCTGCGCGTTATGCGGATGTCACGGATGAAATTCGCGAGCGCCTCTCCTATGAGCTTGGCGTCATTCGCGACATGGGATATGCGAGCTACTTCCTCATCGTGTGGGACTTCATCAACTACGCGCGGAAGCACGGCGTTGCCGTTGGTCCCGGGCGTGGTTCCGCAGCGGGCAGCATTGTCGCCTATCTCCTCGAGATCACGAATATCGATCCACTGCAGTATGCGCTCCTCTTTGAGCGCTTCCTCAATCCGGAACGCGTATCCATGCCGGATATTGATATCGACTTTGACGATATCAACCGCGGGAAGATGATTTCGTATGTAAAGGAGCGCTATGGCGACGACCATGTCGCACAGATTGCCACCTTCGGTACGATGGGAGCGAAGGGCGCGATTCGCGATGTCGGGCGTGTGCTTGAAATGTCGTTCAGTGAGGTTTCGACCATCACGAAGCTTGTTCCTGCGGAACTAAACATCACGTTGGAGCGCGCCCTCAAAGAGTCGTCGGACTTCCGCCGTCTCTATGACGAGGACGAGAGTGTTCGCAGGGTGATCGACCTTGCGCGAAGGATCGAGGGGCTGCCGCGCAATATCTCCATTCATGCAGCAGGCGTTGTGATTGCGAAGGAACCGCTTGCGAGCCAGGTGCCCGTCTGGGTCTCGGAGGGGACGCTCGTTACGGAGTTCGACAAGGACGATGTGGAGGCACTCGGTCTGCTCAAGATGGACTTTCTAGGGCTGCGTACCCTCACCATTATTGCAGATACAGTGCGTCATGTACGTGCATCGCATGGGATTGAACTGGATGTTGATGCAATACCGCTTGTCGATGAGAAAACATCACGAATGCTGTGTAATGGAGATACAGGAGCTGTATTCCAGATGGAGTCGGCGGGCATGACGAATCTTGTCAAGGATCTGCAGCCGAAGGGCTTTGTCGATCTTATTCCGACGGTGGCACTCTATCGACCGGGACCACTCGGCAGCGGCATGGTGACGGACTTCATCGACGGTCTGCATGGGAACAAAGAGGTTGTCTATATGCATCCTCTCCTTGAGCCGATCCTAAAGGAGACATTCGGCGTTGTGCTCTATCAGGAGCAGGTCATGCAGATTGTGCAGGTTCTCGCAGGGTTCAGCCTTGGACAGGCGGATCTGCTACGCCGTGCGATGGGGAAGAAGAAACATGACCTCTTGATGGCACAGAAGGAAATCTTTTTGCAGGGCTGTGCGAAGAACGGGCTTGAGACATCGCTTGCGAACCATATCTTTGATCTCTTGACGCATTTTGCGGACTATGGGTTCAACAAGTCCCACAGTGCCGCCTACGGTCTGCTTGCATGGCAGACGGCATATCTCAAAGCACATTATCCCGTAGAGTTTATGGCGGGCGTACTGACGAGCATTATGGACAAGACGGACAAGATCCCCGTCTACATTCAGCTCTGTCGCCAGATGGGGATCAAGATTCTGCCCCCCGACATCAATTCGAGTGCGGCGACATTCGGCATTGAGGACGGTGCGATCCGCTTCGGGCTTGCTGCCGTGCGCAATGTCGGTGAGAATGCGATTGTGAGCATGGAGCGCGTGCGTGCGGAGGGCGGCAAGTTCCGCTCGCTTGTGGACTTCTGCGCGCGCGTCGATATGCGTACGGTCAACAAGCGCGCAATCGAAAGCCTCATCAAATGCGGCGCGTTTGACAGCATCGGTACGGAGCGCAATCAACTGCTTGCATCCCTTGATGCTGCGATGCAGGATGCGGCTCGTCGTCAGCGCGATGTGCTGAGCGGACAGGGCGGTCTCTTTGGCGAGGAAACGATGGAGGAGGTTCAGCAGATTGCCGTCTCCGGAGATGTTCCGCCGAGTACAGCACGCGAGCGTCTGACGTGGGAAAAGGAAACGACGGGTTTTTATATTACAGGCCACCCACTGGACGATTACAGCGATACGCTCTCCGCACTGCTCTCCATCGGTGAGATCCCGAATACCGTTCGTAAGGATCGCCAGCTTGTACGCATCGGCGGCATACTGACGAATACGAAACGCTTTACAACGAAGAAAGGCGACACTATGCTCTTTGCGGAGTTGGAGGATTTCAGCGGCAAGATTGAGGTGACGGTGTTTCCGCGCGTCTTCTATGCGCACGTGTCCGATTTGGAGACGGATATGATTCTCGTCGTGGAGGGGCATGTCGATACGACGGGCGAGGAGCCGAAGCTGCTCGCCGATCAGATCTGGCGGATGAGCGAATATCGTTCATCCTTCTATCTGATCCCGTCCGCCGATGCCGACCGACGTACGCTGTGGACTAAGATGCAGGAACTCTTTGCCGCGCATCCGGGGGAGCATCCCGTCTATGTCCGCAGTGACGGGCGCTGGCGTCAGCTGGGAGAACACTACTGGATTGACGGCTCGGCGGCGGTGCGGCAGGCACTTACGGAACTCATGGGCGAGAGCGCGGTCAAGGTGCGATAGGGAGCGATATGGAAGAACGACTGCAGAAGATCCTCAGCCATGCGGGCGTGGCGTCACGACGAGCAGTAGAGGAAATGATTCGTGCGAGGCGCGTGGCGGTGGACGGTACTGTTGTGACGGAGCTCGGCGCGAAGTATGACCCTGTGCGGCACGAGATCACCGTTGATGGTGTACGAATAGGGGCGGAAGAGCAGAAATACTACATCCTCCTCAACAAACCGCGCGGCTATCTCTCGACGGCACGGGATGATCGGGGACGCAAGACCGTGCTCGACCTCCTGCCCGACTTTTCGGCACGTCTCTATCCCGTGGGACGATTGGACGCAGATACGGAGGGGCTGCTCCTCATTACGAATGACGGCGCGATGACGCAGGGTCTCCTGCATCCGCGCTTTGAGATCACGAAAACATATCATGCGGAGATTGTCGGGGAAGTCACAGAAGCGGGGCTTGCCCAGCTGCGCCGTGGGATTCTCCTCGAGGACGGCATGACTGCTCCTGCAAGGGTACGAATCCTCAGGGCAGAGGAAGGACGCACGGTGGTCGAGACGATCATTCACGAAGGGCGCAATCGTCAGGTGCGCCGTATGTTTGCGGCGATTGGCTGCCGCGTCGTCTCCCTGCGGCGCGTGCGATTCGCGCAGCTGACGCTGAGAGGACTTGCCTGCGGGGCATTCCGTCATCTGACGGCAGAGGAGATTCGGGCGCTGCGTGAAATTGCGGGGGTGGCAGACAGTGAAGAAGATCGTCATAGTGGGCGCGGGCCCTGCGGGAATGATGGCAGCAACCGCAGCGGCAGAGTGCGGCGGGAGCGTCCTGCTCATGGAGAAGATGTCGCGCGTCGGGCGCAAGATGATGATTACGGGAAAAGGCCGCTGCAACGTCACAAGCGCAGACGAGATTCCTGACATCATCAAGAATATTGTTGGGAACGGAAGATTCCTCAACAGCAGTCTGCGCGCCTTTGACAATGTGGATGTCATGGCGTTCTTTGAGCGTCTGGGCGTACCGCTCAAGACGGAGCGTGGCAATCGTGTCTTTCCCGTGAGCGACCGTGCGCTCGATGTGGTGGATGCTATCGTGCGCCATCTGCACGATCAAAAGGTCGAGATTCGGACGAATGCAGCGGTGACGGAACTCATCATCGAGGACGGTCGTGTGTGCGGTGTCCGACTTGCGGACGGCACACAGATCGAGGCGGCTGCCGTGATCCTCGCGATGGGCGGTGCCTCCTATCCCGCGACGGGGTCGACGGGTGACGGCTATGCGCTTGCGCGTGCGGCCGGGCACACGGTAACGGAGATTTTTCCCGCGCTTGTCCCGCTCGTAACAAGCGATGCGTGGGTGAAGGATGTACAGGGGCTCTCTCTGCGCAATGTGCGCGCGACCCTCTACCATGCGGGCAGGAAGGAGCAGGATTTCTTTGGAGAAATGCTCTTTACGCATTTTGGCGTAACGGGTCCCATTATTTTGCAGCTGAGCCGCCGCACGTCGGAACTCTTTGCGGCGGGACAGGGGGAGCTCGAGCTGCGGCTGAATCTGAAACCCGCACTGACACACGAGAAACTGCGCGAGCGCGTGGAGCGCGACTTTGTAAAGTACGAGCGCAAGCAGCTCCGTAATGCAATGATCGATCTCCTGCCAAAGCGCCTGATCGATCCCGTACTGAATGCGGCAGACCTCTCGCCCGAGCGCTCCGCCCAGCAGGTCTCCGCCAAGGAGCGGGAACGTCTCGTACACACCTTGCAGGCGCTGGCGTTGCGGGTCACGGGGACGCGTCCCATTGCAGAGGCGATTGTGACGGCGGGCGGCGTTGCGACGCGAGAGATCGATCCGCGCACAATGGAGTCCAAACTTGTGAAACATCTCTATTTTGTCGGCGAACTGGTCGATGTGGATGCGCATACGGGCGGCTACAATTTACAGGCGGCGTTTTCGATGGGACATGCCGCCGGTTCTTACAGCGTTTGGAATTTGGAAGGGGACAAGTGAATGGCAGAGATTCAAACGATTGCGCCCGTGCGGCACGGCTGGCAGGGCGAGGTCGAGATTCCGGGCGACAAGTCCATCTCGCACCGTAGCGTCATGTTTGCGGGGCTGGGCAATACGCCCGTTCATATCAGGAATTTTCTCCATGCGGCGGACTGCCTCTCGACGGTCGGCGTCATGCGCGCGCTCGGCGTGGATGTGGAGTTTTTGAATGAGAACGAGCTGATCGTTACGGGGAAGGGGCTGCACGGTCTGATCGAGCCGATGACGGTGCTCGATGCGGGCAACTCCGGGACGACTCTGCGCCTCATGATGGGACTGCTCGCTCCGCAGCCCTTCCTCTCGACATTTTGCGGTGACGCATCGCTGACGCGCCGCCCGATGGGGCGCGTGCTCCTGCCGCTCTCCGCGATGGGCGCACGAATCTACGGGCGAAATACAAACAACAATCTCCCGCTTACGATTGTACCGACGGGAGAGAAGCTGCGCGGCATCCACTATGAGAGCCCTGTTGCGAGTGCACAGGTCAAGTCTGCAATTCTGCTTGCAGGGCTCTATGCTGATGCACCGACTACCGTGACAGAGCCATATGTATCGCGTGACCATACGGAGCAGATGCTCGCGGGCTTTGGCGTGCGTTTGGAGCGCACAGGGACGAACGTTACTTTATTCCCCGTGGAGGAGGGTGGCTATCGTGCGCCCGAGGAAATCACCGTGCCCGGGGATATCAGCTCGGCAGCGTACTTCCTCGTCGCAGGTACAATCATCGAGGGCAGCCGACTCCTGCTGAAAAATGTGGGCATCAATCCGACGCGTACGGGCATTCTCGACGTACTCACAGAGATGGGCGCTAATATTCAGCTCGAAAACGAGCGCACGAGCGGCGGGGAGCGCGTGGCGGACATCATTGTCGCGTCGGCGTCCCTGCGCGGCATCTCCTTTGGTGCGGAGATCATGCCGCGCCTCATCGACGAGATTCCCGTGATCGCGGTCGCCGCGCTCTTTGCCGAGGGCGATACCGTCATCACGGGCGCGGGCGAATTGCGTGTGAAGGAAACCGACCGTCTCCACGCAATCGCCGAGGAGTTTCAAAAGCTCGCGCCCAGCAGCGTCGAGGAGCAGGAGGACGGGCTCATCATCCACGGAAAAACTGAGATACGTCAGGCGCAGGTCAGCAGCTGGGGCGATCACCGCATGGCAATGTCGCTTGCCGTCCTCGGCGTGGCGGCGGAGGGCGTTCGGATCGAGGAGCCGGACAGCGTGAATATCTCATATCCGGCATTCTTCTCCGAGATGGAGCGTCTGAGCAAAGGAGGATCTTTATGAAGCGTGTGATTGCGATTGACGGCCCCGCAGGTGCGGGCAAGAGCACCGTCGCCAAGATTGTGGCGGAAAAGCTCGGCTATACCTATATCGACACGGGCGCGATGTATCGCGGCGTTGCCTGGAAAACCCTGCGGGATGACAAAGAGGCGACCGATGAGGCGATTCTGCGTGCGGTTCACGATATCGACGTGCGCCTTGCCTGCACGAAGAGTGGTACGCGCGTCACGGTCGACGGCACGGATGTGACCGCTGAGATCCGCACGCCCGAGGTCACGCATATCGTCTCGCGCGTCGCGGCACTCGGCCCCGTCCGCGAGAAGATGGTGGAGCTGCAGCGCGCGATGGCGGTGGACGGTGCCGTCGTGATGGATGGGCGCGACATCGGGACGAATGTGCTGCCAAATGCCGACGTGAAGATCTTCCTCACGGCATCCGTGGAGGAACGCGCACGCCGCCGCTATGACGAGATGGTGGCAAAGGGCTATGCCGTTGACTTTGATGAGCTGAAAGATGAGATTGCATCCCGTGACAAGCAGGACAGCGAGCGCACAATCTCACCTCTGCGGCAGGCGGAGGACGCTGTGCTGCTCGACTCGACGGCGCTCTCCATCGACGACGTTGTCGCGCGGATCTTGGAACTATCGGAATAGGCGGGGCGGATATGCTTTACGGATTTTTACAGTATTTCTTCCGATTGATTTTCTATACCCTTTTCCGCACGCGCGTCTATGGACGTGAGAATATCCCCGCTGAGGGCGCGGTCATCCTCGCTGCAAACCACGCGAGCAATATCGACCCGCCGCTCATGGCGAGCCTCATCGTGCGCCCCGTCAGCTACATGGCGAAGATCGAGCTGTTCGAGAATCCGATCTTCGGCGCGGCGATTCGCCGCTGTCATGCCTTTCCCGTGAAGCGCGGCGCATCCGACCGCGGCGCGATCAAGGCGGCGGTTACGGTGCTGAAGGAGGGGCGCGTTCTGGGGCTCTTCCCCGAGGGCACGCGCAGCAAGACGGGCGAGCTGCAAAAGGCGGAGGCGGGCGTCGCTCTCATCGCCGCCATGACGGGCGCACCGATTGTGCCCGTTGCCATTCTGAACTCGCATCGTATCTTTGCAAACGGTGGTCTGATACCGCAGCTGCGCATTATGTACGGCACGCCGATCTCCTTTCACGGCGACCGTAAGAGCAAGGAGTCGCTGGATTCCTTCTCCGAGGAGATCATGGCAGAGATTGCGCGGATGAAGGATGAACTTGCACGCAAGTGAATAGAACGTGAGGTGAGGAAGTGGAGCTGTTTGATGTTCTGCCCGAGCGTTTTTTCGGGCTGCTGGCGGGGAAATGCCGGCGGATCTATGCGGAGGCGGGACTCTGCCTCTACGAGCAGTACCGCCTTGCCCAGTTCGGCATCGAGCAGGAGATTCTGCGCGATAAATTCTAGGAGCTGATCGAGAGCTGGGCGGAAGCCGGCGTTGCGTACGAGGATGAGGACTTTTTGGCGAAGGATGCCGGCGCGGAGGAGTCGCGCGCCAAGGCGAATCACATGATCCGTCGCATGAAGGAATTCGGCTGGCTGGACTATGAGCAGCGCGAGAACTTCAAAATATTTATTTTGCTCCCACATTACAGCAGCCGCTTGTGGGGGCTTTTTGCAAATCTCTGCGAGGGGCGGGCGGTGGAGTATCAGCGCTTTGCCTTCACGACCTATCAGGTTCTCTCAGGCGAGGCGGCAAAGGCGCAGCCGAGCATGGCTGTGCTCGAGGCGGAGCGGCTCGCCGAGGAGTTCGTCGAGGAACTGCGCATTCTGCTGAATAATATCAAGAGCAAGATGGAACAGGTCTCCGCACAGACGAGTCTGCAGGACGTGCTGTCCCATCATTTCGTCGAATATCGTGCGGATATCGTGGATCGCAGCTATCATCGCCTCAAGACCTCGGATCACGTCTCGCGCTATCGTATCCGCATCCTACAGGAAGTGCAGGAGATACGGCAGAACAAGGAGCGTCTGCGTGCCCTCTGCGACGATGCCGTGCGCCGTCAGCTTGCCGACTCGGTGGAGGCTGCGGAATACCGCATGAACGCATCGCTGCAGACGATTGAGGAGATCTATCGGGGACTTGATGATATGTTTGCCCAGATCGACCGTCGCCACAATCAGTATGTGCGCGCGTCCTACGAGCGTGCGCTGTACTTGCAGCAGGCGGGCAGTGCTCGAACGGAAAGCATGATTGCGGGCGTTCTCCTCGCCATAGCCGAGGCGCGCGAGGAGGGGAGCGAGGTCGGCGGGCTGTCGCGTCTCTTCCGTCTGCAAGCGATGGATATGCTACTGCCTGCATCCCGCTATGTACCGCGTAAGAAGCGCATTCTGGAACCGGCTGCGGCAACGCCCGTGCGCAGCGTTGACGAGGAGCTGCGTCAGCGTGTGCGGCGTGAGAGTGCGGAGCGCGTTGCGCGCGGCATCTCGCGGCAGAAAATCGAGGCGTGGATTCTGGAGGTGCTCGGACAGCGCGGCTCGATGGAGATCGAGGAACTGCTGACCATCCTCCGTGAGACGGCGGAGCCCGACCTCCTGCAGCTGCTCTACGTCTATCTCTACGGGCATGACGAGCTGGCACGATATCAGCTGGGCAGGCACAAGGAGATACGCGAGCAGGATACGATACGATACAGCAACCGCACGCTCAGGCGCAGGGAGAAGAGAAGATGAAGCTGGAACTGCTGAACGAAGAGGAGCGCACACGCATCCAGAGCGTCATACAGTCGCTTTTGGCGTGCAATTTTTTGACGCGCGAACACGATGCGGCACTCTACATTGCGGCGCGGCGCTACCGCGAAGAGCTTGCGGAGTACTTTCAGGTGATCGGCTGGGAGTTCCGCGTGGACGAGCGCTATGAGATCGTGTGGCTCCTCTCCACGGGGATGGCGCACAGGCGATCCCTGACGTTGGAGGAGAGCATATGGCTGCTCGTATTGCGCCTCATCTATGAGGAAAAGCGTACAGGGCTGAACCTGAGCACCTTTCCAATGACCACGCTCGCGGAGATCCGTGCCAAGTATCTGGCACTGCATCTGCCCGACCTCAAGAAAACAGCGCTGCAGCGCCTCACACAGCTCTCGAAGCAATACCGCCTCGCAGATGTACTCGATCGGGAGCTGTCCGAGGAGGCGCGCATCCGCCTCTTCCACACGCTTGTGCTTGCCGTCGACGGGGAGGAGCTGTCGGAACTGCACAAGAGACTGGAGATCTATCGGCAGAGAAAGGAGGAGGACGATGAAGAAGCTACGGAAAATGAAGGTCATTAATTGGCATTATTTCGATGAGGACGAGATTTCCTTCGGCTCGGCAACCATGCTCTCGGGGCACAGCGGCGCGGGCAAGTCCACACTGCTCGACGCCTTGCAGTACATCTTCATTGGGAGTCAGACACAGGCGCGGTTCAACGCTGCGGCGACGCAGGAGGCTCGGCGGACGCTGCTGCACTATCTGCGCGGCAAGATCAAGGCAGAAGGGGTACAGTATCTGCGCGCGGATGAATTCACCTCCTACATCGTGCTGGAATTCTATGACGATATAAAAAAAGTTTCCTTTCTTGCAGGATATGTGGTCGATGTCTTCCGCGATGACAGCTTGCAGGAGGAATTCTTCCTGCTCGATCGACGTGCCCTCTCGGAGGTCGAGTTTCGTGGGGAGGACGGCGCGCTCTATACACGGGAGGCATTTCATCGGCGCTATGCACACGGCAGCAGCGTCTTCGAGACGGGGAAGAAGCAGTGGCAGCGGCGCCTGATGAACCGTCTGGGGCAGCTTTCTGCACGCTTCTTGCCGGCTTTTTCACGCGCGCTCGCCTTTCGCCCCATCAATCAGGTGCGCGATTTTATCTATGAGTACATCCTCCTCCCGCGCGATCTGAAATTGGACGTCCTGCGCGAGGTGTTCTACTCCTACCAGAAATTCGAGCGCGATCTGCAGGGGCTGCGCGCGTAGAAGCGCGAACTGGAAACGCTGCAGGAGCACTATGATTCCTTCTGCAAGTGGCGGGATACGGCATGCGAGCAGGAATTTGTCCTCCTGTCCTACAGGCATATGCGCGAGGCGGAAAAGCTGGATGCGGGGCGCATGCAGAAAGAGGCGTGCCGCGAACGTGTGGATGAGCTGCAGATCAAAATGCACGAGCAGGAGCGGCTGTCCGAGCGCAGGAACCTCGAACAGCAGGAGGCATATGCCGCGTGGCAGGGCAATGATACAAAGCGAAGGCGTGACGAACTGCTTGCAGCACAGAAGGAATGCGAGGAGAAGCAGCGTGCGCTCAGAGCATCCCATCGACAGCTGCAGCAGAAAATGCTGCGGGAATCCGAGCGAATTGCAGCGCTTGCCGCATATCCTGCGGGCGAATTCTATGCGCTGCCGGAGGGCGCGGCGGCATCCTTGGGCGAGCTGTCGCAGATACTCACACATACGGCAGAGGATGATGTACAGGCGGAGGAGATTGGGCAGCTACAAGGGGGGCTGCGCGATGGCGGCACACTGCTCGCTGAGATCGGCGCAGGGATGCAGCGCGGCGCACTCCTCTTGGAACAGGAGCAGACGGCAGCCGGAGCGAGGCAGGAGGAACTGCGCGCAGAGATTGACGGGCTCAAGCGACGGCAACGCAAATACCGCCCCGAGATGACGCGGCTCAAGGAGCTCTTGGAGCAGCGGCTTGCGGGACGCTCCGGGGTCTATGTGCTCTGCGAGGAGCTGGAGATTCTGGACGAGGCGTGGCGCGACACGCTGGAAGGCTATCTGAACACCCAGCGCTTCGATCTCCTCGTGGATGAGTCTGTCTTTCGTGAGGCGCTGCATATCTATGAGCGTGAAAAGAAGCAGCGCCATTTCGACGGCGTCGGGCTTGTCAATACGGAGGCAGAGAAAAAGTATCTCGGCGTACAGGAAAACGGATCGCTTGCAGCCCTCCTGCAGGCGAAGAATCCCCTTGCACAGGCACGCATTGACCATCTGCTTGGGTCGGTTATGCAGGCTGCAGACGAGCAGGAGATGATAACGTATCGGAGGGCCGCAACCAAGAGCTGTATGTCCTACAAGGGGCTTGTGGCGCGTCAGATACCACGGCGCTTCTATGAGATCCCGTACATCGGCGCGGGCGCGATTGAGCGTCAGCTAGAGATCCGTCAGCGGGAGTTGGAGGAGGTGCGTCAACGACTTGCTGCGCTCGCAGAGGAAGCGCGCCGCATGCAGACATTTGCCGACCTTCTGCACGAGCCTCTGCATCGGTATGGAGATTTTGCCGAGCAGCTGAGCGTCCTGTCCGAACTCGAAGCCTGCGCAGCGGAGCTGGCGCGGATGGCTGAGGAGCTCTCCGGCATGGATCTCAGCGAGGCGGAGCGCCTGAAAGCCGCCTATGAGGAGGCGCGTCAGCACGCAGAGGAGGCGGCACGCGCATGCAGTGAGACGACGAAGGAGCAGGTCCGTGCCGAGTCTGCGCTCGACCAGGCGGAGCGCGCACTGCCGCTTCTTGCACGCGCGGAGGAGGAGTCGGGGCAGGCGGTTCGGGCGTGGCGCGATGCCTATCCGGAGCTGTCCGAGGCAGCCGAGGCGCGTCTTGCCGCTCTCATGCAGGAGGCACACGGCGAGCGCAGCATGGTGGAGCGTCTGCAGAGCTACGAGAGCAGCCGGCGCGGCAACGAGACGCGGCGTGACAATATGTGGCAGCAGCTGCTCGTTGCTCGCGAGCGCTACGGGCTGGAACACGGCGACACGGGGCACGTCTATGACCCCGATCATGCCTACTACGCACAGATCCACGCCCGCCTCGCGGCGACGGATATTCCCGCCTTCGAGGAGAAGGCGCGCGAGGCTTTGGCGCAGTCGGAGATGGAGTTCAAGGCGCATTTCATCTTCAGTATGCGCGAGGCGATCGAGAGTGCGCGGCATGAATTCCGCGACCTGAACTATTCGCTCGATCAATTTCAGTTCCACAAGGATAAATACAGCTTCCTCATCACGCCCAGCGCGAAGTACAAGCCGTTTTACGATGCGGTCATGACGGCGGATTGGGAGATGGCGGGCGGGCTCTTTGCGGAGACCAATGCGGCGGCAAACGAGCAGGCGATGGAGCTGTTTGAAAAACTGGTCAAAGGAACGCCCGAGGAGCAGGAGGAGTTCTCCGACTATCGGCGCTATCTCGACTACGATATCCGCATCACGGATACGGCGGGGCAGTCCTATCTGTACTCGCGCGTTCTGCGGCAGACCTCGGGCGGCGAGACGCAGACGCCGTTCTACATTGCAATCCTTGCCGCGTTTCAGCAGATTTACAACGACAAGACCATACGCCTCACCGTCTTTGACGAGGCGTTCAACAAAATGGACGAGGAGCGCATCAAATCCTGCATTCAGCTCATCAAGCGCATGGACATGCAGCTGATTGTCGCCGTCCCGGATGAGAAGCTCGCCGCCATTGCCCCCCTGATGGATCAGTCGATCATCGTAACAAATGCGGGCAATCACTGCTTTACCGATGAATTGGGCGATGTGCGGACGTGGGAGAAGGGGATGACACATGAGGCAAGTGGAGAGCAGGACTTACTATGAGCGGGAGATTCTGAGCATCCTTCTCGAAAAATACGAACGCAGCAACGCTGCCATCGGCGGGGCGGGACGGCGGCCTCAGTTTCGCCTACGGAAATCACCGCTTGCCTCTGCCTATGCGGACGAGCTTGATGCGGATCGGCGTGAGGCAATCGAGGCGGCGGCAGAGGAACTCGAACGGCAGGGCATGATCTCTGTCGTGTGGGAGCGTCATGGCACGGGACGGATCGAGCGCATTCTGCTTGCAGTGGATGCGGCGCAGCTCTATGAACGTATGGGGCGCACAATGCCGCTTGTGCGCGTTGAGGAGTACCGTTCTGAGATTTCGCGGCTGGCGGCGGCAAAGGGCATATGGATACGGCGCTGCTGCAATGCGGCGAACGAGATATTGTCAGCGAACAAGCTTCCATCCTTCCTGCCTAGGGAGAAGGAGATTCGCGCGGGTCTGATCCGCGCCATCCTCTCGCTGCCCGCTGCGGGGGAGAATGCCATACCGAAGCGCGTATTCAGTCAGCGCGTCTTTGGCGACAGCAAGTATTTTGAACGATGCATCGAGGCGCCCCTGCTCATCCTTCTGCGGCGCTTTGCAGAGGAACCCTGTGAAACAGATGCCGCGTATCTGGATATGGCGGGCATCACGGGTCATCATGGGAAAGTATGGATTGCAGGGCGCATGGATTTTTCGCTGCATGACAGAGCGTATATGCTTGCCGACTTTGCGGGCGGGATCGAGCTGACGTATGACACCGTTGCAGCAATGGAGATTGACGCACTGCCGCCCTCCATCCTGACAGTCGAGAATCTGACGAATGCAGAGGTCCTTGCACAGGAGGGGGCGGATTACCTCCTCATCTATACGGCGGGATTTCCAAATCGCACCATACAGGCGTTGCTGTCGAAGATTTCGAGAATGCAGCCCCCTGATATAGCGCATTGGGGGGATCTGGACTATGGCGGGATTCGCATTTTTGAATATCTGCGCAAGAACTTCTTTTCCCATCTGATGCCGTATCGGATGGACGTGGAGGAACTGCGCGCCCATCGTGCCTTTGCCCAAAACTTGACGGACGCACAGAAAAAACGCCTCAAGGCGCTTCTTTGCCGTGAGGATTTTGCCCTGTGGCACGAACTCATCCGCGTCATGCTCGCCGAGGGCATATGGTTGGAGCAGGAAGCGCTCTTGTGGGAAAATGATATGACATCGTAGGAGAAAAATCCACTCGGATCTGTGTCTGTCGCAGGGGTGATCCGCAGATTCGCATTTCCTGCAATCATCACATACCCGTCAAAGAAAATATGCAGACAATTTACAGAAAAAAGGAATATGATGTGCGAAAGAAAGGGGGCTGTTCGTTGCAGGTATCGATACTGGCGAGCGGGAGCAAGGGGAATTCTGTCTATGTGGAGCTGGACGGCGCGCGCATCCTCATTGACGCGGGCATCAGTGCGGCGCGGATCACAAAGGGGCTGCGCGCGCGCGGCGTCGAGCCGCAGTCTCTGGACGCTGTGCTCGTGACGCATGAGCATATCGACCACGTGCGAGGGCTGAGGACGCTCGCCAAGCAGTACCATGTGCCGATCCTCGCCACGCGTGGAACGCTTGCGGGCATCGACGGCGGCGCGGCATTTGCGGAGGACATGCACCGCATTTCAGATGATTTCACGGTCGGTGCTGTGACCGTGCGCCCCTTTCCGATCTCGCATGATGCGGCGGAGCCGTGTGGCTTCCGACTCGAAGGCTCGCACTGCTGCACGCTGGCAACGGATCTCGGTGTTGTGACTGAGACGGTGCAGGATGCGATGGAGGGGGCGGACGTGCTCGTACTTGAGGCGAATCATGACGCCGACCTCCTGCGTCAGGGCAGCTACCCGTGGCCGCTCAAGCGGCGCATTCTCTCGAATCGCGGACATCTTGCGAACGGTGACGCCGCATGGGCGCTCACGCGTATGAAGAAGCCACCGCACAAGGTCTATCTCGCGCATCTCTCGGAGGAGAACAACCGTCCGACGCTCGCGCGCGATACGGTGAATGACATCCTCGCCTCACGCGGCATCACGCTCGACATAGAGAGCTGTCTGCCGGAGGGTGGGGCAGAAATTATTATGTGAAAAGGAGATGTTTCTATGAACATCCGAATCAAGAAGCGCAAGGGCATTGCCCTCGTCGCCGCAGCTGTCATGGCGTCTTTTGTCATCTTCGGCGGCTGCTCGATGGGGACGGCGGCAGACAACACGGTCGGCGGCATGAAGCCGGCGCAGACGGTCGACGTTTCAGGTCTTTCGGAGGCACGCAATACCCCCGTCGTCCGTGCAGCAAAGGCGGTTGGCCCTGCCGTCGTCGGTATCACGAACAAGGCGGTCGCCCGTGACTGGTTCAACAACCCTGTCGAGACGGAGGGCGTCGGCTCCGGCGTGATCTTCCGCAGTGACGGCTACATCGTGACAAACAATCATGTGATTGACGGGGCGAAGGAGATCATTGTCTCGCTCTCCGATGGGCGCAGTCTCAAGGGCAAGCTTATCGGGCAGGATGAATTCACGGATCTCGCCGTGGTAAAGGTGGATGAAAGTAATCTGCCGACGGCGACCTTTGGCAACTCGGATACGGTTGTGGTCGGTGAGCCTGCGATTGCAATCGGCAACCCGCTCGGGCTTGAGTTTCAGGGCAGCGTTACCGTTGGTGTCATCAGTGCACTGAACCGCACGCTCGATGTCAGCGACAAGCGTGTAAAGCTGCTGCAGACCGATGCGGCAATCAGCCCCGGTAACTCGGGCGGTGCGCTTGTCAATGCGGATGGTGAGGTCATCGGCATCAACAGTGCAAAGGTTGCTGCTGCTGCCGTCGAGGGCATGGGATTTGCCATCCCGATCAATACGGTGCAGACCATCGTGAACGAACTGATCGAAAAGGGCTATGTGGCGCGTCCGTACCTTGGTGTATCCGTCTTTGACCCAGCGACGGCGGCACGCTACGGCTATCAGCTGAACATCGACAAGGGCGTCTACATCTTCCGCCTGACGCTCGACGGCCCGTGCGGCAAGGCAGGCTTCCAGCGCGGCGACATCATCCTCGAGATCGACGGCGAGGAGGTCAACAGTGTTGCGGAGCTGCGCACGAAGATCGCCTCGTACAAGGTCGGCGACAAGGTGACTGTGACCTACGACCGCAACGATACGAAGCGCAAGGCAGAGGTCACGCTCGAAGAAATGCCGCAGGATGACCGGTGAAGATCACCGTTGTCTGTGCAGGGAAGCTGAAGGAGAAATATCTGCGCGAGGGAATCGCGGAGTATGAGAAACGTCTGCGCCCATACGCGGACGTGCGCACGATCGAGATTGCAGAGGAGCGGATGAAGGAAAAGCCCTCCGCTGCGGAAAAGGCGGATATCCTGCGCCGCGAGGGGGAGCGCCTCCTCGCACAGGTGCCGCAGGACGCCTATCTCATCGTCTTGGATGTGGGCGGCGCGGAGCTCTCCTCGGAGGAGTTTTCGGCAAAGATTGACACCCTCACCGTTGGCGGGCGGAGTCATATCGCCTTTCTGATCGGCGGTCCCTTTGGGCTTGCGGATGAGGTCAGGAGACGTGCTGATCTGCGCCTTTCGTTCTCGCATTTTACGCTCCCGCATCAGCTCATCCGACTCTTTCTCATGGAGCAGATCTACCGCGCGTTCAAGATCAGCAGGGGAGAACCCTATCACCTGTAAATTTTGGAGAAGTGCCGCAATCGGCACTTCTTTTTTGTATTTCCACTGCATATTGTATTCATGCCTGTAATCCCTATACAAACCTTTGTGCCGTGTGCTATACTCAGTCACGTTCGATGAAGGGCACCGAACAAACAGAGGGAGGAATTATAATGTCTGACATGAAGCAGTATGTAAATGATATTCTCGATCTGGTGTCGAAGCGCGACCCCGATCAAACGCATTTCAAGAATACGGTATCCGAGGTTCTGACATCCGTCGTTCCCCTTTTGGAGAAACACCCCGAGTACAAGGAGCACAAGATCCTCGAGCGCATGATCGAGCCGGATCGCATCATCTCGTTCCGTGTGCCGTGGGTGGATGACAAGGGGGAGATCCAGGTCAACCGTGGCTATCGCGTACAGATGTCGAGCACGCTTGGCCCGTACAAGGGCGGGCTGCGTTTCCATCCTAGCGTCACGCTTGATATCTTGAAGTTCCTCGCATTTGAGCAGGTCTACAAGAATGCTCTGACGGGACTTCCGATCGGCGGTGGCAAGGGCGGCTCGGACTTCGACCCGCATGGTCGCTCCGACAACGAGGTCATGAAGTTCTGCCAGAGCTTTATGACGGAGCTCTATCGCCACATTGGCCCGAACGTGGACGTTCCTGCGGGCGACATCGGCGTCGGCGGCCGCGAGATCGGCTATCTCTTCGGCCAGTACAAGCGCATCCGCGACTCCTATGACGCAGGCGTCCTCACGGGCAAGCGCACGGACTACTGGGGCAGCCTTGCGCGTACCGAGGCGACAGGCTATGGACTCCTCTACTTTGTGCAGGATATGCTCGAGGCAAAGGGCATCGACATTGCGGGCAAGACGGTCGTCGTATCCGGCGCGGGCAATGTTGCGACCTATGCGATCGAAAAGGCGCAGGAATTCGGCGCAAAGGTTGTCACCTGCTCCGACTCGAACGGCTACATCTACGATCCGGACGGCATCGATCTCGCAGCGCTCAAGGACATCAAGGAAGTCCGTCGTGCGCGCATCAAGGAGTATGCGGACACGCATCCGAATGCAGAGTATCACGAGGGCTGCACGGGCGTATGGTCGGTGAAATGCGATATCGCGCTCCCGTGCGCAACGCAGAGCGAAATCGATCTGGAGTCTGCAAAGCTGCTCGTTGCAAACGGCGTGCAGGCGGTTGGCGAGGGCGCAAATATGCCGTCCACGCTTGACGCGATTGCGTACTTCCAGAAGAACGGTGTTCTCTTTGCTCCTGCAAAGGCGGCAAATGCGGGCGGCGTTGCAGTCTCGGCACTCGAGATGTCGCAGAACTCCGAGCGTCGTCAGTGGACGTTTGAGAAGGTTGATAAGCGCCTCCGCAAGATCATGAGCCACATCTACCGCGATGCAAAGAAGAATGCGGAGCTCTACGCTGACCCCGACGATCTCGTCGCAGGTGCAAACATCACTGCGTTCTCGAAGGTTGCGGATGTTATGCTCGCACACGGGCTCGTGTAAGACTATAATCACAAATCAAGGGCTGCTTCGGCAGCCTTTTTTGTGCATAAAGCGGAGAAGTGTGCTATAATAGGCGGGATTTTACTGAGAAACTCACAGGAGGCGTATATTTACAGTGGATATTGCATTGGTAGAATTGGTGAAGGTCGTCATTCTCGGCATCGTGGAAGGTCTGACGGAATGGCTGCCCGTGTCCAGTACGGGGCATATGATCCTCGTCGATGAGTTCATCCGTCTCGATGTGTCGACGGCGTTCATGGATATGTTCCTCGTCGTCATTCAGCTCGGGGCGATTCTCGCCGTTGTCGTGCTGAATGCGGAGAAGCTCAATCCGTTTCTGAGCAGCAAGTCGCAGGCGGAGCGCCGCGCAACTCTCGACCTCTGGGGCAAGGTCATCGTTGCCTGTCTGCCCGCAGCCGTGATTGGACTTGCCTTCAATAAATATATGGAAGAGCATTTCATGAATGCGCCCGTGGTCGCCTCCATGTTAATTCTCTATGGCGTGCTCTTCATCGTGGTGGAGCGTTGGAACAAGCGCCGCACGCCGCGTGTGGACGCCCTCTCTGCGCTTGATTACCGCACGGCGTTCATCATCGGCATGTTTCAGGTGCTCTCGCTTGTGCCGGGCACAAGCCGCTCAGGCGCGACGATCCTCGGCGGCATCATCTTCGGTGCGAGCCGCTACGTTGCGACGGAGTTCACCTTCTTCCTCGCGATTCCCGTCATGTTCGGCGCATCCTTTTTGAAACTCGTCAAATTCGGATGGAACTACTCGGGCACGGAACTTGTCATTCTGGGCGTTGGCATGGTTACGGCATTCATCGTCTCCATCCTCTCGATCCAGTTCCTCCTGCGCTATATCAAACGCAATGATTTCACGGCATTCGGCTGGTACCGCATCGCGCTCGGCATCATTGTGCTCGCCTATCTCTTCCTGATCGGCGATCCGACGAAGGAGTAAATCATGAAGATGATTGCGGGGCTCGGCAACCCCGGCGCGGAGTATGCCCAGACGAAGCACAACGTCGGCTTTATGCTCGTGGACGCGCTCGCGGAGCGGCTGAACGCGCCCGCATGGAAGGAAGATTTTTTTTCGGCTGTCACAGAGGTGCGCATTGGCGGCGAGAAGGTCTTTCTCGTCAAGCCGCTCACCTATATGAACAACAGTGGCGAGGCGATCGGCCCCATGCTTTCCTACTATAAGATGGCGGCGGATGATCTGACCGTCGTTCACGATGACATGGACATCCCTGCGGGGACGGTGCGCATTCGGAAAAAGGGCAGCTCGGGTGGGCACAACGGCATCAAGTCTATCATTGCACACGTCGGTGGTGAGAACTTTGCGCGAGTCCGCATCGGCATTGGCAGACCGCCTGCAGGATGGACGGTCATCAATCACGTGCTCTCGCCGTTCCTTGCGGAGGATGTGCCGAAGATTCGCGAGGCAATAAGCTATCTCCTGCCCGCCGTCGAGTGCATCGTGACGGACGGCGTGGATCTCGTGATGAACCGCTACAACCCGCACAAGAAGAAGGCGCGAAAACAAGAGGAGAGTCATGAAGGCGAAAGCAGCGAAGCGTGCACAGCGGAGTGAGATCACGGCGGTCTACGCCGACCGTCGCGGAAACATCTGCGAGGCAGAGGGCGTGCGTGGGATGGGGCGCATTGGTTCGTCCAATCTTCCGCTCCGTTCTGACGATCTGATTCCTCTTCCCGAGAGCGCCGATCTCATGTTTATGCCCGATCATCTGGCTGCAGGGCAGGGCGCTGACGGCACGGAGAAGCGCATCGTGGGCACGGCGGTCGCGGCAATCCTCCCGCAGGGCTATACGCGCACGCATCTGCCCGCATTCGACCGCATGGAGGGCGCTGCGCCGCTGCCGCTCTACGGATATACCGCTGTCGTCTCCCATCACGGGCAGCTCTGCGTCGCCGCCGTCTATACGGATGAAAACGAGAAATGGGATCCTGCCAACTACAACGGAAAGGAACTCAAAAAACTCGTGCGTCGCACGATGAAGGAGCTGCCGCATAACCGCATTGTGGAGCAGGTCGGGAACTGCTCGCTGAACTATCACTGCCTGACGGCGCAGAATCTCTTCTACAGGCGTTGGGAGTGCGGCGTACCGACATCGCCTGTATGCAATGCGAATTGTCTCGGATGTATCTCGCTGCAGAGCTCGGAGTGCTGTCCCTCGCCGCAGGAGCGCATTACATTTTCGCCGACGCCGGAGGAGATTGCCGAGGTCGGCATCTACCATCTCTCCATTGCACCCGACGGTATCATCAGCTTTGGGCAGGGCTGCGAGGGTGAGCCGTCACTTGCGGCGGATCGGATTGCCGAGGGAATTCGTAGGATTCGCGCCGTGACGCAGCGCGGGCAGATCAATATGAACTCGAACGCGGGCTTTCCCGCAGGGATGCGCAAGATTGTGGACGCGGGACTCGACTCCCTGCGCGTCTCCATCATCAGTGCACGCGACGAGAGCTATGATGCATATTATCGCGCAAGTTATCCGCTGGACAACGTAAAGGAATCCCTCCGTTACGCGCTCGATCACGGCGTCTACGTCTCGCTGAACCTCCTGCACTTCCCGGGCTTTACGGATCGTGTGGAAGAGCTTGCAGCGTGGCAGGAATTCTTTCGCGTTCTGCCCGTTCAGATGATACAGATGCGGAATCTGAACATTGACCCGACGATTTTCTTGCAGACGATGCCGCAGGCAGAGGGCGCACCCGTCGGCACGAGGGCATTTATGGAGGCGCTTCACGCGGAGTTCCCGCAGCTTGTGATCGGCAGCTTCAGTCACTATGTAAATGATTGACTTCTCGTACAATATCGGATAGAATGACCCTGTGTATCGTAGATGCATAGGGATTTCTTTTATGGAAAAGATATAGGAATCGCTGATAAAATGAAGTCCGTCAAATTGGCGTAGATTTTTTCGTCCGAACAAGGAGGC
>NZ_KB290930.1:411140-440354 GCF_000318175.2 Selenomonas sp. oral taxon 138 str. F0429 | reverse complement strand
TCAAGATGGCGTGGCTGAATTTATCAGTGCTTCCTAATTCTTAGCGCTGGCTCTGGGATGCGTCGCATTTCAGAGGACGAGGAGAAGGTTGTCGAGCCGTCAGCGGATGCCTTCCGGCACGCTCTGTCGAGAGTCTGCGGTCAAAGCGCAGGGGTGACCCTGCGGACAAAGCTGCAGATGGAGCGAAATCCCTGAGCGATGTTGTGGGGAATTCATTTCGTGTGGATTCCTTTTCGATCAGGAGGTATTTTTATGTGTGGAATCGTGGGTTATGTTGGGGATCGTCAGGCGGCGGAGTTCCTGCTCGACGGACTCTCAAAGCTCGAGTATCGCGGCTATGACTCGGCGGGCATTGCCGTCTACAACGACGGTGAGATTCGCGTCGAAAAGAGCGTCGGACGCCTCGCTTCACTGCGCGACAAGATCAAGGGGAATGTGCCGACGGGCAGCCTCGGTATCGGGCATACGCGCTGGGCGACGCACGGGCGTCCGTCGGATGTGAATTCGCATCCGCATACGGACTGCCACGGTGACTTTGCCATCGTGCACAACGGAATCATCGAGAACTATCTTTCGCTGAAGGAAGAGCTCATTGCAAAGGGGCATGTCTTCAAGTCTGAGACGGATACCGAGGTCGTCGTACACCTCCTCGAGGAGGTATACAGCGGGGACTTCATCGCCGCCGTGCGCGCGGTGCTCGAGCGGATTGAAGGCTCATATGCGCTCGCGTTCATGAGCCGGAAGCATCCGGATATGCTGCTGTGCACGAAGCAGGACAACCCGCTCATTATCGGACTCGGCGAGGGCGAGAACTTCATCGCCTCGGATATTCCCGCCATCATCTCGAAGACGCGCCGTACCTATATCCTTGCCGATGGCGAGCTTGCGATTGTCCGCAAGGATGCGGTCGAGGTGACGAATCATCTGGGCGCAGTCGTGCCGAAGAAGGTGTTCGAGGTCACGTGGAACGCCGAGGCGGCGGAGAAGGGCGGCTATGAGCATTTCATGCTCAAGGAGATCAACGAGCAGCCGAAAGCTGTGCGCGACACGATGAGTCAGCGCATCACGGGGGATAAGAAGTCGATTTCCTTCGAGGAGCTCGGATGGGATGCCGCGTATCTCAATTCATTCAATAAAATCTACATTGTCGCGTGCGGCACGGCATACCATGCAGGGCTGGTCGGCAAATACTACATCGAGAAGATGGCGCGCGTCCTCGTCGAGGTGGACGTCGCCTCGGAGTTCCGCTATCGAGATCCGATTGTCGACGAGCATACGCTTCTCATCGTGGTCTCCCAGTCGGGCGAGACGAGCGACACGCTCGCAGCGCTGAAGGAGTCGAAGCGACGCGGGGCAAAGACCCTTGCGATCACGAATGTGGTCGGCTCGTCCATTGCACGCGAAGCGGATCAGGTCGTCTATACGTGGGCAGGCCCTGAGATTGCAGTCGCTTCGACGAAGGCGTATACGACCCAGCTTGTCCTCTTCTTCATGCTCGCCCTCTATATGGCAGAGATCAAGGGAACGCTTGCGGCGGAGCGCACGGCAGAGCTCGTTGCACAACTGCAGGAGATTCCCGCGCAGATCTCGGAGATCCTCTCCGATGTCGATCCGATCAAGACCTTTGCGAAGCAATACGGCTTCAACGAGGATGTCTTCTACATCGGGCGCGGTCTGGACTATGCCGTCTCGCTCGAAGGCGCGCTCAAGCTCAAGGAGATTTCCTACATCCACGCCGAGGCATATGCGGCGGGCGAGCTGAAGCACGGCACGCTCGCACTGATCGTCGAGGGCGTGCCCGTCATCGCGCTCGCAACGCAGCGCAATGTCTACGAGAAGACGCTCTCGAACATCAAGGAGGTCAAGGCGCGCGACGCCGTCGTCATCGGCATTGCCGCCGAGGGCGATACCGAGCTTGAGAAGTATGTCGATCACGTCATGCACGTGCCGGCATCGGATGAGTTCATCATGCCGATCCTCTCCGTCATCCCCCTGCAGCTGCTCGCCTACTATGCGGCGATTACGCGCGGCTGCGATGTGGACAAGCCGCGTAACCTTGCGAAGTCGGTTACGGTCGAGTAAATTTCAAAAGAATATGACAGCAGAGTCTCAAGGCGGGACTCTGCTGTTTTTCTCTGAAAAGGCGTGACAAGACCGTCAACTCATGCTATAACTATGTTCATTATGATAAACGAAGCAGCACGAATCAACATCAACAACATCCTCGAGCGCGCAATCGACATCGGGCAGCGCATGCTCGTTACGGGCGCGGAGGTCAGCCGCGTGGAGCGCACGATCAACTTCATTTGCCGCGCCTACGGCGTGCGCCATGTGGACGTGATGGTCATTACGACGAGCATCATTGTGACGCTGCGTGGCAACGACATCGGCGTCCTCACGCAGATGCGGCGCGTGCCGGGGCAGAACTTCGACTTTCAGCGGCTCAAGGCGCTGAATCAGCTCTCGCGCGAGATCTGCGCGAACCCGAAGACCTCGGATGAGATCAAGGCGCGCATTCGCGAGATCGATACGATGGAGACCATCTCCCTCAAGGCGTCTATCTTCTATTGGGCGCTGATCGCCGCGAGCTTCTCCGCATTCTTCGGCGGACGATTCGAGGATGCCGTCTGCGCGGGCATCGTCGGCGTTTTTCTGCGCCTCGTGCAGTATCTGCTCGGGCAGACGAAGCTGAATCCGTACTTTGCGCTCGTCCTGCTCAGCTTTATCGGGGGCATCCTCGCGAACTCCTTCATGTGGGTCGGCATGGACATTCATCCCGCTGCAATCAATATGGGCAATATCATGCCTGTGATTCCGGGGCTGGCTCTGATGAATTCGATTCGCGATATGTTCAGTCAGGAGACAATCTCGGGGCTCATCAAGAGCGCAGAGGCGTTCATCCTGAGCCTGCTCATCGCGACGGGGTTTGCGTTCAGCGCGACGGGCACGCTCATCGCCTTTGAAACGACATGGTGGGTGTATCTGCTAACCTCGTTTGTCGGCGGCTTCTGCTTCCACCTGCTCTGGCACGGGCACATCAAGGACGCTGCCGTGGGCGCAGTCGTCTGCATGGGTGCGTGGGGCTTTACGATGCTCTTTGTCGCGATGGAGTGGAACGAATTCGCGGGCTATTTTGCAGGCGCGGTCTTTGCCACGATAGCGGCGGAGATTCTCGCGCGCTTCTACAAAAGCCCCGCGACCATCTTCCTCATTATCGGTGTCATTGCGATGGTGCCCGGCGGTTCGCTCTACCGCACAATGTTCTACGCCGTTGCGGCAGACTGGGAGAGGTTCGGCGCGCAAGGCATCAAGACCTTCCTCTACGCCGTATCCATTGCGGCGGGCATCGTGATTGCAACGGCAATCTGGGAGACGGTCAAGGCATGGCTCATAAAGCAGAAGAAAAACATGGGGACTTCTGACACAGAGACCTGCTGCGAAATGCAGGGGGAAAGCTAAACGATATGGCAATGAACACGCGCACGCGCCTGTGGCTGACGATTTTTCTCGGCATCATGACGGCGATTGCGCCGCTCTCGACCGATATGTACCTGCCCGCGCTGCCCGAGGTGCAGACGGACTTTGCTGTGTCGACTTCGCTCGTCCAGCTGACGCTGACGATGACGACGCTCGGCATGGCGCTCGGGCAGATTCTCGCGGGGCCTCTGAGCGACCTCTACGGGCGTCGCATTCCACTCTTCATCGGGATGCTCGTCTTTATCGGCGCAACGCTCGGCTGCGTCCTCGCCGAGGACATCTATCTCTTCCTCTTCTTCCGCTTCTTTGCGGGATTTGCGGGGGCGAGCGGCATTGTGATCGCGCGTGCGATTGCGCGCGATGTCTGCGAGGGCGCGGAGCTGACGCGTTTCTTTGCGATCCTGATGATGGTAAACGGCTTCGCGCCGATCATCGCGCCCGTCATCGGCGGGCAGATCCTGCTCTTTGCCGACTGGCGCGCGACCTTCGTACTCCTCACGCTCATCGGTGTCCTCCTCGCAGGGGCGACCCTCATCTATCGGGAGACCCTGCCGAAGGAGAAGCGGAGCGCGAATATGACCGATTCGCTGAAGAAATTTCCCGCGCTCCTACGTGACCGCTACTTCCTCGGGCACTGCCTCCTGCAGTGCTTCGTGTTTGGCGCGTTCTTCTCGTATCTCTCGGGCTCTTCCTTTGTCTTTCAGAACATCTATGCCGTCTCGCCGCAGGTCTACAGCATAATCTTTGCCGTGATCGGCGCGGGACTCCTGCTCGCGGGCGTTCTGCCCGCGCGATTGGCGGGGCGTGTGCCGGACATCGTCATGCTGAAATACGCCGTACTTGTGCCGTTCGTGGGGAGCGCGCTGCTCCTCGTCGGCTTTTATTTCTCTGCGCCGATTGCCGTGATTCTCGTCCTGCTCTTCCTGACGGTCGTTCCGCTGTCCGTGATGGGGGCTGCGAGCTTCTCCCTTGCGCTTTCGCGGCAGGGAAAGAATGCGGGCAGCGCCTCGGCGCTCATCGGCTGCTTCTCCATGCTGCTCGGCGCGTGCATGATGCCCGTCGTCGGCATTGCGGGCGATCATACGGCGATTCCAATGGGGCTCATCATGCTGACGGGCTACGGACTGGGTACCCTCGTTTTTTACCGCATGATTGCGGCAGATCACATAAAATAGGAGGCGAAATTAAATGAAGGCATTTATCTACGACATGGACGGCGTGATTGTCGACAGCGAGATCATCCACATGAAGGCGGAGACAATCCTCCTTGCGCGCTATGGCATCGAGACGGACGAAGCTCTGCTCATGCCGTACCGCGGCACGAGTGACGCAACGATGTTCGAGGATATCAAGGACAAATACGATGCATCCTATGATGTGGCGGGCATTGTTGCGGAAAAGGATGTGCTGATGCGGCATCTGCTTCAAACAGAGGCGTTGATTGCGATCGATGGCGCGCTCGACCTCATCAAGGCGACCAATGCGCTGCGCGCGCGCGGCATCCGCACAGCCATTGCAAGCTCGAGCCCCTATGAAACAATCAACCATGTCACAGAGACGTTCGGGATTGCGGGCAAATTCGACGTCATCGTCTCGGGCGCGGAGCTTCCCATGTCGAAGCCCGATCCGACGATCTACTTGCAGACGGCGGAGCTGCTCGGCGTTGCTCCTGCGGACTGCCTTGTCCTCGAGGATGCTGCGGTGGGGGCACAGGCGGCAGTGCGTGCGGGGATGACCTGCATCGGATTCTGCAGCCCGCACAGCGGTGTACAGGACTTCTCAGGCTGTGCGCGCATTGTACACAATCTGTCGGAAATTGATCTGAATTCGTACTTTGGCGAATAAAAAATCGCTTTCAGCTATCTTTCACCCCGTTTTCCTATAATTTTCGATAGGGAGATGATACTATGCGCGTGCTTTTGGCAGAGGACGATCTGCGCCTCGGAAAGCTCATTCAATATATGCTCGAACAGAATGACATCACGGTGGAGTGGGTCACGGACGGCAAGGACATCTATGAGTATGCGACCTATACGGAGTACGACATCCTGATCCTGGACTGGATGATGCCGGGAGAGACGGGCGTGGAGGCGTGTGCGCGCCTGCGCCGCAATGGGTATGACCGCGCAATACTCATGCTGACGGCGCGCGATTCTGTGGAGGATCGCGTGACGGGGCTGGATGCAGGCGCGGATGACTACCTCGTCAAGCCGTTCGAGTTCTCCGAGCTGCTCGCACGTCTGCGCGCTCTCGGACGCCGTGCGACGCAGAGGATTCAGCACGAGGTGGATGAGATCGGCGGATTCAAGCTGAACCGCACGGCGAATATTCTCGAGAAGAACGGCAAGGTGATTCAGCTCTCGCCGCGCGAGTTCCAGCTGTTTGATCTTCTTGCACAGAATATCGGCATCGTCGTGCCGCGCGACATCATTCTCGACCGCATCTGGGGGCTCGAGGCGGATGTCAGTTCGAACAACATCGACTCCTATATGAAGATGCTGCGCAAGAAGCTCGACGCAGCGGGCAAGGGCGATGCGATCAAGACGATTCGTGGCGTCGGTTACAAATTGGAGACGCCGCATTGAACGAGCAGAACGTATTCGGCCGCAGCCGACTGCGGCTCATGCTCCGCTATGCGCTTGTCATGGGAGGACTGGTCATCGTCCTCCTCTTTGCCATGCACAAGACGATGGAGTGGGCGATTACGTCAGAGCAGGCGCGTGAGCTCCTCGATACGGCGGACAGCGTCTCCGAGTCACAGGCATACGCGCTGCTCCATGCAGACACGGATGTGGACGAGACGCAGCTGTACCGCAGCACGAACGACCGCCTCTTCTACTATGTGTTCGACGGGCAGGGGCGGCTCGTCAGCTTCTCGCGCGCCTCGTACCGCATCGAGTCCTTTGTGCTCGACATCGTGGGCGTATGGGATGCACCCGAGCGGGAGGTGCGCGTCTTTACAAAGACGAACGAGCGCGGCGCGTCGACGAAGGTGATGATGACGGCGCAGACCGTATTCAGCCCGCCGCTGCCCGTCCAGACGGTCTACGTCGGCAAGGATGTCACCGCCATGTACAACGGCATGGAGAAGGCGACATGGGCGCTCGCCGTCCTCGGGGGACTCGCACTCATCTGCGCCGCAGCGGTCGGCTACGTGCTCTCGGGCGGCGCGATGAAGCCCGTGCGCGAGGCGTACGAGCGTCAGCGCCAGTTCGCCGCCGATGCCTCGCATGAGCTGCGCACGCCGCTCGCCGTCGTGCTTGCCTCGGCAGATCTGCTGCGGAGCGATCCTTCGATCACCTCGCCCTTTTTGAAGCAGGTCATCGAGGATGTGCGCGACGAGGTCAAGAAGATGACGAAGCTCGTCGGCGACCTCCTCACCGTCGCACGTACAGATGGCAGGGCAAACCAGCTGAAGCCCGTGCGTATGGATCTCGTCGCCGCCGCACAGCAGACGGTACGCATCATGCGCCCATTTGCCGAGAAGAAGGACATCGTCATCGCCGAGGAGCTGCCGAAGCGCACGGAGATCAATGCGGACGAGCAGAAGATCCGTCAGCTCATCCTGATCCTCGTCGACAATGCAGTCAAGTATACGCCGGAGCATGGGCGCATCACTGTCTCACTGCAGGAGGAGAAGGGGGGCGTTCAGCTCTCCGTCGCGGATACGGGCATCGGCATTGCGCCCGAGGATCAGGAGCGCATCTTTGACCGCTTCTACCGCGTGGACAAGGCGCGCTCACGTCGCATGGGCGGCAACGGACTGGGACTTGCCATTGCGCGCGAGATCGCGGAGGCGCACGGAGGGGCGATTGCGGTCGAAAGCGAGATGGGCAAGGGCACGATATTCCGCGTACACCTCAAAACACGCATAAAGAATTAGAGAGAACTATGGCAGAGAAATTTTTTGAACTCGATCATGTCACCCACGTCTACCAAAGCGGTGAGGGCGAGGGACACGAGGCGCTGCGCGGCGTCACCCTCTCCATCGGCGCGGGGGAGTTCGTTGCGGTGCTCGGCGCGAATGGCTCGGGCAAGTCGACCCTCGCGCGCCATCTGAACGCACTCCTCTTTCCGAGCGAGGGGCACTGCTATGTGCGCGGCATGGATACGCGCGATGAGGCACTGCGCTGGGACATCCGACAGGAGGTCAGCATGGTGTTCCAGAATCCGGACAACCAGCTCATTGCGGCGGTTGTGGCGGATGATGTCGCCTTCGGCCCCGAGAACCTCGGCGTGCCGCCTGCAGAGATACGGCGGCGTGTTGCGGATGCGCTCGCGCTTGTTGGCATGGAGCGCTATACACAGGCGGCGCCGCATCTCCTCTCGGGCGGGCAGAAGCAGCGTATCGCCATTGCGGGCGCGATTGCCATGCAGACGCACGCGCTCGTCCTCGACGAGCCGACGGCGATGCTCGACCCGCGCGGCAGGGCAGAGGTGCTGAGCGCCGTAGAGAGGCTGCACGAGGAGCAGGGCATGACGATCGTCTACATCACGCATTTTATGGAAGAGGCGATTGCGGCTGACCGCATCGTCCTGATGGATGCGGGGCAGGTCGTCATGGACGGCACGCCGCGCGAGATCTTCTCGCAGCCGGAGAAGGTGCGTGCACTGGGACTGGATGTGCCCCTTGCCGCCGACATCGCCGAACGCCTCCGGCGCGGCGGGCGGGATCTCCCGCAGGATATCGTAACGGATGAGGAGCTGCTGCATTGTCTATCGAGATAGAATCACTGTCCTACACCTACATGGAGGACACGCCGCTTTCGCACACTGCGCTGCACGATGTCACACTGACGATCAGAGAGGGCGCATTTACCGCGATTGCGGGGGAGACGGGCGCGGGCAAATCCACGCTCATGCAGCTCATCGGCGGGCTTCTCACGCCGACAGCAGGGCAGGTGCGTGTCGATGGCGTCAGCCTCTATGGTAAAAGCAAAGCGGAAAAAGAGGCGGCACGCACGGCGCGCTTTCGCGTCGGCATGGTATTCCAATATCCCGAGCATCAGCTCTTCGAGGAGACGGTCTATGAGGACATTGCCTTCGGTCCGCGCAATCAGGGGCTGACGGATGGCGAGGTCGAAGCCCGCGTGCGCGAGGCGATGGAGCTCGTCCATCTGCCCGAGGCATATCGTGATCGCTCCCCATTCGCGCTCTCGGGCGGCGAGCGCAGACGCGTCGCGATTGCGGGCGTACTCGCGCTCGCACCGCACTACCTCGTGCTCGACGAGCCGGCGGCAGGACTCGACCCGCGCGGACGTGAGGCGCTGCTCTCCATGCTCACCATGCTCTACAGGGAGCGCGGCGTCAGCATCGTCCTCGTCTCACACAGCATGGAGGACATCCTGCGTGTTGCCAATCACATGGTCATCCTCGCGGGCGGGCAGGTAATCGGCGAGGGCTCGCCGCAGGAGCTCTTTCGGCAGGAGGAACTTCTCGCGCGTGCCTCCCTTGCCGCGCCGCATCTCCTGCAGCTTGGACAGAAGCTCGACGCTGCGGGCTATCCCGTCGCAGACTGCATGACAGTGGAGGAGATGGCGGCAAAGATTTTGGAAGAACGATAAATGCACAAAAAAACCGGACAGTCACGTCCGGTTTTTTTGTATTTCAGTATGATCTCATGCGCATGCGCGGCGAGGTGGGGACTCCGGAGGGCTTTATTCCTGCCGCCTTGTCCTTCTCACGATCTTCCTCGAGGTAGTAAGAAGGATCGACGCCCAGCTCATGGATGAAATGGTAGAGGTCATTGCCCGTTGGAACGACCTGTATTGATTCGGCACCATCCTTCTCCTCGGAGAGATCGATGACCGTGCGCTGACTCAGCAGCTTGCCGTTGGTATCGGCAAAGAGGATGATGACGGGCGTTGTCGTGCGCCCGAACTTGCTCTCCTTCACAACGGCAAAGCCAAACGTGGTCTTGAGCACCGCACCCTCGGGATAGAGGGCGACATTGTTGAAGAACAGATCGAGCAGTTTCGGGTCGAACTGCCCCTTGTTGATGTTGTGCATGATGTTGTAGGCGATGTTTGGCATATACGCCTTCTTGTAGGGGCGCTCGCTCGTGAGGGCATCGTAGACATCTGCAATCGCCGCAATCTTTGCAAAGCGGTGCATTTCATCGCCCTTGATGCCGCGCGGATAGCCCGTTCCGTCGATGTGCTCGTGATGCTGACCCGCGATTGCCGCAAGTATGCTCGATTTTGGCAGCCCCGGCATCTTCAGGATGCGCCGCGCACCATCGGAGGGGTGCTTCTTCATGATGTCGAACTCGCTGTTGCTCAGACTGCGGTTCTTGTTGAGAATATCCGTATGCACCTCGATCTTTCCGAGATCGTGCAGAAGTCCGCCGAGCGTGATGAGCGACAGATCCTCCTTCGGCAGATGACAGAGCATCCCCATCATCGCGGAGAGGACGGCGACGTTGACGCTGTGTGCAAAGGTATAGGCGTCATGCGTGCGGATGTCCGTCAGCTGGACGAGGTTTTCATGGTTGTCGAAAAGGTCGAAGACAATCGCATCCGTCACCTTTTGCAGGGCAGGGATGTCGAGCGTCCCGCTTTCCTCGATCGATTGAAACGTATCGTAGACAGCGCCGATTGCCTTGACGCGCGTCTTCTCCTCGATCACATCGGGCGGCGGCGGAAGCTTGTGGCTCGGGTCCATGGAGGTCACGGTAATATTTTGAATGCCGAGCTGATGCAGTTTTCGAATATAGTCAATCGTAACCGGCTGTCCCTTGACGAGGTAGCTTCCCCCTGCGGTATTGAACAGACTCTGCCCAAGCACCATGCCATCCTTTAACTTCGAGACAGGAAGTCGTAGCATTTTTTCCCCCTTGCTCCGTTCGGTATGTATCGCCGCATTCTGCCGACAAGAGCAGCTCCCCTGATTGCGGTCAAATAGTATTGATAGATATGTTAAGTTTACATGAAATACTATATTTTGTAAAGAGGAATAGGTCTCATCATTCCATTTGCATGGAACTCTTGTTTTTGTTATACTGATAACAATCTATTGGGAGAGGACGATATACGGATTGTCACAGGAAAAATCACCGCACGAAAAAGCGGACCGTACATTCATCAAATACGCAGGAGCTGTATTCGCACTGTCCTTTTTGCTCGTCTGCGGCATCTACTATGCAAGCTCTTACTTCATGTCAGGCTCGCTGCGCGATGTGAATGCGTTCGCCGATCTGCCGGAACATGAGCTGGGCTATGTGCTCCTCATGGGGGTCGACCGCAGGGAGGGGGATGTCGGCCGCAGCGATACGCTGATGCTCGCTGCCGTCGATGAGGAGAACGGGCGCGCGGCGCTGCTCTCGATCCCGCGCGATACGCGCATCGAGGTCGGCAGCTATGGCTACGATAAGATCAATCACGCCTATGCGTTCGGCGGGCACGAGATGACACTCGCCTCGGTCAGTGCACTCGTAGGTGTTCCCGTCACGCATTACATCATGATCGACACCTCGGCGTTCGAGCGGATCGTGGATGCAGTCGGCGGCGTGGACATCGACGTTGAGAAGCGGATGTACTATGAGGACCCGTGGGACGACAACGGCGGCCTCGTCATCGACCTCCAAGCCGGGGAGCAGCATATGAACGGCGCACAGGCGATTCAATACGTGCGCTATCGTGACGGCGAGGGGGATATCGGGCGCATTGGGCGGCAACAGCGCTTTATGCGCGCACTCCTGGCACAATTCCTCTCTCCGCAGGTACTCCCGCGCCTTGCGGCAGTCGTCGATGAGGTGAAGAATGCGGTTGATACGGATCTGACAACGCGCCAGCTGCTGACGCTGGCAACGCGTCTCAAGGACATGGAGTCGGACGGCATCTCCATGCAGATGGTTGCGGGAACCCCTGCCTATCTCGGCGATGTGAGCTACTGGATTCCAGATCTTGTGGAGACACGCAGAGAGCTCTTTGCAGGCGTGGGCAAGGAAATGTCCGAGCGCATGCAGGAGGCGGCGGAGCACGATGCAGCCGTCTATCGGAAGGACATGCCGGAGCGACTGCGCATCATGGCGGAAGAGGACGACAGGGAGCTGCTGCCCTCCTCTGAGGAACTGCTCGCAGAGGGTGACCGTGTGATCGGAGAGCAGCGTGCTGAGCGCAGCGCTGCCGAGAAGAAAGCTGCGGTGCAGAGAGAAGAGGCGAAGGAGAAGCAGGAACCTGCGCCGGTAAAGAAGAGCAGCAAGGATACTGCGGACGATATCTCTGTTATGATTATCAATGCGAGCGGCATCGACGGTGCGGGTGCGGAGATTGCCGATACGCTGCGAGCAAAGGGATTCCGTATTTCGAGTGTGGAAACGGGGAATGCGTCTGACCGTCCAAAGACAGCAATCATGACGGCAGAAACACACGTGAACCTATTCTACGGCATGCCGTTCCCCTGCGTCATCATGCCTGTCGACGGGGCGGGAGAGCAGCAGGCGATTGTCATCATTGGGCGCGACTATCGGCCTGATGCCGTACATGCGGATGGAGAAGAGTGATATGGGGAGCTTGAAGGTCATTGGTCTCGAAAAGGCGTACGGCATACGGACGCTCTTTTCACATGTGAATTTCGAAGTACAGCGTGGGGACAAGGTCGGGCTCGTCGGCGCAAACGGCACGGGCAAGACGACGCTCATGCGCATTCTGCTCGGACGTGAGGAAAGCGACGGCGGCCAGATCGTAATGGATCGTGCCGATACCGTCGGCTATGTCGAGCAGCAGGCGGTATTCTCCCATGACACGCTCTACGAAGAGCTGCGCAGCGCGTTCTCCGACCTCATTGCGCTGCGTGCGGAGAAGGAGCGCATGGAGCAGGACATTGCCGGCGGAGCGGCGAGCGAGGAGGAGCTTGCCGCATACGGGAACCTCGTGACGCGCTTCGAGGCGATGGACGGCTACGACTTCGAGAGCCGCATTCGCCGCGTTGCATTCGGACTCGGCTTCTCCGAGGCGGATCTTGCAAAGGATGTGCGCCATTTCTCCGGCGGGCAGACGACGCGCATCTGCCTTGCGAAGGCACTGCTGCGCGAGCCGGACTTTCTCTTCCTCGATGAGCCGACGAACCATCTGGACATTGGCATGATCGAGTGGCTCGAAAAATTCCTGCAATCCTATCGCGGTGGAGTCCTCCTGATCTCGCATGACCGCTACTTCCTCGACCGCGTTGCAACGCGGATATTGGAGCTTGATCACGCCGAGGTGACGGCGTACGCGGGCAACTACACGCACTATATGCGCGTGAAGAACGACCGCCGTGCGGCTCTCCTGAGTGCCTATGAGAAGCAGCAGGCGCAGATCAAGAAGACCGAGGAGTACATCAGCCGCTATCGGGCGGGTATCAAGGCGAAGCAGGCGCGTGGGCGGCAGAGCCAGCTGAATCGCCTTGAGCGCATCATGCTCCCGCCCGAGGCAGCGCGCTTCAAGTACTTTGCCTTTACGAAGCCAACGGAGTGCGCGCAGCGCGTGGCGGAGCTTGAGGACATTACATTTGCCTACCCCGGCGGGCAGCGTGTGCTCGACCGCATCTCCCTCCTCATCCGTAAGGGGGACGGCGTGGCGCTCATCGGGGAGAACGGCGTCGGAAAGACGACCCTCCTGCAGATTCTCGTCGGCGAGCTCGAGGCAAGCGGACGCCTGAAGATCGGCAGCCGCGTCAAGATCGGCTACTTCTCGCAGCAGCACGAGGGGCTTGATCCGAGCAAGACCATCCTCGATGAGATCTGCTATACATACGGACTGGACGAGGAGACGGCGCGAAACTATCTGGGCGCATTCCTCTTCCACGGCGACGACGTGCAGCGGCTCATCGGGGCACTCTCGGGCGGCGAGCAAGCACGCGTGGCATTTCTGAAACTCATGCTGACGGGCGCGAACTTCCTCGTACTGGACGAGCCGACGAACCATCTCGACATTCCCGCGCGCGAGGCGGTCGAGGAGGCGCTGATGGCGTTCCCCGGCACATTCATCGCCGTCTCGCATGACCGCTACTTCCTCGATAAGACGGCAAACTGCACGCTCGAACTGCGTGACGGGAAGATCACGGAGTATCTCGGCAACTACAGCTACTATCTGATGAAAAAGGAAGCCGAGGCAGAGGAAGCGGCAGAAGAGCGCGGGGCGGAGAAGAGGGAACGTCCCGCTCCCGCACAGGCACAGCAGCCGCGTGCGGAGAAGACGCCGCCAAAGGCAGCCGTGCATAACGCCATTCCCGCCGCGCGGCGGCAGGAGATGCTTGAGCGCACGGAGGCGGAGATTGCGATGGCGGAGGCGGAGCTCAAGGGGCTCGAGTACGAGATGAACCGCCCCGAGACCCAGCTCGATCCCGAGCGCAGCCGTGAGATCGCCGAGGCGTATGCGGCAAAGGAGCTCGAGATCACGCAGCACTATGAGAAGTGGGAGCAGCTGACGGAGGCGTGACATGGAATTTCAGCAAAATCTTGGCTTTCACTCCGCCGAGGAAGAGCTGACAGGCGTTGTCGACCATATCATCTTTTCTGCGGGAGACGGTGCGTTCTCCGTCTTTCGTCTGCGTCTAGCGCAGCAGGGGAAGTGTACCGCGACTGTGCGCGGGGCAGCGCCCCTCGTCGGTCAGGAGGTGTATCTTGCGGGCAGCTGGGTCACGCATCCGCGCTTTGGGCGCCAGTTCCAGGCGCAGCGAATGCGCGTGAGCGCGCCCACAAGTGCGGCGGGCATCGAGCGCTTTCTCGCGTCAGGTACGATCGACGGCGTTGGCCCCGCGATGGCGCGGCGCATTGTGGAGCGATTCGGCGCGGAGGCACTGCAGATCATCGAGCGCGCGCCGAGCCGCCTGAAAGAGGTCGCGGGCATCGGCCCGAAGACCGTGGAGAAGATCGTCGCCTCCTATATGCGGCAGTCCGAGCTCAGGGACATCATGCTCTGGCTCGAGGAGCACGGCGTCACGGGTGCATATGCTGCGCGCATCTTCAAGGCGGACGGTTCGCTTGCAATCGAGGTGATGGAGAAGGCGCCCTACCGTCTCGCGCAGGAGATCGACGGCATCGGCTTCATCACGGCAGATACCATCGCCGTCGCGGCAGGATGGGAGAAGAACTCCTCCGAGCGCATTGCGGCAGGGCTCTCCTATGAGCTCACGCAGATCTCCTCGGGCGGCCACTGCTGCATTCCGGAGGCCATGCTTGCAGATCGCGCGGCGCAGCGGCTCGGTGTCACGCGGACTGAGGTCATGGAGATCATCAGCCGCGAGGTGAAGATGAGCCGCCTCTATGCCGTGGATGAGATGGGCGAGAGGCTGATCTACGCGCCGCAGCTCTACAAGGCGGAGGAAATGACGGCACGCCTTCTCCTCATGCTGCAGAAGAAGGCGGATCATATTCATGTGCACGATGCGGAGTCTCTCGTTGCCGCATGGGAGTCAGATCATGCGGTCAGCCTTGCCCCCGCACAGCGCGAGGCTGTGATCGCTGCGCTCACGCACGGCGTCCTCGTCTTGACGGGCGGCCCCGGCACGGGCAAGACCACCGTTGTGCGGAGCATGATCGACATCCTCGGCGCGCAGGGGCTTGAGATCCTGCTCGCCGCGCCGACAGGGCGCGCGGCAAAGCGACTCGCGGAGGCGACGGGCTGCCCTGCCGCAACCGTGCACCGCATGCTCGAGGCGCAGGGTAGGGAGGACGGCGAGATGCGCTTCGGGCGCGACGCCGAGACACAGCTCGAGGCGGATGTCATCATCATCGACGAGGTGTCCATGATGGACATTGTGCTTATGCAGCATCTTCTCACCGCCGTGCTTCCCGGCACACACGTCATCCTCGTCGGCGACGTGGATCAGCTGCCTGCCGTCGGCCCTGGCTCCGTGCTCAAGGACATCCTGCGCTCGAACGTCATTCCGAGCGTCCGCCTCACGGAGATCTTCCGACAGAACAATACGGGCACCATTGTGCTGAATGCCCACGCAATCAATGCGGGGCGCGTGCCCTCGTTTACGGAGGCGGATTTCACATTTGTCCCCGCCGTATCGAGTGAGGATGCCGCCGCACAGATCGTCTCGCTCTGCACGCGTCTGCTGCGCGCGGGCACGGGACTCATGGACTTGCAGGTGCTCTCGCCCATGCGGCGCGAGGCGTGTGGGGTTGATCTGCTCAACCGCAGCCTACAGAATGCGCTCAATCCTGCGGGCATGGGCAAGGAGGAGGCTGCCGGCTTCCGCCTCGGCGACAAGGTCATGCAGACGCGGAACGACTATATGAAGAACGTATTCAACGGGGACATCGGGCGCATCACGAGGATTGACTCCGAGCACATGGTTGTGACCTTTGCGGAGGATATGGACATTCCCTATACGCGCGATGAGTTCGGCGCACTCACACTCGCCTATGCGATGAGCGTTCACAAGAGTCAGGGCAGCGAGTACGACATCGTCATCCTGCCACTTGTGCGCGCGCATCACATCATGCTGCAGCGGAACCTCCTCTATACCGCCGTGACGCGCGCGAAGAAGGGCGTCATCATCGTCGGCGACCGCATGGCGCTCTTTGCGGCGGTCAGCAACGACCGCACGCGCCGCCGCTACACCCTCCTCGCAGAGCGGCTGGCGGAGAAAATCTGATTCGAGATCACAAGTGTCCTTATCGGCTCACTGCGTTCGCCACTTCCCCCGTTGCGACGGGGGAGGAGGATCGCGTAAGCAGTGGAAGGGGCGTTTTGAACGCCCAATACGAACAAAAGCATAATAAAGAGCTGTTGTACGAGTCAAAACGACTTTGTGCAACAGCTCTATTTTTGATCACTTCTTTATCTCGGGCATCACAGCAGACTGCTCCGCGAGATTGTGCAGATATGCCGCAAGGTGTTCTCGTCTGCCCTCGCGTGCGAGCTGTGCAATCAACGTCGCATGGTGACTGAGATCGTGACGCATGCGCCGCGAGCTGCGCCAGATCTCCAGCATTGTATGATAGCGCGCCTCCTCTGATTTGCGGATCATCCGCTCGTGCATCTGCCGCTGATGGAGGGCATTCCCTTCCTCCGTATAGCGGGTGAGGAGATCGGACACGCGAAGATACTGGATGAGGGCGAACGGGAGCAGCAGGCGCGCGGCAATGATGGTCGGACGGACGGAGCTGCTCGACGGATCGGCAGCAACTGCGAGCGCAATGAGGATCAGCTCATAGCCGCAGAGGTACATCCAGAGCCTCCAGTCATCCACACGGAGCATGGGCGTGAGCAGATGGCGGATCGTATGCAGCGCAGCAGGCAGAACGAGGAGGAAGAACATCGGGATCAGCAGACATTTCCACAGCCCATGCGGCAGCCCCTCGCCGAAGAAGATCTCCATCGTCGTCCCGAGCGTCGATGCAAGCAGGAGGAGCGGATAGACGAGCAGCGCAATCGACAGGATGCGCAGTGGATGATCGCGGATCACCGCCGTCATATAGAGGAGGGCGAGCGGGCGGCACAGGAGCGCGGTCAGGGACATATCCAATGTGGATGACATCTGTATAGTCATCGTCAAGGAGAGCAGGAGAAGATAGCCGATGATGACGTATGACCGCCTAAAACTTAGACGTTTGCGAAAAAAATAGAAAATCAGGAGATCAAAGGGGGGCGCGCATACAAGTGTATGCAGCAGCCGAATTTCAAAATCACTCATGATATATCGTCTGCCTTCCCGTACTGATCGCTGCTTCCTACAGAAGAGATCTCTCTGTGCGCGCCCATTGCCGCAGTTAGTGTTATATCGACTGCGAAGAGACCGTCCTCGACCGTGACCTCCATCGTGCCGTCATAGCGCGCAAGACTTGTGCGAATGCTTTCCAGCCCTATGCCATGCTCGCTGTGGGCGCGCTTGGACGAGAGCAGATTGCCGTCCGCATCATAGCGCAGCGTGCCGTCAAAGCTGTTGTCCATCGTCAGAAAGAGCAAATCTGCCTGATGTACGAGTGCGAGACGAAGAATACGCTTTGTTCCCGGGGCAAGGCTCTCCATCGCCTCTGCTGCATTGCGGAGGAGATTGCCGAGGATGGCTGTCAGATCGAGCGGGTCGATGGGATTCTCCGTACCGATCTCGATGCGGTACTCCGTACGTGCGCCCAGACGATCAAAGACAGGCTGCCAGTAACCGATGAGGATGTTCACAATTTCATTTGCACAGACAGGAGCATAGCTCGTGTTAATCTGCGCAGCAGCATCGCGCATCAGCTGCTCGATGCCCGCATAGTCCTCGTACGCGAGCTTTTCCTCTGCTTCTTCAATCAGCTCTGTGAACTGCGCGCGAAAAATTCGTGTCACACGTTCGTTTTCCTCCATTTGCACCGCATTCTGGCGCGTGATCTCCGCCATCTCTGCCTCGTGTGCAAGCTGCTCGCGCAGCGCGCGCTGCCGCAGGCGTTCGTTCATGGCGTAGAGGGCCAGCCCAATGCAGCAGAATGCGCCGATTGCCGCACTCAGACGGACGAAAAGCGCCGTATTTGTTCGCAGCTCATTGAACGGAGACAGGAGAATAGTGAGCACCAGGATGAGCGTACCAAGCCATGCGAGCGGCTTCCAGACGGCGTCGAAGGAGTCATCTGCGAGCAGCGGATCGGCGACTGTACGCCCGTAGTACAGGCAGAACGGAGCGATGACGAGCAGGCTTGCGAGGATGAGCAGCCCTGAGAGCAGGAATGGGATCTCAAATACAGGATAGGCATCCTCGATGGCAAAGACTGCCGTCTGCATACCGAACCAGAGGAGACCGAGCGGGGCGATGATGCAGATCTGCTTGGCAATCGGCACGCGCGTCACTGCAACCAGATAGAAGAAGATAAAGAAGAGAAACGGAAAGGCGATGCGCCGCGAGAAGACCGTGACCGCCTCGATCTGGATGACTGCCTCGATGCCGATGAGCACGAGCAGCCCCGCGATAACCAACTGCGGGGAAAAGCGCAGATAGCGGCGGAAGAGATAGAGACGGATCAGATTCCCGGGCAGAACGTGGACAATCGTATAGAACAGCGTCACCATTGGAACGGCGAGCGGATGCTGCAACAACTCAAATGTAATCGGCAGATTCATGAATCCTCTCCTATATACAGACGGAGAAAGCGGAGTGCCTCGTCATGCAGAATATTTCAGGGCGTAAACCCTGCGCGCATCTTCCGCAGCATATAGGTGCGGTATTCCTGACCGACCTCGCTTGTGCGGCGCGTTGCAATGGGGAGGAGAGTCCCGTCCATGAGCAGGACTCCATCCGATGTCAGCTGGCGTATATAGTCCATATTGATCAGCAGACTGCGGTGGCAGGACAGGAAAACCGGCAGAGGCTCCAAGAGCTCGCGTGCGCGTGCCATCGTCATATAGGGGGCGAGCGTCGTACCGTCCGCCAGATGGAAGGAGCAGCGCCGTCCGTTGGCATCGACATAGCGGATCTGTTCGATTGGTATGCGCTGCTCCGTATAGTCAATGGTGAGCGCGATCGTCGGGCGATCCTTCTTAAAAAATGGCGTGCGTGCGAGCGCCTCGCGGACACCTTCCTCCGTCACGGGCTTGATGAGATAGTGCGACGCTGTCACATCGAACGCCTCGACCGCGTGCTCGCGGCTCGATGTCACGAAGATGATTGCGCAGCTTGTATTGAAGGAGCGCAGAATCTGAGCCGTACGGATGCCCGTGCGCTCCTTCAGATAGATGTCGAGAAAAACAATGTCAGCGCGTGCGGAGGACATATGCGCGAGGAACCTCCTCTCGTCCGTGAACGCGCGGATCATGGGGCGCGGCGTTTGCTCCGCGCAGACGGTATCAATCATCGTGCAGAGCGCATGCAGATCATCAGCATTATCGTCCAGTACAGCAATCTTCATATAAGAACCTCCTTCTTCGCCTTAAAATATTCTATGAAAAAGTATTGAGATGCGCAAGTCCAATTTAAAACCTTTTGCGTTCATGACATACTTTCAGCGTTTATGACAACTTTTATTGAATTTTTTCTTATATATGAGAAAATAATGATAGTATAAGCAAATGTATCCTACGGGCATATTGTACTTTTATCTCAGAGAGTGGTGGAAATAATGCGTTGCGAGATTGCATTCGGTGTGGACGCGCGTTATGTGAAGTATGCGGGCATCGCCATGACATCCGTTGCCATGCAGAGCGAGGAGGCGAATGTTGGATTCCACCTCGTCTGCGACGGGATTGCGGACGCAGATCGCAAACGTCTGGACGCATTCCGCGCCGCCTTTCCATGGACGGACGTCCACATCTATGACGCGCGTGCGGCGTTGGACGAGATCTCCTTCCCGCGCGGCATATCGCCCGAGCGGATCAATCGCAGCGTGTTCACGCGGATTCTCATGCCCGAACTCGTGCCGCAGAGCCTTGACCGCATCCTCTACCTTGACGCCGATACCCTCTGCGTTGGGCATATGGGGGCGTTCTGGTCACTCGATCTCGCGGGTGCGCCTCTCGCTGCCGCACCCGAGGGAGAGGCGCAGCGGAAGGCGGCGCGGATCGGCATGAAGGGATGGTCGTATTTCAATGCGGGCGTCATGCTCATCGACCTCGCGCGTTGGCGCGCACAGCAGCTTACGGCGTATACGCTCGCGGCATGGGAGGAGTACGGCGCATCATTCCCGCTGCTCGAGCAGGATGCACTCAACTATGTACTGGACGGGGAGTTCCTGCCGATCGGGCGGAAATATGTGCAGATGATGGATGCCTTTGCGCCGTGGGACGTGGACTTCTCCGCGCAGTACACGATCTGGCATTTTCTCAACGAGGGAAAGCCGTGGATTCGCTATGCAGACCCGCGCGTGCGTGAGGCATATTGGCAGGTTGTGCGCGGATCGCCGTGGAGCGATCTCACGCCCTCTGAGCCGTGGGAGACGCGCATCGCCTACCTCGCGGGCTGTCATGCCGAGGCGGCAGAGGACTACCCTGCGGCGGCGCATTACTTTCACGCGGCGGCGGAGCGACTGATGGAGTTCTATCTGGAACAGACGAGCAGGATCAATCAATCGGGACAGGAGCATTGAACATGAAGACGAATGCAGACAACAAACAGGTGCGCCTCGGCACACAGATCGCCCTTGCACTCACTCTTGGCACGGCACTTGTGCCAACGACCGCACTCGCCGCACCGATCACCGCGTCCCAGACCTATATGACAAGTACGACGGTGACGGAGGATGTCGATATTTCGGGCGGTACGATTGCCGTGGAGGGGGTCAATGATGATTCGACAGGACAGCATGAAAACCGCACGGTCGAGCTCAAGGGAAGCAATATCAAAATCCTGAATCCGACGGGCAGCGTCCTCACCGCACTCAGCCGCGGTGACGGTACAATGGATTTTTCGGGAGTTCTGACCGTCAATCCCGATCGTACGGGGAAGGTCGAGCTGCACGGTGACATTCTTGTTGATAGGCGCGATAACAGCAATTCCAGCATTTCTTACAGAGGCGGCTATGTCAATCTCTATCTGAAGCGAGGGGACTCCTACTTTGCGGGTGGGATTACCGAAGTAAAAGACGTGGGGAACAATGTGATCCCGCTGCATAAACGCGGCGGCGTGCGCCTCGAACTCTCGGAAGGAGCAACGTGGTATCCCAAACGGGACAACTATACACTCTTCAACCCGGATAATCCATCGGAGAACTTCAGTTTTAAGCCGGATTGGAGTGAAGATCAGAGCAAGCCGGTAGGCTTCCACCTTTCGGCGAACGGCGGCGTGATCGACATGGCATTTGCCGCGCCGAACGAAAGGCGTCCGAACACTGTTCCCGTAGGAGAGCGCACGCTGACCTTTAACAATACGCGTGCGGCACTGGATGGTGCGACCTTCCGCATCTCCACGAACCTCACGGATAACAAGGCGGATAAGGTCGTGCTGAACGGCGTTACAGGAGCGGGCAATCAGTACAAGCTGCAAGTCGCCTTCGATCCGAAGATGAACGATGCCGTAGATAAGACGAACCATGTGATCGCGCCCACGGTCGCGGGCGGCGTTGAGGTATTCAACTCATCCAATGGGAGCGATACGGTCACAGCTCCTGAGTACAAGACGCGGAAAGCCGTTGCGGCGGGACTGCTGCTGAAAGACTTCAACGTCAAGCCGACGCTCAGTGAGTCGACGGATGGAGCCGGCAGGAAGATTGTGCGCGTGACCAAGATCGAGGTAACGGATGCGGATGCGAATCCGACACCACCGACGCCGCAGCCGCAGCCACCGACGCCGCAGCCGCCACAGCCACCACAGCCACCGACGCCGCAGCCACCGACGCCACAGCCGCCGATACCACAGCCACCACCCCCCGGCCCCGCGCTGCGCACGGCTGACCTCCTCATGGACATGGCGCTCGCACACCTGAGCGCATGGCGCGGCGAGAACAACGATCTCCATCGGCGCATGGGCGCGCTGCGTGCGGGAGGGGAGTCCGGCGCATGGGTGCGTGGTTACGGCGGCAGGAACGAGTTCGGCAGCTACCCCACGGCGGGGCGCTACAGCGGCGTACAGCTCGGCATTGACCGCGCCGTCGTATTGAAGAGCGGCACACTCTTCACAGGGGTCGCCGCCTCGATGATGAACGGCAGCGCGCGCAATAGTGATCTCGACGGCAGCTATCGTTCGCATTTCTTCGGTGCGTACGGCAGCTATATGGGAAAGCACGGCGACTACATCGACGCGATTGTAAAATACGGCCGCATGACCAGCGACGCGACCGCTGTCTTTGACGGCACGGCGTACACGGGCGGCTTCGGCGTGAACGGCTGGAACATCTCCGTCGAATACGGGCGGCGGATGCCCCTGCGTGAGCATTTCTACTGGACGCCACAGGTCGAGCTGAACTATGGACGCATCGGCGCGGCAGACTACACGATGCGTGCAGGTTCTTTGCCGGGGGCGCACATCGCAAACGATGCCGTCACCTCCCTCATCGGACGCATCGGCACGCAGATCGGCTACGAGGATGAGCGCGGCACAGTCTATCTGAAGCTCGGCTTCCTGCATGAGTTCAAGGGGGACCTCCACATGCGCGCGGCATATGGCTCCACCTCCATTGACCGCAGCTACGCGGCGCGGGACAGCTACTTTGAGTACGGACTCGGCTTTGCGCGGCGCGTCGGCAGCGCGGATCTCTACGGCGAGATCAGCCGCACGGCGGGCGCAGATGTCATCAGTGAGAAATGGAAGGCGAATCTCGGCGTGCGTGTCGGATTCTAATAAAATGTTTAGGAGATGTTTGAAATGAAAAGAGAAGCACGTCATATTCACGGATCTAGCCTGCGCTGCGCACTTCCACTGGCAGCGGCACTGCTCATGCCGAGCACCGTCTTTGCTGCGACGAATCTGCCGCCGTCGGATGCGGGGCAGATTGGGGCGATCACCCCCAAGGACGCGCTTGAGAGTAGTCTGCCCGTGACGGAGGGCACAGCGGGCAGCGCATCATTCCGCCTCGCGCGCATCGACATCACGCAGGACGGCACGCAGCTGAATGCGGACGAGCTCAGCCGCAAGGCAGCGCGCTATACGGAGCGCACCATCTCCGAGGCGGAGCTGAACACGCTCATCGGCGACCTCACCGCCTACGCACGCAGCCACGGCTATCCCGCAGCCGCCGCCTACCTTCCGCCGCAGACGAATGCGGACGGCGCACTCCGGATCCGCATCCTCGCGGGACGCTACGGGAATATCAACATCGAAAACAGCGCCGCGATTGACGACGGACAGATTCGTCGCCTCGCGCACGCGCTCCACACGGGCGCACCCATCGAGGGATGTCGCCTCGAGAAGGCTCTCTATAACATCGCCGCCCTCAGCGGCGTGGAGGCGGCGGGGCTGCTCTCGCCGGGCGCAGCGTTCGGCACGAGCGACCTCACCATCCGTGTGAAGGATGGAAAGCGGCAGAGTTTCGTCCTCTACAGCGAGAACTATGGGAGCAAGACCTCGGGACGCTATCGCTACGGCGTGCAGGTTGGACTCTCGAACCTCACTAAGAGTGGCGACCGTCTGAGTCTCGGCGCAATGATCTCGAACGTGGATCTGAGGAACTACAGTCTCACCTATACCCGCCCCGTCGGCGTAGACGGCACCGTGCTCGGATTCGGTGTCAGCCGCATGAACTACGAGCTTGCGGGGGCATTTCGCCGCCTCGGTGCGACGGGACAAGCCGACACCGTCAGCCTGTTCGGAACGACGCCGCTCCTGCGCACGAGCAGAGACAGCCTGAGCTTCACCTACGGATGGGACTATCGCAAACTCGAGGACGAATACAAGAATGTCGGCATGACCCTCGAAAAGCACAGCAACACCGCCCGTCTCGGCGTGCGCGGCGAGATGAACCGCGCGCGCACACATCTCACCTATGACCTCACGGCATACCATGGGACGATTGCATCAGATTCGCGGATGGCAGAGCTGCAGATGCGGCGCGCCGGCACAGAGGGCAGCTTCACCAAGGGCGTGCTGAATCTCGGCGTGCGGCAGGAACTTGGGGCTCGGTGGCATCTGAACCTCAAGACGCAGATGCAGGCGGCGGGGGACAACCTCGACAGCTCCGAGGAGATCTACCTCGGCGGGGCAAACGGCGTGCGCGCCTACCCGCAGGGCGAGGGCTCAGGCGACAGCGGCTATCTCGCGAGCGCGGAGCTCGTCTATCGGACGGGCGTACCGTATCTCGACCTCAGCACCTACTATGACACGGGACATGTGGTATACGCGCACGACGGCGCGGACGGCGGCACGACACTCAGCGGATGGGGCGTTGGCGTCAGCTACAGCCGCCCCGGCGACTACTTCCTGCGGCTCGACTGGGCGCGGCGCATCGGACTCGCACGGAACGCGAGCGAGGAGGCACAGGCAAAGAACCGCCTCTGGTTTATGATTGGTAAAGTGTGGTAATGAATCGTAGAGAAAGGATAAGGGAAATGAAAGCAACATCGAACGCACATCTGCGCCGCAAACTCCTCTGTGCCCTCGTTGCGGGCGCACTCGCCGCCCCCTTTGCCGCGCCGCACGCGTATGCGCTGCCCATCGAGGGCGCACACGCCGCGACGAATGCGGGGGAGGCGAATATCTCCACGAGCGGCACAGTCATGGACATCGTCGGCAAGACCGAGCATAACGTGCTCCGCTGGGAGGACTTCTCCGTTGAGCAGAACGAGAAGGTGCGTTTCGATAACGGCGCACAGTCAAAGGACTATCTGAACCTCGTCACGGGCGAGGGCGCGTCGAACATCTACGGCACGATCGAGGGCGGCAGGAACGTCTACCTCGTGAATCCGCACGGCATTCTCTTCGCCGCAGGGTCACAGGTGAATACAGGCGCACTTTACCTCTCGACGGCAAAACCCGAAGACATTGCGGCGGCGACGAGCACATTCAAGACAAACGGCACAAGTCCGCTCTCTGCGACCGCGCAGACGGGCGACGTGCTGAACCTCGGTACGGTAAAGGCGAGCAAACTCTACATCGAGGGCAAGAACGTCACCGTCCTGAATACCGATGCTGTGAAGGATGCAAACGGCGCGGCACTCACGGGCAGCGCGGTCACCATCCGCAGCGCCGAGACGCCGCATATCGGCTACGATGTCGGGCATAAAACGACGGAGAACATCGACGTGAACGGCGCAGCGACGCCGTATCAGGTTTTCGACTACGCGAGCACGAATGCCGACCATCACAAGGCATCTGCAAGCGCACGCGGATGGGATGTAGCGAACCTCGGCGGCACGGCGCATACGGACTATGACTATATGTGCGTGCACGACGTCTACGACCTGCAGAATATCAATGCGAAACGGGATGGCAGATACATCCTCGCGGGCGACATCGACGCGACGGCGACAACGCATTGGAACAGCGGCGAGGGCTTTGCGCCGCTTGGAAATGAGGACAACGTATTTACGGGACGATTTGACGGCGTAGGACACACGATTACAGCGCTTCATATCCGTTGGGATAAGCACTATATCGGGCTGTTTGGCTACACCGGCGGGGCACGCATTGAGAATCTCTCCCTCAAGAATGCCCACGTGGAGGGAGCAGCGCATACCGGCGGCATTGTGGGATATGCAGACAGCACTATGATTCGGAACGTCTCATACGCCGGCAGTGTGGTTGGGAATCAGAACGTCGGCGGCATTGCGGGAGATGTATCAGGCGGCAGTATTCAGAATGCATGGAATGCGGGCACGGTCAGCGTGAGGAGTCAGTTCCTTGCCGGCGGCATTGTGGGGAGAGCAATGTACAACGCTGTGATTCAGAATGTCTGCAATACGGGCGCTATCACAGGGCGGATGTATATCGGCGGCATTGTAGGAGGGACGGGGTACAACTGTACCATTCAGAATGCATGGAATACAGGGGCGGTCACAGGGAGTACGCTGGTCGGCGGTATTGTGGGAGGAATGCAGAACGACTGTATCGTTCAGAATGTATGGAATACGGGGACGGTCACAGGGAATCAGAAGGTCGGCGGCATTGTGGGGGAGGCAGACGGCGGCAGCATTCGCCATGCTGTATGGAAGACGGGCAGCGCAGGGCAGGCAGTTGGCGCATTGAGCAATGGGGCTGACGTGACGACGGATGTCAAGGTCGCTCCCGAGGCACAGATGAAGTTGGCGGCGACATACACGGATTGGAAGGACGCGAACGGCACCGCCCTCGTCGCGACCGAGGGCGGTGTAGGCACGCCGTGGCGCATCTACGAGGGCAAGACCATGCCGCTGCTCACGGGACTGATGAAGGGCACAAAGCGCCTTGAGAAAGTCTATGACGGCAATGTCTTTGCGACAACAGACCCGCACATCACCCTCGTCCATCCGGGGAAGGATGTCGGCACATACGATGCCTACAGTGACCAGCTCGGCTATGACCTCATCGGCGGCGCGACCATCAAGCCGAAGTCGCTGACGCTCGGCTTTACGAGCGGCACGCGCTTTAACAAGATCTACGACGGCAATGTAAACGTCACGCGGACGCTCACGAAGGGGACGAACTATAGTCTTACGGGCTTTGTCGGCAGCGAGGGCGCGGATGTCGAACTGGCGGGTGCTGTCACAGGTGCGTATGCAGACAAGAACGCAGGCAGGGATAAAGAAGTGACGTTCCAAAATCTCGCGCTCACGGGCACGGGTGCGGGCAACTATACCATCACCAAGGCGCAGGGCGTGGGGACAATCGCGCCGAAGCAGCTGAACCTTGCACTGACGAGCGGCGCACGCTTTGACAAGACCTATGATGGAAACAACAGGGTCACGCAGTCGCTCACAAAGGGGACGAACTATACCCTCACGAATTTTGTCACGGGCGATGGCACGGGCATCGAACTCTCTGCCGTCACAGGAAAATACGCCGACAAGAATGCCGCCGCAGACAAAGCCGTCACCTTTGGCGGACTGACGCTCACAGGCACGGGCGCGGGGAACTACACGCTCGACAAGACTGCGCTCACGGGCACAGGCACGATCGCGCAGCGCGAGCTGACGCTCGGCACGGTGGCGGGGCAGACCTTTGACAAGGTATACGACGGCACGACGAATGCGGGCGACGCGCTGAAAAAGGGCGAGAACTACACCCTCTCGAACTTTGTGGACGGCGAGGGCGCGGATATCACGGTCACGAGCACGGGCACGGGCAGCTATGCGGACAAGAACGTCGGCACACACGCGGTGAACTACACGGGGCTGACCCTCACGGGTGCGGGCGCGGGCAACTATCGTCTGAATACGGCGACGCTCACGGGCACAGGCAGAATCACGCCGCGCACGCTGACGCTCACCGCCGCGCCGCAGAGCATTGTGCAGGGCGCGCCGCTGCCCTCCTTCACGGGACGTGCGGAGGGCTTCGTCGAGGGTGAAGATGCGTCCGTATTCGGTCCGGGGGGTATCACCTTTGGAACGTCGGCCGCCAATACCAACACGCCGGGCGGCTACGGAATTATTGGCCGCGTTGGGGGCGTCAGTGATGGTGTTTTCGGCAACTACCGCATTACGCAGGCGGCGGGCAATGCGACTGCATTTAGCATCTCTGCGCCCATTGCAGGTGGTGTCCTTGCCGCACTCGTGCAGGATGCAGCGCCGCGCTTTGATATGGGCTTCGGGCAGGAGGTCTATGTATTCGGCTTGCCGCGTCCCATCCCCACGGCAACGCTCGGCATCTATCGCTTCGATGCGGAACGTGCCTTCGAGATTCAGGGCTTGCGCCTTTGATGGGCGCATCCCCGTGCTTTCTTAAGGAATTGCTGATACAAGGAGGCCTCCCGTTGAAGATAAAAGAAAAACACGCGCACTTTGGACTTGCCGTACCTCTTGCGGCGGTGCTTCTGCTGCCGAGCACAGGCTTTGCAGCGACGAATTTGCCGCAGTCCGATGCGCATCTGCCCGAAAAGGTACAAGAATCACCCGCAGCGGCGATCGGCAAAGTGTGGTAGAGCACTTTTCTCATACCGTGCCTTACAAAAAAACAAGGAATCCCTGCACATGCAAGGACTCCTCGTTTTTCATAAAACATTTTATGAAAATAAGAAAAGGATTGTTGACTGTTTTCGCGTTCATGACATACTTTCGGCGTTTATGACCAACTTTGTTGATATTTCTCTCAAATGTGAGAAAATATTGATAGGATCTATAGTCCTTTCGTATCAGTAAAGCGGAGGAAAATGATGGCCTATGAAATTGCGTTTGGCGTCGACACAGGCTATGTAAAATACGCGGGCATCGTCATGACCTCCATTGCCGCAGAGAATGCGGGGGAGGAGATAGCTATCACACCGCATTTCTACTGGACACCACAGGTCGAGCTGAACTATGGACGCATCGGCGCGGCAGACTACACGATGCGTGCAGGTTCTTTGCCGGGGGCTCACATCGCAAACGATGCCGTCACCACACTCGTCGGGCGCGTTGGCACACAGATTGGCTGCGAGGACGAGCACGGCACAGTCTATCTGAAACTCGGCTATCTGCGCGAGTTCAAGGGCGATCTCCACATGCGGGCGCAGTATGGATCGACCTCCATTGACCGCAGCTACACGGCACGGGACAGCTATTTTGAGTATGGACTGGGCTTTACACGGCGTGTCGGCAGAGCGGACATCTACGGTGAGCTCAGCCGTACGGCGGGCGCGGATGCCATTCGTGAGAAATGGAAGGCGAATCTCGGTGTTCGCATCGAGTTCTAATCGTATACTTTTTGAAACAAGAAAGGTCGAAGCAATATGAAAACATCATCGAAGAAGCAGCTGCGCCGCAAACTCCTCTGTGCCCTCGTTGCGGGCGCACTCGCCGCCCCCTTTGCCGCGCAGACGGCGTATGCTCTGCCCATCGAGGGCGCGAATGCCGCGGCGAACAAGACCGAGGCAGACATCTCCATCACAGGCACGACTATGGACATCGCGGGCAAGACGGAGCACAATATCCTCAAATGGGAGGACTTCTCCATTGAGCAGAACGAGAAGGTGCGCTTCGACGGCGGCAGCCAGACGCGCGACTATCTGAACCTCGTCACGGGCGAGGGCGCGTCGAACATCTACGGCACGATCGAGGGCGGCAGGAACGTCTACCTCGTCAACCCGCACGGCATCCTCTTCGCCAAAGGCTCTGAGGTCAATACGGGTGCGCTCTATCTCTCGGCGGCGAATGTCGACGCTGTTGCAAGCGCAGTGGGTACATCATGGGGGGGTAATAGTCCACTCTCAGCGACCGCGCAGATGGGCGACGTGCTGAACCTCGGCACGGTAAAGACGAGCAAACTCTACATCGAGGGCAAGAACGTCAC
>NZ_KB290930.1:324742-411120 GCF_000318175.2 Selenomonas sp. oral taxon 138 str. F0429 | reverse complement strand
AACTCTACATCGAGGGCAAGAACGTCACCGTCCTCAATACGGATGCTGTGACGGACACAAACGGCACGCCGCTCACGGGCAGCGCAGTCACCATCCGCAGCGAGAAAGCGCCGCATATCGGCTACGATGTCGGGAATAAGATAACGAAGAACATCAAGGTGGGCAGCACCCCGACGCCGTATCAGGTCTCCGACTATGCGAGCACGGCTGCCGACCATCACAAGGCATCTGCAAAATCGCGCGGATGGTTTGTTCAGCGCCTCAACGGCGCTCCTCATGCAGACTATGACTATATGCGCGTGCACGATGTCTACGAACTGCAGCATATCGAGGCGAATCTGCGCGGCAGATATATGCTCGCCGGCGACATCAATGCGGGCGAAACAAGTGGATGGAATCACATAGGATACCACGACCCGGAGGGATTCATGCCGATTGGCGGCAATGGCAGCAGCGGTCCTCAGTTTAAAGGACGATTCGACGGCGTCGGACACAGGATAGAGCATCTTCACATCAATCGAAGGGATGCTGACGAAGACAGCTATATCGGTCTGTTTGGCAATGTCAACGGGGCGCGCGTCGAGAATCTCTCCATCGTGGACGGCTATGTGACGGGGAAGGATCATGTCGGCGGCATTGCGGGCGCTGCAGAGAGGACTCTCATTCGGAATGTCTCCTTTAGCGGCGTGGTCAGTGGATCGAGTCATTTCGGCGGCATTGTGGGGACGGCGAAGTACGGCACGATCTGCAATGCCTACAATGCAGGGAAAGTCGATGCGGGCACGTATGTCGGCGGTATTGTGGGCGCGGGGGAGCGCGTTACCCTTCAGAATGTCTGGAATGCAGGCGAGATCATAGGAGCTGGAGATGGGAGCGATGCGTTCATCGGCGGCATTGCGGGAGCCATGAAGAACAGCACCGTGCAGAACGCCCTGCATACGGGAACTGTGGCGCGAGATGGTCTGCCGGGGCAGGGTGAAGCCCAGACCGTTGGCGGCATTGTGGGACAGGCGGACGGCGGTACGGTCAGCCATGCCGTATGGAAGGCGGGAAGTGTAACGCAGGGTTGTTCGCCGACTTTTATCGCCCATGCGGTCGGCGAAGCGCAAAATGACAAAGCAGAGGATGACGTCGCAGATCGCAGTCTGGAGGATATGAAGAAGGCGGCGACATACACGGACTGGAAGGACGAGCACGGCAATGCCCTCGTTGCGACCGAGGGCGGCAAGGGCACGCCGTGGCGCATCTATGAGGGCAAGACCACGCCCATGCTCACGGCTCTGATGAAGGGTACGAAGCGACTTGAGAAGACTTACGACGGCAAAACATTCGGGGACGGGGACACGCACATCCTTTCGGATACCCCCCTTGAGAAGAATGCCGGTACATACGATGCGCGCGGCATCTACAGTGATGCGTTCGGCTATGACCTCATCGGCAGCACATACAGGATTGCGCCGCGCGTGCTGACCATGAGCGGCGTCGCGTCGCAGACGAAGACCTACGACGGCAATACGAATGCTGACGCCACGCAGTTCAGCGCGACGCTGAATAACGTCGTCACGGGCGAGGAGAGCCTTGTCACGGCGACCGCCAGAGGCGCGGCATACAACAGCAAGGATGTCGCGTCGGCAAATGCCGTGAGCTACACGCTCGCCCTGCGCGGTACGGGCGCAGGGAACTATCGTATCGCGCGCACCGTGCAGGGAGCGGGCAGTATCACGGCGAAGCAGCTGAATCTCGCACTGACGGGCGGCGCACGCTTTGACAAGACGTACGACGGGAATGCAAACGTCACGCAGACGCTCACGAAGGACAGGAACTATACGCTCACGAATTTCGTCAACGGTGAGGGCGAAGGCATCACAATCACGGGCGCGGGGACATACACGGACAAGAACGCGGGCACGGGCAAAGCCGTGACCTTTGGCGGGCTGACGCTCACGGGGGCGGGCGCGGGCAACTATTCCCTCTCTACGACCACCCTCACGACAACGGGCGACATCGCAAGGAAGACGCTGACGCTCGAAGGGACGGCGGGCACGCAGTTCACCAAGACATACGACGGCACGGCGGCCGTGACGCAGAACCTCGCGCGCGGTACGAACTATCGGCTTGCGGGCGTAGTCGAGGGCGAGGGCACGAACATTGTCGCGCTGAACGAATCCGCCGCACAGGGCACGTACGCAACCGCGAACGCACAGGCGGCGGGCGCACAGCAGAACGTCACCTTTACGAACCTCTCGCTCACGGGTTCGGGCGCGGGCAACTATACGCTTGCAGCGAACAAGACCTTTGAGAACGCGGGCAGGATCACGCCGAAGGAGCTGAATCTCGCGCTCACGAGCGGCGCACGCTTTGACAAGACGTACGATGGCACGGCGAACGTCACGCAGTCGCTCACGAAGGGGACGAACTATAGTCTCACGGGCTTCATCACGGGCGAGGGCACGGGCATCGAACTCAATGCCGTCACAGGAAAATACGCCGACAAGAATGCCGCCAGAGATAAAGCCGTGACCTTTGGCGGACTGACGCTCACGGGTACGGGCGCGGGGAACTATGTGCTGAATAGCCCCACACTCACGGGTACGGGAACGATCACGCGGCGTGCGCTGACGCTTGGCGCAGTCGCGGCGCAGAGTAAGACCTACGACGGCACGACCGCCGCAGACACATCGAAATTCCATGCGGCGCTGAACAATGCCGTTGCGGGTGACAGCGTAACAGCAACCGCCACGGGTGCGGCATACAACGACAAGAACGTCACTGCGGCAGCCACCATTGACTACACAGGTGTCGCGCTCGCAGGTGCGGATGCGGGGAACTACACGCTCGCCGCGACCGCCGCGCAGGGCGCGGGCAGCATTACGCACCGCGACCTCACGCTGACCGCCGACGCGCAGAGCATTGTGCAGGGCGAGGCGCTGCCATCCTTTACGGGACATGCGGAGGGCTTCGCGGACGGCGAGGACGAGCGCGTATTCGGTGCGGGCGGTATTTCCTTTGGCACGACGGTGACGAATACCGACACGCCGGGAAGTTACGGCATCATGGGGCGCATCGGCAGCACGAGTGACGGCGTGCTCGGCAACTACCGGATTCGACAGGCGGCGGGCAACGCGAACGCCTTCACCATCCACGCCGCAGACCTGCCGGGCGGACTCATCGCCTCGCTCGTGCAGGATGCCGCGCCGCGCTTTGATATGGGCTTTGAGCGGGAGGTCTATGTATTCGGCTTGCCGTGCCCCATCCCGACGGCAACGCTCGGCATCTATCGCTTTGCGGCGGCACGCGATATTAGCATCGAGGGCGTGCGCCTCGACTAATATGCCGTTACCCAAAGCCTCCCCTGCCGTAGCGGGGGAGGTGGCACGCGGAGCGTGACGGTAGGGGCGCCTTGGGCGCGCAAGACGAACAAAACATAGAATAGGGCTGCTGCACAAGTCCTATATGTCCGACGGAGAAAATCTGAAGCTGCACGGTTGATTTTTCGGCGCGAAAACGCTATAATGGGGAAAATAAAGTGAAGGGGCGGCACGCCGAACCTTCCGCATAGACCACCTTTTAAGAGGTCCTGTGAGGCCTTAAGGGAGTTTTCAATGAAATATACTGTGCAGTCAGTCTATCCAATTTTAGAATGTAAAGCTTTCTTATGCCTTTCTTTGGGCATGGGAAAGCTTTTTTGTTGAAAGGGGATGCACATGAGTCAGGAGTTATCACTCAAGGGACGCGATGTTCTGGCGCTCGAGGATTTTTCGGCGGAGGAGATTCGTCTGATCCTGAACACGGCGCGCGAGATGAAGAACATCGTTGGCCGTGACATCAAGAAGGTGCCGGCGCTCCGGGGAAAGGCGATCGTCACGCTGTTCTACGAGCCGAGCACGCGCACGCGCACGTCGTTCGAGCTCGCGGGGAAGTATCTCGGCGCGGATGTCGTGAATATCACGGCGAGCGCGTCGAGCATTGTCAAGGGGGAGAGTCTGCGCGATACGCTCTATACAATCGAAGCGATGGGCGTGGACGCAATCGTCATGCGGCACAAGGCGGAGGGCTCTGCCGCATACGCTGCCGATGCGGTGTCGCCCGTGATCGTCAATGCGGGGGACGGCGCGCACGCGCATCCGTCGCAGGGGCTGCTGAACCTCTATACGATCGAGGAGAACAAGGGCAAGCTCGCGGGACTGAAGGTCGCCATTCTCGGCGATGTGCTGCACAGCCGCGTGGCGCGTTCGGACATTCAGGGCATGCGCAAGATGGGCATGGACGTGCACATCGCGGGGCCGCGCCCGCTCCTGCCGCGGTTCCTCCACGAGGAGGAGGGCATTACGATCCACGACCGCATCGAGGATGCTGTTGAGGGGGCGGATGTGGTCGAGGTGCTGCGCATTCAGCTTGAGCGCATGAAGGGCGGGCTCTTCCCGTCGACACGCGAGTATGCGCGCATCTACGGGCTGAACGACGAGCGTCTTGCACTGGCAAACAAGGACGCGCTCGTGCTGCACCCGGGGCCGATGAACAAGGGCTGGGAAATCTCTGAGTCCGTCGCCTACGGTGTGCAGTCGCGCATACAGGAGGAAGTGAAAAATGGGGTCGCCATCCGCATGGCGCTCTTCACATTGATTCTGATGGGAGGGAAGGCCTGATGGGGGCATTGCTGCTGAAAGGCGGGCGGGTAATCGATCCCGCCGCAAAGCGAAATGAAATCTGTGACGTTCTCATCGAGGACGGTGTGATTCGCGCGGTCGGAACGAATCTGAGCGCCGATGGGGCGGAGATGTATGATGCGTCCGATAAGATTGTCACCCCCGGATTCATCGATATGCACACGCATTTCCGCGAGCCCGGGCAGGAGGCGAAGGAAGACTTTGCCTCCGGCTCGCGCGCGGGCGCTGCGGGCGGCTATACGACGATTGCGACGATGCCGAATACACGCCCCGTGGTGGATGATGCGGCGCTTGTCACGAGCCTCAAGAAGCGCGCGGAGGATGTCGCCGTCATCCACATCGAGATCATCGGTGCGGTGACGAAGAATCAGGAGGGCAAGGAACTCGCTGAGCTCGGCGATATGGTCGAGGCGGGTGCAGTAGCGTTCTCCGATGACGGGCATTTCGACCCGTCGGCAAAGGTGCTGCTGAGTGCATACGACTATCTCGTCCCGTTCGATAAGGCAATCATCAACCACGAGGAAGATCCCTCCCTCGTCGAGGACGGTGCGATGAACGAGGGGCACAGGAGTGCAATGCTCGGCATCAAGGGGCGTCCGATCGTGGCAGAGGATATTGCCGTCGCACGCGACATCATGCTTGCCGAGTATGCGGGCGCACATGTGCATGTCGCACATATCAGCTCGGGGCGCGCCGTGCAGCTTGTGCGCGAGGCGAAGGCGCGCGGCGTGCGCGTGACGACGGAGGTCACGCCGCATCATCTCACGATGACGGACGAATGCGTCGACCCGCGTGACAGCTCGACGAAGGTGAATCCGCCGCTGCGCACGGTAAAGGATGTCGAGGCGATGGTGGCAGGTCTGCTGGACGGCACAATCGACATGGTGGTCACGGATCACTCGCCGCACGCACCCGAGGAGAAGGATCGCGAGTACATCTACGCACCGAGCGGATTCCCGGGGCTTGAGACGGCGCTCGGCGTCCTGCTGACCGATCTCGTGCACACGGGGAAGATTCCAATGGAGACGCTGATCGAGCGCATGACCTGCGCGCCCGCACGCGTGTTCAAACTGAATGCGGGGACGCTCGCCGAGGGCGCGCCTGCAGATGTCACGGTGATTGATCCGGAGCTCATTTGGACGGTCGATCCGAAGGCGTTCTATACGCGCGGCAGGCATACGCCATTTGCTGGGCGCGAGCTCAAGGGAAGGGCTGTGCTGACTGTTGTGGATGGGCAGATTGTTATGAAGGACGGGGTCATTATCATATGAAAGGAAAACTGATTCTGGAGGACGGTTCGGTCTATACGGGCGAACTGCTCGACAGTGAGACAAGAGCGGTTGGTGAGGTTGTATTCACCACGACGATGACAGGATATCAGGAGAGTCTGACCGATCCCTCCTTCTGCGGGCAGATCCTCACGATGACCTATCCGCTCATCGGGAACTATGGTACGGCTGAGAAATTCATGCAGTCCCGCCGCTCCTTTGTGCGCGGATTTGTCATCGGAGAGCTCTGCGATGCACCAAATAATTGGCAGGCAGAGGAAAGTCTGACGGACTTTTTGCGGGAAAACAATATTCCGTGCCTTTACCACGTCGATACAAGGGCTGTAACACGTCATATCCGCTCTGCAGGTGCAATGAAGGGCGTGATTGTTCCCGAGAACATGGCAGAGTCCGAGATTGCAGCGCTGCAAGGTGAGGAACTGCCGCGCAATGTTGTGGAGATCGTAACAACGCCCGAGGTCTATACGCTTGAGACGGAGAAGCCCCACGCTCCGCATATTGTCGCAATGGATTTCGGCGTTAAACGCAGCATTTTGCAAAACATCAACCGCATTGGGGCAAAGGTGACGGTTGTGCCCGCGCATACGAGCGCCGAGGAGGTGCTTGCGCTGAACCCCGATGGCGTATTCCTCTCGAACGGCCCCGGCGATCCGACGGATGTGCCGGAGATCGTGGAGGAGGTGCGAAAACTCGCGGGGAAGAAGCCGATCTTCGGCATCTGCCTTGGGCATCAGCTGCTCGCGCTCGCGTTTGGCGCGAAGACGTACAAGATGAAGTTCGGGCATCGTGGTGGTAATCAGCCCGTGAAGAATCTGAAGATGGGTAAGGTACACATCTCCGCGCAGAACCACGGCTATGCCGTCGATCCCACATCGCTCGCGGGGACGCCGCTCGCTGTGACGCATACAAATGTCAATGACGATACGATCGAGGGGCTGCGTCACACAGGGCTGCCGATCTTCTCGGTGCAGTATCATCCCGAGGCTGCGCCGGGACCCGACGATAATATGTATCTCTTTGATGAGTTCTGGAATCTGATGAAGGGGGAGTGACGTATGCCGCGCAAGGAAAATCTAAAGAAGGTCATGGTCATCGGCTCCGGCCCCATCATCATCGGTCAGGCGGCGGAGTTTGACTACGCCGGCTCACAGGCGTGCCGCGCGCTGAAGGAGGACGGTCTGGAGGTCGTGCTCGTCAACAGCAACCCTGCGACCATCATGACGGACACGAATATCGCTGACCGCGTCTACATCGAGCCGCTGACGGTGGACTTCTTGGAGGAGATCATCTCCAAGGAGAAGCCGGACGGACTGCTTGCAACGCTCGGCGGACAGGCGGGGCTGAACCTCGCCGTCCAGCTTGCCGAGAAGGGCATTCTGGCGCAGCACGGCGTGGAGCTCCTCGGCACGTCGCTCGAGGCGATTGAGAAGGCGGAGGATCGCGAGCGCTTCAAGGAGACGATGGAAAAGCTCGGCGAGCCGATCCCCGAGAGCACGATTGTCGAGGATGTTCATGCGGCTGTTGCATTTGCAAACGAGATTGGATATCCTGTCATTGTACGCCCTGCGTATACGATGGGCGGCACGGGCGGCGGCATTGCGGAGAATGAGGAAGAGCTCATTGCAACCGTCATCAAGGGGCTGAACTACTCGATGATCGGTCAGGTGCTCATCGAGCGCAGCGTTGCCGGATGGAAGGAAATCGAGTTCGAGGTCATCCGTGACGGCAATGACAACTGCATCACTGTTTGCAGCATGGAGAACTTTGATCCTGTCGGTGTTCATACGGGAGACAGTATTGTTGTTGCTCCTGCACAGACACTCACGGATCACGAGTATCAGATGCTGCGCAGCGCGAGCCTCCGCATCATCCGCGAGCTGGGCATCGAGGGCGGCTGCAACGCGCAGTATGCACTCGATACGAAGAGCAACAGATACTATGTCATCGAGGTCAATCCGCGCGTCAGCCGCTCCTCGGCGCTCGCGTCGAAGGCGACGGGCTATCCGATTGCAAAGGTGTCCTCGAAGATTGCAATCGGCTACACGCTCGACGAGATTGTCAACTCCGTGACGAAGAAGACAAAGGCGTGCTTTGAGCCGACAATCGACTATTGCGTTGTGAAGTTCCCGCGCTGGCCGTTCGATAAATTTATCTACGCTGACCATACAATCGGCACACAAATGAAGGCAACAGGCGAGGTTATGTCCATCGACCGCAGCTTTGAGGGGGCAATCCTCAAGGCGGTGCGCTCACTCGAAATCGGCGTGAACCGCCTCTATATGGAGCGCTTTGCGGACTGGGATGACGAGCGGATCGAAAAGCAGCTCTCCGCTGTGAACGACGAGCGCATCTTCGTCATTGCCGAGGCGCTGCGTCGCGGGAAGCTCAGCGTCGATGAGATCTCGGACATCACGAAGGTGGACAAGTGGTTCATCCATAAGCTCAAACATATCACGGATGTGGAGAACGAGCTTGCCGCATCGCCGCTCACGCCGAAGCTGCTCGCAGCGGCGAAGTGGGTGGGGCTTGCCGACACCTCCATCGCCGAGCTGACGCATAAGACGCGCGATGAGATTCGCACGATGCGCCGCAGTCACAATATACTGCCGTGCTACAAGATGGTCGATACCTGCGCGGCAGAGTTCGAGGCGATGACGCCGTACTATTACTCCACGTTCCGCGGCAGTGAGGACGAGGTCGCCGTCTCCAACCGCAAAAAGGTGATCGTGCTCGGCTCAGGGCCGATCCGCATCGGGCAGGGCGTCGAGTTCGATTACTGCTCCGTGCACTCCGTGTGGGCGCTGCGCGAGATGGGGATTGAAGCAATCATCATCAACAACAATCCGGAGACAGTCAGCACGGACTTTGACATCTCCGATCGCCTCTACTTCGAGCCGCTGACGGTTGAGGATGTGCTCAACATCGTCGACAAGGAGAAGCCGGACGGCGTCATTGTCCAGTTCGGCGGGCAGACTGCGATCAACCTCGCAGCGGAACTTGAGCGCGCAGGCCTGCGCGTCTATGGCACGTCCGTCAACGACATTGACCGCTCCGAGGATCGCGAGCGCTTTGACGAGGTACTGACGCAGACGGGCATCTCGCGCCCCGAGGGGATTAGCGTGACGAATCTCGCGGATGCCGTGGCGGGGGCGGCGCGCATCGGCTACCCCGTGATGGTGCGCCCCTCGTACGTCCTCGGCGGGCGTGCAATGGAGATCGTCTACAACGAGGAGGAACTGCGCGACTATATGAGCCGCGCGGTCAAGGTGACGCCGGATCACCCCGTGCTCGTCGACCGCTATATGCAGGGCACAGAGGTCGAGGTCGACGCCATCTCGGATGGCGTGGATGTCGTTATCCCCGGCATCATGGAGCATATCGAGCGTGCGGGCATCCACTCGGGGGACAGCATTGCGGTCTATCCGCCGCAGACGCTTCCCGCGCGCGTGATCTATACCATCATCGACTACACGAAGCGGCTTGCCGTTGCTCTCCATGTGAAGGGGCTGCTCAACATCCAGTTCGTTGTTGCGCGCGATGAGGTCTTCATCATCGAGGTCAATCCGCGCTCGAGCCGCACGGTGCCGTTCCTCTCGAAGATCACGAACGTCAACATGGTCGGCGTTGCGACGCAGGTTGCCATGGGGGCGACGCTGAAGGAGCTCGGCTTCCACTCGGGGCTGATTCCACCGCGTCCCTATGTCGCCGTCAAAGCGCCCGTCTTCTCGTTTGCAAAGATGACGGATGTCGACATCTCCCTCGGCCCTGAGATGAAGTCGACGGGCGAGGTCATGGGGCTAGACTACCACTATGCGCGCGCCCTCTACAAGGCAATCGTCGGCTCGGGGCTGAACATCCCGACGAAGGGCTGTCTGCTCTTCACAGTTGCGAACAAGGATAAGGAGGAGCTCAAGCAACTTGCAAAGGCGTTCTCCGAGTTCAACTTCGACATTGTGGCGACGGAGGGCACGGCAAAGGCGATTGCCTCTCTCGGAATCGATGTCGAGGTCGTCGGCAAGGTGCATGAGCGCAGCTCGGACATCATCGAGATGATTAAGAGCGGCAAGATCAATATGGTCATCAATACGCTGACGCAGGGCAAGCACTCCGCGCGCGACGGCTTCAAGATCCGCCGCGCAACGGTGGAGCACGGCATTGCCTGTCTCACATCGCTCGATACGGCGTGGGAGGTGCTGCGCGTGCTCGAGTTCATGCGGAATCGCCGTCTCGTCTATGCGTTGGCAATACAGGACTATGTCGGCGGAGGGGATGATCTTGCCTAAGGTAATCGAAGAGGCACGCATCCTTTCGCATGAAGCCCCGATTGCAGGCGTCGACATCCTGACGCTCGATTCCCCCGTGATCGCACGAACGTCTCTACCGGGGCAGTTAGTGCAAGTCTCTGTGCCGGCAGACGGCGGATATCTGCGCCGTCCGCTCGGCATTGCAGAGGTCTCGCGTACAGATGGATGGATTCGTCTCATCTATCGGCAGGTGGGCAGCGGTACCGAGGCGTTGGCGCATGCGGAGACGGGTGCCACTGTTTCTGTACTTGGCTCTCTGGGACGCGGCTTTACGACCGAGCTGCGGCATCCGCTTCTCGTCGGCGGCGGTATGGGGCTTACGCCACTCCTCTTCTTTGCAGCGGAGCATTCGAACGTCTCCGTGCTGATGGGCGGGCGCACGAAGGAGGAGGTCTTCTGGGAGGAGATCTACCGCCCTCATGTGCGTGAATGCTTTGTCACGACAGACGACGGTTCGTATGGCACGCAGGGCTTTGTGACGACGCTCCTGCCGAAACTGCTGCAGGGTGGGGACTATGACGGCGTTGCCGTCTGCGGCCCGCCCGTGATGATGGAGCGCGTTGCCGCGATTGCGGCGGAACATGGCATTCCCTGTGAGGTCTCACTTGAAAAGCGTATGGCGTGCGGTCTCGGCGCCTGCCTCTCCTGCGCCGTGGACACGCGCAGCGGGCGGCGCAAGGTCTGCAAGGACGGCCCCGTCTTTCCTGCGGGAGAGGTGTACTATGCCTCATAATGCACAGAGCTATCCCTATGACGAACTTCTGCGTACGAATATCGCTGGGATCGACATGCGGACGCCCGTCCTCACGGCGTCGGGCACGTTCGGCTTTGGTGAGGAGTTCGCGGACTTCGTCGATCTCGCGCGCCTCGGCGGCGTCATGGTGAAGGGCACAACGCTCGCACCACGGCGCGGCAATGACGGCGTGCGCATTGCGGAGACGCCGCAGGGCATGCTGAACTGCATCGGGTTGGAAAATCCGGGCGTCGATGTCTTCCTGACGGAGATTCTGCCGCGCATTCAGCCCTATGGGATGAACGTCATCGTCAACATCTCGGGCAGCTCGGTCGAGGACTATGCGGCGCTCGCCGCACGGCTCAATGTCGCGGGTGTTGCGGCGCTCGAGATCAATATCTCCTGCCCGAATGTCAAGGAGGGCGGCATTGTCTTCGGCACCGACCCGCACGCTGCGGCGGCAGTCGTGTGTGCCGTCAAAGCTGCATCTGAGAAGCCCGTCATCGCAAAGCTCTCGCCGAATGTCACGAGCATTACGGAGATGGCGCTTGCCATCGAGGAGGCGGGCGCGGATGTGATCTCGCTCATCAACACGCTCATCGGCATGCAGATCGATATCGTGCGTCGGCGTCCCGTGCTCGGCAACCGCACGGGCGGTCTCTCGGGGCCTGCCGTGAAGCCCGTCGCCGTGCGCATGGTCTGGGATGTGGCGCACGTGGTTCACGTGCCCGTCATCGGGATGGGCGGCATTTCCTCATGGCAGGATGCCGTTGAGTTCTTCCTCGCGGGCGCGTCCGCCGTGGCGGTCGGGACGGCGAACTTTATCGACCCTGCAATTACAATGAAGATCTGCGACGGTCTGGGGCGTTATCTGCATGAGAATCAGATGTCGAGCATACGGGATCTCATTGGACAGGCATGGGAATAAACATATTTTTTCGAAAGAATTTCACGCAAAAGGGATTTTCTGTTCGTAAGGTTGGCTCTCCTCCCGTATCGCACAAGGGCTAGGGGGACTTTTGACACCTGAGCCTCACATGTGGTATAATCTTCCCGTTGGTATGAGAAACCGAGACAATCGCGTCCATCTCGATGGGCGAGGAAAGTCCGAGCTCCATAGGGCAGTGTGCTGGATAACGTCCAGCGAGGGTGACCTCAGGGACAGTGCCATAGAAATTTAGACCGCCGATCTGATCGGTAAGGGTGGAAAGGTGCGGTAAGAGCGCACCAGCAGTCGGGTGACCGGCTGGCTTGGGTAAACCCCACATGGAGCAAGACCAAATAGGGAAGGGTTAAGGCGGCTCGTCGACCTTCCGGGTAGTGTCGCTAGAGGCGTTCGGCAACGGGCGTCCCAGATAAATGATTGTCGCCGCCCGTGTGGCGGAACAGAACTCGGCTTATTGGTTTCTCACAGCCAATGCTATCGAAGACGCATTTAATGTACTCAGGTTTGTCTTGGGTATCGGTGGAAGGAAGTGTTTGCTTGCGAAAGAAAATCAAGATTCTTGCGTTATCCGCGATGCTTCTCTGCTCCGCAGCAGTTGCGAGTGCAGAGTCATTCCAGCTCGGCGATCAGGGAACTGACGTAGCCGAGATTCAGGGACAGCTGTCCAGCTTTGGTTATGACGTTGTTGCAGATGGAGATTTTGGCCCTGCAACGGCAGAGGCAGTGAAGGAATTCCAATCAGCACAGGGACTTGATGTCGACGGGATGGTAGGGCCTTCCACGTATCAGGCACTTCTTGGAAAATCCATGCCGCAGGTCAGCCGCGGTTCGAACTACATCGTTCGCCGCGTGATCTCTGACTCCATGCAGTACATTGGAGTTCCGTATTCCTTTGGCGGCACGACGCCCGCAGGATTTGACTGCTCCGGCTTTGTGCGCTACGTATTTGCCAATGCGGGCATCTATCTCCCGCGCACGGCAGACGCACAGTATGATGTCGGCTATCCTGTCTCCTCGTCGGAGATGGTGCCCGGCGATCTCGTATTCTTCTCGACGTATGAGTACGGTCCGTCGCATGTCGGCATCTATCTCGGCAACGGCAACTTTATCAATGCTTCGTCGAGCCGCGGCGTTGCGATCGACAATCTGTACGGCGGCTACTGGGGCGCGTGCTACATTGGAGCGCGACGCATCATGTGATATGCGGAATCAGGAGAGGGGCGCTGCCCCTCTTTTTTCATAGGAGAAAACAATGTCCGATCTATTTCTTTGCCTTCTTGTTTTCCTCATGCTATACTATGTTTTCGGTGATGAGCTGTTCCCGCGATGAACTTTCTACATTATTATTCCTATCGGTTGCATTATTGTATGATTTTATGTAATATGGGGAGCGTACCGCCATGGAGGATCGATGGTATTTAGCGGCGCTGCTGCAGTGCCGCCAGATCGGTAGCGTGCGTATGCGCCGTCTGTGTGCAGTTGTGCCCGAGGCGCGGGAGATCTGGGCGATGTCCGCTGCAGCCCTGCGTGCGACGGGCATTCTGTCCGATGCACTGGCAGATGATCTGGCACGTCATATGCAGGCGCATCCCGATCTGCCGGAGCGGATTGCGGCGGACTGCGCACGCACGGACGTGTCCATCATCAGCATTGATGACGAACTCTATCCCGTTGTGCTGCGCGAGATCTTCGATCCGCCGCTCGTCCTCTACTATCGTGGTACGCTCGTACCGGATGCGCGTCGGATTGGCATGGTCGGCGCACGCAAATTCACCGCCTATGGTGAGGCGGCAGCGATGGAGTTTGCCGAGAGGCTTGCGGCGGCGGGTGTGACTGTCGTGAGCGGAGCAGCGCGCGGCATTGATACACGTGCGCATCGCGGGGCACTGCGCGGCGGCAGGACGGTCGCGGTGCTCGGCTGCGGCGTGGATATTGCGTACCCGCCGGAGAACCGCCGTCTGCTCGCGCAGATCATCGAGACGGGAGGCGCAGTGATCTCCGAGTATGCACCGGGGACGCAGCCGCTGCCCGCCTTTTTCCCTGCGCGCAACCGCATCATCAGCGGGCTGTCCGAGGGGGCGCTCGTCGTCGAGGCAGCAAAGCGCAGCGGATCGCTCATCACGGCGGAGATGGCGCTGAGCGAGGGGCGGGACGTGTATGCGATTCCGGGCAGCATATACTCGCCGCAGAGCAGCGGATGTCACAATCTCATCCGCGCGGGTGCGCGCCTCGTGGAGTCACCGCAGGAGATCCTTGAGGAAATGCACCTCGCAGAACCGCCGCGCCGCCCCGCACGCGATCAACTGACACCGGAGGAAGCTCGCATCTATCAGGTACTGTCCTTCGAGCACGCACTCACGATGGATGAGATCGTGGACAGTATGCCGGAGCATGTTACGGCAAATATTCCGCTGCTCCTGCTCCAAATGCAGCTGAAGGGAATTATTACAGAGAATGAAATGCACGCCTATCGGCGCGTTGAAAGGAACTGACGGATTGGCTACGCTGACATCTGCATCGAAAACGAAAACATCCAAATCGAAAGGCGCAAAAACTACAAAAAACACGAGTGCGTCGGGGAAGAAATCATCCAAAAAAATCCTTGTGATCGTCGAGTCTCCCGCGAAGGCAAAGACCATCGAGCGTCACCTTGGGAAGAACTACATCGTGAGAGCGTCGATGGGGCATCTGCGCGATCTGCCGAAGAGCCAGTTCGGCATTGATGTCGAGAATGAATTTGCACCGAAGTACATCAATGTGCGCGGCAAGGGTGAGCTCATCCGTGCGCTCAAAAAAGAGGCGAAGAACGCGGACAAGATCTATCTCGCAAGCGATCCTGACCGCGAGGGCGAGGCAATCGCGTGGCATCTGGCGTTCATCCTCGGCGTAGACCCCGAGAAGGACTGCCGCATCGTGTTCCACGAGATCACAAAGCCCGCGATCGAGGAGGCGGTGCAGCATCCTCGCCCGATTCACATGGAGCAGGTGGATGCGCAGCAGGCGCGCCGTATGCTCGACCGCATTGTCGGCTATAAGCTCTCGCCGCTGCTCTGGCGCAAGGTACGCAAGGGACTGTCTGCCGGGCGCGTGCAGTCCGTGACCGTGCGTCTCATCTGTGATCGGGAGCGCGAGATCGAGGCGTTCCAGTCCGAGGAGTATTGGACGGTCGAGGCAAAGCTGAAAAAGGGGAAGAATGCCTTTTCGGCGGATGTCACGCATGTGCGTGGAAAGAAGCTCGCGCTGCACAGCGAGGCGGAGACGAAGGCGCTGACGGACGATCTCGCACGGCAGGATTTTGCCGTGAAGGAGGTCAAGCGCAGCGAGCGCCGCAAGAAGGCGGCGCCGCCCTTTACGACGAGCTCCCTGCAGCAGGATGCCGCGCGCAAGCTCGGCTTTACCTCGGGGCGCACGATGATGATTGCCCAGCAGCTCTACGAGGGCGTTGTACTCGGCAGACAGGGCGCAACGGGTCTCATCACGTACATGAGAACGGATTCGACGCGTATCTCGAACCTCGCTGTGGATGAGGCGCGTAGCTATCTCAGTGAGACATACGGGAGGGCCTATGTTCCCCCGCGTCCGAATATCTATGCGATGGGCAAAAAGGCGCAAGATGCGCATGAGGGCATCCGCCCGACGAGCATCGTGCGTACGCCGGCGGATGTCGAACCGTATCTGAACCGCGACCAGCTGCGCCTCTACACGCTCATCTGGCAGCGCTTTGCCGCGAGTCAGATGTCCGCCGCCGTCTACGATACGATTGCAGCGCAGATTGCGGCGGGGGACTACCAGCTGCGCGCACATGGCTCGAAGCTGAAGTTCAAGGGCTATACCGCCGTCTATGTGGGCGCGGAAATTGCAAAGAAGGAAAAGGATACACTGCTGCCGGAGCTTGAGGCGGGCGATGCACTTGCGCTCTCCGATCTGAAACCCGAGCAGCATTTCACCGAGCCGCCGCCGCGCTACAACGACGCGTCGATTGTCAAGACGCTCGAGGAGATGGGGATTGGGCGTCCGAGCACCTATGCGCCGATCATCGAGACGATTCAGAAGCGCGGCTATGTTGAGCGTCGCGAGAAGCAGTTCCGCCCGACAGAGCTCGGTTTCATCGTCACCGATATGCTCGAGGAATACTTCAAGGACATTGTGGACGTGAAGTTCACGGCGAATCTCGAGGGAGAGCTGGACGAGGTTGCGGACGGCACCCTCGACAAGAACGATCTGCTCCGCAAATTCTACGATCCGTTCGACGAAACGCTGAAGCAGGCGGAGGATGTCATCGGTGAGGTCGAGATTCCCGACGAGGTCACGGACATTCCCTGCGACAAATGCGGCCGCATGATGGTGGTCAAGCAGGGGCGCTTCGGCAAGTTCCTTGCCTGTCCTGGCTTTCCGGACTGCCGCAATGCCAAGCCGCTGCTGCGCGATACGGGGGTTGCGTGTCCGAAATGCGGCGGTAAGATCGTCGAGCGCAAGAGTCGGCGCGGGCGTGCGTTCTTCGGCTGCGATCATTATCCGGACTGTGACTATACAACGTGGGACGAACCGCAGCAGGAGAAATGCAAGGTCTGCGGCTCGTTCATGCAGAAGCATCGCTACCGCACGGGGCGCAGCATTCTCTATTGCAGCAACGAGGCGTGCAGTTCGCGGGTTGGCAGCCCGATCGAGAAGGACCTCGCACACCAGAAGGAGCGCGCGGCGGCTCAGGCAGCGAAGGCGGATGGCGCACCCAAGGCAGAGGCGAAGGGCAAGGCGGTGAAGAAGACGGCTGTGCGCCGCAAGGGAACGCGCGCATGAAGAAGATCATCGTCATCGGTGCCGGGCTCGCGGGAAGCGAGGCAGCATGGCAGGCAGCGGAGGCGGGCGCACGGGTCGAACTCTATGAAATGCGCCCGCTGCGCAGATCGCCCGCACACAAGACGGATGGCTTTGCCGAGCTCGTCTGCAGCAATTCCCTGCGCGGCGTAGGACTCGAAAACGCCGTCGGCGTCCTCAAGGAGGAGATGCGCCGCCTACACGCGCTCATCATGGAGGCGGCGGATGCAACCGCCGTTCCTGCCGGCGGGGCGCTCGCGGTCGACCGCACGGCATTCAGCGACTATGTTACGCGGCGCATTGAAGCGCATCCGAACATCAGCGTGCGTCATGAGGAGATCACGGAGCTTCCCTCAACTGATGAGGCGATTATTGTCTGTGCCTCGGGGCCGCTCACGGACGGCGCACTCGCTGATCAGATCCGTGCGCTGCTCGGCGACGATGCACTCTATTTCTACGATGCCGCTGCTCCGCTCGTCAGCTTTGCGAGCATTGATATGACGGCGGCGTATCGTGCCTCCCGCTATGGGAAAGGGGAGGCGGCATACATCAACTGCCCGATGGATGAGGCGCAGTACGATGCGTTCTGGACGGCGCTGACGACAGCAGAGACGGCAAAGGCGCATGATTTTGAAAAGGAAATATTCTTCGAGGGATGCATGCCCGTTGAGGTCATGGCAGCGCGCGGCAAGGACACTCTCCTCTACGGACCACTCAAGCCTGTCGGGCTCGAGCATCCCGAGACGGGCATGCGTCCTCATGCTGTGGTGCAGCTGCGTCAGGACAATGCGGAGGGGACGATCTACAACATCGTCGGATTTCAGACGCGGCTCAAATGGCCGGAGCAGCGGCGTGTCTTTCAGATGATCCCGGGGCTGACGAATGCCGAGTTTCTGCGCTACGGCGTGATGCACCGCAACAGCTTTATTAACGCACCGCGCCATCTGTGCCCGACCTTTCAGCTCCGCATCAATGAACGCCTTTTCTTTGCGGGGCAGATGACGGGCGTGGAGGGTTATGTCGAGTCCGCAGCCTCGGGGCTTACGGCGGGGGTCAATGCCGCGCGCCTTGCGGCAGATAAGGATCCTCTTGTCTTTCCGCAGAAAACCTGTCACGGCGCGCTTGCACACTACATCACAACCTGCGATCCCGATCACTTTCAGCCGATGAACATCAACTTCGGGCTGCTTCCGCGCCTCGAGAATCTGCCGCGGCGCACGCGCAAGCCTCAGAAAAAACTTATGCTTGCAGAACGTGCCTTAGAGGAACTCACAAAGTTTCATGCGGAGCATATGAAAGGACTATACAGAGTATGACATTTCATGCAACAACCATTGTCGCCGTCAAGAAGGACAATAAGGTTGCCATTGCGGGCGACGGTCAGGTCACCTTCGGCGAGCGCGCCATCATGAAGGCGAATGCACGCAAGGTGCGCCGCCTCTATCACGGAAAGATTCTCGCGGGATTTGCAGGCTCGGTCGCAGATGCATTCACCCTGTTCGAGAAGTTCGAGGTCAAGCTCGAATCCTACAGCGGCAACCTGCAGCGCGCCGCCGTGGAGCTTGCGAAGGACTGGCGCACGGACAAGGTGCTGCGCAAGCTCGAAGCGCTGCTGCTCGTGGCGGATAAGGACAGCATTCTCATGATCTCCGGCAATGGAGAAGTCATAGAGCCGGATGGGGATTGCACGGCAATCGGCTCGGGCGGCTTTTTTGCACTCGCTGCCGCGCGTGCCCTCGTTGCGCACAGTACGATGGACGCACCCGCGATTGCGCAGGAATCGCTGTCGATTGCGGCGGATATCTGCGTCTATACAAATCATAATATTACGGTGGAGGTACTGGAATCATGAGTCAGATCGGGGTCAACGAACAGACGCCGCGCGAGATCGTTGCCGAGCTCGACAAATACATCGTCGGCCAGCACGAGGCAAAGCGCTCCGTCGCCATCGCACTCCGCAACCGCTGGCGCAGTCGGCAACTGGATGATGATATGCGCGAGGATGTCGTGCCGAAGAACATCCTGATGATCGGCTCGACCGGCGTCGGCAAGACCGAGATTGCACGCCGTCTCGCACGCCTTGTGCGTGCCCCGTTCCTCAAGGTCGAGGCGACGAAGTTCACGGAGGTCGGCTATGTGGGGCGCGATGTCGAGTCCATTGTGCGCGATCTCGTGGAGACCTCCGTGCGCATGGTGCGCCAGCAGAAGATCGACGAGGTGCAGGAAAAGGCGAAGGAGAACGCCGAGGAGCGTCTGATCGACGTATTCGTTCCGCCTGCAAAGAAATCGAGCAATCCGCTCAGCAGTCTTTTTTCATCCGAGCAGGAGGAAAAACAAGAGGAGGAAGAGCCGCCGAAGTATCAGGCGGGGCGCGAGTGGGTGCGCAAGCGCCTGCGCAAAGGAGAGCTCGAAAGCGACATCATCGAGATCGAGGTAGAGGAATCCGCACGCCCTGCCGGCAATATGTTCGCAGGGTCGTCCCTTGAGGGGATGAGCGACAATCTTCAATCCATGATCGGAAAACTCGTTCCGAAGAACCGTCGCAAGCGCAAGGTCACAGTTGCGCAGGCGCGCAAGCTCTTCGCTGCGGAGGAGGCAGACAAGCTCGTCGATATGGACGTCGTCGCCGAGGAGGCGGTGCACGCCGCCGAGTACAGCGGCATTGTCTTCCTCGATGAGATCGACAAGGTGGCAGTCAGCAATGGGCGCAGCGCGGGCGCGGACATCTCGCGCGAGGGCGTGCAGCGCGACATCCTGCCCATTGTCGAGGGCTCCACGGTCATGACGAAGTATGGTCCTGTCAAGACAGATCACATCCTCTTCATTGCGGCGGGGGCATTCCACACGGCAAAGCCCTCCGATCTCATCCCCGAGCTGCAGGGGCGCTTCCCAATTCGCGTCGAGCTCAAATCGCTCGTCAAGGAGGACTTTGAGCGCATCCTCACGGAGCCGAAGAACGCGCTCATCAAGCAGTATCGCGCATTGCTCGGCGTTGAGGGCGTATCCCTAACCTTTCAGGAGGATGCCATCGGACGCATTGCGGAGCTGGCGGAGACGGTCAACGAGCAGACGGAGGACATCGGGGCACGACGCCTCTATACTCTCCTTGAAAAGCTCCTCGAGAACCTGTCCTTTGAGGCACCCAATCTTACGGAAAAGGATGTTGTCATCGATACCGCCTATGTGGATCGCTGCCTTGCCGACATCGCGGGCGATCACGACGTATCGCGTTTTATTCTGTAATACGATTTCGATGCATAAGAACGGTTTGGAATCTTTCCAAGCCGTTTTTTCTATTGCCTAAGTTTGCATTTTATGAGATAATCTATCGTGACAGAATCTGCGCGCGGGAGGTGAAGATGCGATGGATGGGCAGGGCGGTCTCTTTGAGCATGCCGCATACCAGCCGCTGGCCGAGCGCATGCGTCCGCAGACGCTCGAGGACTTTGTCGGACAGGAACACCTTCTCGGCAAGGGGAAAATGCTGCGGCGTCTCATCGAGAGCGACCACATTGCCTCCATGATCTTCTGGGGGCCGCCCGGCGTTGGCAAGACGACGCTTGCCCGCATCATCGCCGCTCGGACGCAGGCGAAATTCATCAACTTCTCTGCCGTGACGAGCGGTATCAAGGACATCCGCACGGTCATGCAGGAGGCGGATCGCCGCCGCATCTACGGGGAGCGTATCATCGTCTTTGTCGATGAGATTCACCGCTTCAACAAGGCACAACAGGATGCATTTCTCCCGTTTGTGGAGAAGGGGAGCATCGTCCTGATAGGGGCGACAACAGAGAATCCCTCGTTCGAGATAAACAGTGCTCTCCTGTCGCGCTGCCGCGTCTTTGTCCTGCAAGGTCTGACGACGGATGACATCGCACGCCTCCTCCGTCATGCGCTCTCCGCGGAGCGCGGGCTGCGCGATCTGCACGTCCATCTATCCGAGGAAGGTCTCGCGGCTGTTGCTGCCTTTGCAAACGGCGATGCACGGAGTGCGCTCTCGACGCTTGAGATGCTCGTGATGAATGCGGATGAGCGGGACGGCGAGATCTATGTGACCGAGGAGAACCTCGCACAGTGCATTTCGCGGAAATCCCTCCTCTACGATAAGAGCGGGGAGGAGCATTACAACCTTATCTCCGCCCTGCACAAGTCCATGCGCAACTCCGATCCGGATGCAGCCGTCTACTGGCTCGCGCGCATGCTCGAGGCGGGGGAGGATCCGCTCTACGTCGCACGGCGCGTGACGCGCTTTGCCGCAGAGGACGTGGGGCTTGCCGATCCACGCGCACTCGAGATCGCTGTTGCAGCCTATCAGGCGTGCCACTACATCGGTTTTCCCGAGTGCAACGTCCATCTGACGGAGGCTGTTATCTACCTCTCGCTCGCGCCGAAATCGAACGCGATGGAGACGGCGTATCTCGCCGCCGCCGCAGACGCGCGTACAATGCTCGCAGAGCCTGTACCGCTCGTGATTCGGAATGCGCCGACCAAGCTCATGAAGGAGCTCGACTATGGCAAGGGCTATCAGTACGCACATGACACTGAGGAGCATATTACGAATATGCAGTGTCTGCCGGATGCGCTCGTCGGAAAGGCCTACTATCATCCGACGGAGCAGGGGATGGAGGGGCGCTTTCGCGAGCGGTTGGATTGGATCAAAAACTGGAAGAAAAATCATCCACCAAGAAACAAATCGGATAAATAAATAAAAATAGCCAAAAATATGTAATAAATAATAATAAATAGTTCGTCTGACGAATATATTTCGTCTCTGAGAGAAAGGAAGGAACTCTGGCGTTGGATGGGAAGCTGAAATTATACGGGTTTAACAACCTCACCAAGGCGTTGAGCTTCAATATCTATGATATTTGCTATGCGAAATCTGCGCGTGAACAGCGGGATTATATCAAATACATTGACGAGCAATATAACTCCGATCGTCTCACGAAGATTCTATCGCAGGTCACAGATATGATCGGCGCACGGATTCTCAACATTGCCAAGCAGGACTACGATCCGCAGGGGGCAAGCGTCACGATGCTGATTGCAGAGGAGGCAGCCGTTGTCTCCGGCAGCAAGAAGCCCGTGAATGCAAAGGAGCCTGTGCCGGAGACCATCCTTGCACATCTCGACAAGAGTCATGTGACGGTGCACACCTATCCCGAGTTCCATCCCGACACCAGTATTGCTACCTTTCGCGTGGATATCGATGTGGCGACCTGCGGGGAGATCACGCCGCTGCAAACGCTCGACTATCTCATCAGTCAGTTCGACTCGGATATCATTACGATGGATTACCGTGTGCGCGGCTTTACGCGTGATCTGCAGGGGCGCAAGCTCTTTGTGGACAGCAAGATGACCTCCATTCAGGAGTTTATCAAGCAGGAGACGCTCGACGAGTACGACGCCGTGGATATCAACCTCTATCAGGCAAGCCTGTTTCACACGCGCATGCTCATCAAGGAGCCGCAGCTGCAGAACTATCTCTTCAATACGGATGTCGATGAGATTCCGCCGAAGACACGCCTGCTCATCAGCACGAGTCTGCGCCGTGAGATGATCGAGATCTTCAGCGGTCGGAATGTCTATTGATGTTTCGCTCGTATTGACCGTGTTTTGAGGGAGCTGGTCATATGCCCATGTTCAAGAAGTCTCTCCTCATTCTCCTTGTTCTCGCACTTGCGGTACTTGGGGGAACAATGTACGGATACTATCGGGAGCAGCAGACAATAGCCCTCGATCCGGCGGTGATCGAGCAGGCCGAGGCAAAGCGCACCGTCACCGTATATGTGTGCGGTGAGGTAAAAAAGCCGGGTCTGGTGACACTGACCGAGGGACAGCGCGTTGCCGACGCCGTGAATGCGGTCGGTGGCGTGATCGAGACGGCAGACATCGACCACATCAATATGGCTGCGCTCTTGGAGGACGGCATGCAGGTGCGCGTTCCACTGCGCATCGGGGGCGCGGAGGAGCGTTCCAAATCCGCAGGTACAGGAAAAAATGCAGAGGGGCAGATCAATCTCAATACGGCGACGGAAAAGGAGCTGCAGGAACTCCCCGGCATCGGTCCCGCCATGTCCGCACGCATCATCGAATATCGTGAGGAGCACGGCGACTTTCAAAATATCGAAGATGTAAAGCAGGTGCGCGGCATTGGCAATGCCAAATTTGAAAAGCTGAAAGATAAGGTAACGATATGAAGACGGGGCAGTATCAGCTCTCGTTCCTCTGTGGGCTTCTTGCGTCATACATCCTCGGAAGTGTATGCAGTGCGTGGCTGCATATTTCGTTCACCGCATATTTTCCATATATGGCAGCGCTTTTACTGGCTGCTGCTCTAGCCTCCGGCATCCTTGTTCTGAAACAAAGTGAGAGAACATGGATTGCCTTTGTGGGGCTTTTTTTCATGTTGGGCGTCTTTCGCTTTGCCGCCGCGTACGAGCTTCCGTCGCAGGATATTTCACACAGGGCGGGGGAGAGCGTGCGCGTCAGGGGGACGATCACAGATGCACCGCGCATTCGGACGGATGCGGACGGAATTCAGCATATACGATATACGGTTGCCGCAGAAAGCATTGTGCAGGGGGAAATGGAAGAGCCAATCAGCGGGAAGCTCTATGTCTATATGCACAGTGACGGCGTGGAGGAGGAACATCTCGGGCAAATCGGTGACCGCATTGCAGCAGAGGGAAAAGTTCACCGCCCGCAGAGCTATCAGAATCCGGGGCAGCTCGATACGCGCTTTTTGCTGCACGTCGACGGGATTACGGCGACCCTCTTTGCAAAAAAAGGTGATCTCTCCGTTGAAAACAATGAAAATCCGACCTATGCGCAGGCATTTATGCGCTGGGCTGCAAATGTGCGCGCACATTATCTCGACCGCATGACGGAGGTGATGCCGCGCACGGATGCCGCCGCGATCTTTGCGATGCTTTTCGGCGGCTATGAGGGGATACGGACTGAGCTGCTCGAGGTGTTTACCGTCACAGGCATCGTACACATCCTCTCCGTCTCCGGCTCGCATATCAGCCTGCTTGCAGCCGTCATTGCGTGGCTGGCACTCTTCCTTCGTTTGCCGCGCGGAATTTCTGCCGCAGCGGTTATCCTTGCCATCATCGTCTACGTGATTCTCGCAGGGCTAGTGCCGCCTGCTGTGCGTTCCGGCATCATGGGAGGCGTTGCTTTTCTCGGACTCATTCTCGGGCGGGAGCGCGATGCACAATACCTGCTCGTATTGACAGGGCTTCTCATGCTGCTCGTCTCTCCGCTCCTCGTCTTTCACATCAGCTTTCAGCTGTCCTTCTTGGCGACGGCGGGGCTGCTCTTTCTTGCGCCTCTCCTGATGGAAAAGATGGAACGGCTGCCGCGTCTGATTGCAGCGAGCTTCTCCATTACAATGGGGGCACAGCTGGCGACCCTTCCGATTCTCGCGTGGCACTTCAACCAGATTTCTCTGTCCTCTCTCCTCTCCAATCTCGTTGTCGTTCCTATTGTCGATCTCATCATCATCCTCGGTCTCATCGGCGGCATTGCAGCGGTTCTTGTGCCCGTTCTCGGCAAGATCGTCTTTGCCTTGGACAGTCTGCTCCTTGGGATTACCTTTGAGATGACGCGGATGCTTGCGGTTCTGCCGCTTTCGCAAATTTGGCTGCCCTCGATGGGGGTGTTGGCTGCACTTTTCTACTATCTGCTTCTCGTGATGTTGGTTCTCCCAAAGGAAAAACGGAGTTGTTTCGTTTTATTGATTCAACCGTTTCGAAGATTTTTTATAATTGTTTCGATTTTTACTGTTGCTGCTTTATTTTCGTGGCAGATGATGCGTCCCGACGAGGTGGAGGTTCATTTTATCGATGTCGGGCAGGGGGATGCCGCCCTCGTTGTGACCCCGCACGGTCATGCGATGCTCTTTGATACGGGCGGGACGCGTGACGGAGCATTTGACATCGGCGCGCGCGTCGATCTGCCGTATCTGCGCCATTATGGCATCCATGCGCTCGACTATATCTTCCTCTCGCACGCACATGAGGATCATGCGGCGGGTGCCGGTGCCATTCTCACTCGTATGCCGGTCAAACATGTCTACACTGCCGATGAGGGAACAGCGGCATATGCGCGCAGCATGCGGGTCGGCGACGGCAGTCCTCTGCTCATGAAGCTGGGCAGGGCAGAGGAAGGGCAGTCCATCACCGTGGATGGGGTGACGGTTGATGTTCTCTATGCGCCAGCATACGAGACGGTGGAGCACGCAACGGGCAATGAGGTCTCAAATGTCTACCGCGTCCGCTACGGGAATGCGAGCTTTCTCTTCACGGGTGACCTTGTCGCGGAGCACGAGGAGAAAATGATTGCGCGCGGCATTGATCTGCATACGACGGTGCTCAAGGTGCCGCATCACGGCTCTGATACATCCAGCTGCGCAGATTTTGTGGAGGTATCACATCCTCTCTATGCGGTTTACTGTGTGGGCGCAGATAATTCCTTCGGGCATCCGCGTCCCTCTGTTGTGGAGCGATATGAGCGGATGGGGGCAAAGACATTGCGTACCGATCGGGACGGTGCCATTGTCTTTCGCACGGATGGGACGCATCTATCGGTCAGCACATATGCGGCAGAGAATTTTTTACGCGACTGATTGCGCCGGTCTTTTCTTTCCTTTATAATAAAAGCGATGTTATGTATACGGAATGAGGATATTATGGATATACGCGGTGTAGTATTTGATGTCGATGACACACTCTATGATATGGCACAACCATTCCTCGGTGCCTATCGGGAACTCTGCGGGGAGCGGTATGATTTGCCCGTGCAGGAACTCTTTTTGGCGTTTCGCCGACACAGCGATGATCGCTTTGTGGATTCGCAGACCGGCAAAATGACGATGGAGGAGCTCTATATCTATCGCGTGCGCATGATGTTGCGCGATTATGACATCGATGTGACGGATGAAGAGGCATTGGCGTTTCAGCGGCTCTATATGGATCTGCAGTACCGCATCTGTCTCTCGCCCGTGATGCAGGATCTGCTTGATGCGCTGCACAGCCGCGCCGCCATCGGCATCATTACGAACGGGGAATCACGCCATCAGCGGAATAAGCTGCGCTCCCTCAACGTCTCTCCATGGGTGCCGGAGGAGCATATCATTGTCTCGGGCGACCTTCCGTTCCGCAAGCCGGACGTGCGCATCTTCCGCGAGATGGAGCACCGTCTGCACCTCGCACCGGAGCATCTGATCTATGTGGGCGATGCCTTCGATCTGGACATGGTCGGCGCACAGCAGGCGGGCTGGCAGTCCGTCTGGTTCAACCACCGTCGTCGTTCCATTCCTGAGAACAGTGATATCCGTCCGAATGCCGAGGTGCATACGGAGGAGGAACTCGCCGCTGTGCTCAAGGAATATCTTAGAAAATAAATGCTTGCTTTTTGCGTGAAAAATTGATAGAATACATATCGTTGTCGGGATGTGGCACAGTTTGGTAGCGCGCATCGTTCGGGACGATGAGGCCGCAGGTTCGAATCCTGTCATCCCGACCATCTATGCAACATATAAAGACCAGCCGATGGGCGGGTCTTTTTCTATTTATGACGGATTGTGAGGAAGCCATGACATTTGAGGAAAAAAGCTGTGCCGAGGATTTGATTTCATTTATCAATCGGTCGACATCCCCGTATCATGTGGTAGAGCAGAGCAACGGTGCGTTGCCGGCTGTCCCCCTGTTTGGAGCAGAGGGCATACGCGCGCGGCAGTGCTATTATTTCCCGCTCTATAACACGGGCACGCTCATCATCTCGATCGGTGAGAACCCGCGCGGACCTCTGCGCATTGCGTGCGCGCATACGGACTTTCCTTGTCTGCGCGTGAAGCCGAATCCCGTGCTCAAGGAGCATGGTTACGGCAAGCTGAACGCCGAGGTATACGGCGGGATGATCCGCAATACGTGGATGGATCGCCCGCTCTCTCTGGCGGGCGCGGTCGCCCTGCGCAGCAATGACGTATTCGCGCCAACGCTGCGGCTCGTGGATTTTCGCCGTCCGCTCATGATTGTGCCGAATCTTGCGATCCACATGAACCGCAAGGTGAACGAGGGCGTTGAGCTGAAACCGCAGAAGGATCTGCTGCCGCTCCTTTTCCAAAGTGATGGAGAGGGCGGGGATGATGCGCAAAAACTGCTGAATCTGCTCGCTGAGGAGCTGGATGTTCAGGCAGAGGATATCCTCTCCTATGACCTGAATGCCTATCCGTATGAGCAGGGGTGTCTTCTGGGCTGTGAGGATGTCTTCCTCTCATCGCCGCGTCTGGACAATCTCTCCTCGGTCAAGGCGTGCCTTGATGCTCTCCGAGATTTTGACGGGGACGGCATACGCGTCGCGGCATTCTTCGATAATGAGGAGGTGGGGAGCCGCACGAAGCAGGGAGCGGGATCGACGGCGCTCGCCATGATATTGGAGCATGTCTACGATGTGATCGGACTTGAGCGCAGGGAATATCTTGCAAAGATTCTCGAAGGCTTCTGTCTGTCGGTGGACGTTGCCCACGCGCTTCATCCGAATGCGCCCGAAAAAGCCGATCCGACGAATCACCCCCTGCTCGGCGGCGGTGTTGTCCTAAAGGTCGCATCCAATCAGTCCTATGCCGGAGATCCCGAGGCGTTTGCCGTTGTCGCAGGACTCTGTGAGCGGGATGATATCCCGTATCAGGTCTTTACAAATCATTCGGATACGCCGGGCGGTGCGACGCTTGGCTCGATTCTGTCAACGCAGATCCCGATGCGCACGATGGACATCGGCGCACCGATCCTCGGCATGCACTCCGCACGCGAGACGATGGGGACGACAGACCAGATGGCGCTCACACGTCTGATTCGCTCTTTTTTCTCTGTCTAGGAAAGACATCTGTGCAGAAGCGTGCTATAATAGGGCACATTGAACATAGAAGGAGAGGATTTCTTGCGCGCTGTAGTCACACGAGTCAAAGAAGCGTCTGTTAAAATCGAGGGAAAAATCTGCGGTCAGATCGAGACGGGCTATCTGATCCTACTCGGCATAGCGCCGGAGGATACAGCGGAGGATGCCACACATCTCGCGGAGAAAATCGTGCATCTGCGCGTGTTTTCCGATGAGGCGGGGAAGATGAACCGCGCGCTTGCCGAGGTAAACGGCTCCGTTCTTGTCATTTCGCAGTTCACGCTGTTTGCCGATCTCAAAAAGCGGCGGCCGGGGTTCTCGAAGGCGGCAAAGCCAGAGATCGCCATCCCTCTGTATGAGGAGTTCATGGCGCAGCTCAAAGCGCGTGATGTGCATGTTGAGCGCGGGGAGTTCGGCGCGGATATGCAGGTGTATTCGCTCAACGACGGGCCCGTGACACTCCTCTTCGATACGAATGAGGTATAAGATGCATACAGAGATACTAAAAAAATACGCCGCACTCGTCATTCGCGTCGGCGTCAACCTACAGGAAGATCAGCCGCTTGTCATCCATGCGCCGATCTCCTGCGCGGACTTCGTGCACGCACTGGCGGAGGAGGCCTATGCGGCGGGGGCATATGATGTTGCCGTCAACTGGAACGACGAAGAATTCGCCCACATCCGCTTCCGACAGGCGAAGGCGGAGCGGTTCCGTGAATTCCCCGCATGGCGCAAGGCGTTCTATGAGGATCATGCCGAGCGCAATGCCGCATTCATCTCGATTGCGGCGTCGAATCCCGATATCTTTTCGGATGTTGATCCGAAGCGCCTCACAGATGCGAGCATGGCTGCGGGAAAGGCACTCATGGACTACCGTGCGCGCCTGATGAGCAATAAAAACACGTGGTGTGTGGTCTCTGTACCTACAACGGCATGGGCGCGCAAGGTGTTCCCCGACTGTTCCCCCGAGGAGGCGGTCGAAAAACTCTGGGCGGCGATTCTGAGCGCCGCGCGCATTTCCGAGACGGAGAACCCGATATCTGCGTGGCATGCGCATATCGAGCGCCTGCAGCAGCGGACGGCGTTTCTCAATGCACACGCCTTCACGGAGCTTCACTATCGCAATGGACTCGGCACGGATCTGCGCATTGCCCTGCCCGAGGGGCATATCTGGATGGGCGGTGCGGAGCGCTCGGCGGCGGGGACACTCTTTGCGGCAAACATACCGACGGAGGAAGTATATACAATGCCGAAGCGCACGGGTGTCAACGGCACTGTATTTGCATCGAAGCCGCTCCACTACAACGGCAACCTGATCGAGGATTTCAGCCTCACGTTCCGTGACGGGAAGGTTGTCGATTATCGTGCGCAACGGGGGCATGAACATCTAAAGGAGCTCTTGGAAACGGATGAGGGAGCTTCCTATCTGGGTGAAGTGGCACTGGTGCCGCATGATTCGCCGATCTCGCAGAGCGGGATTCTCTTCTACAATACGCTGTTCGATGAGAACGCCTCCTGCCACCTTGCACTTGGGAAGGCATATCCAACCTGCATTGAGAACGGCGAAAACATGACAGAAGACGAACTGCGTCAATACGATGTAAATCACTCCCTCGTGCATGAGGACTTTATGATCGGCACAGCTGATCTTACAGTCGTCGGTCGAAAACGCTCCGGTGAGACGGTCACGATCATGGAGCACGGCAACTTTGCCTTTTGATTTTGTGAGATGGAGCATATGCAGAGATATTTTCGCTACAGTACACTTTTCTTTATGAGTCTCTTCTTCGTTCTCGCGAGCCTCTCATATGGAGAGGCGGCGGGGAAAATCACGACGGAGGACTTTTCCTATCAGGGGATTGCGCTGGGGGATTCCGAGGAAGCGCTGCGCAGCAAATGGGGCGCGCCCGATGACGAGAATGTGCTCGCCGTCTGGGGGATTCCGCTCAGGACGCTCACCTACGGAGACCTTGTTGTGTCCACCTCGGCGGTGAACGGCAAGATTGTGGACATCAATTTGATCGGCGAGAAATATCGTCTGCGCAAGGATGTGCACTACGGCTCGACGAGCAGCTATCTTGTGAAGGTCTATGGAAAGGCACAGCGCCAATTTCTGGACGGCTACACCTGCTATATCTTCTCCCACCCGACACAGGCGCATACGCGTCTGATCCTGAATCTGGATGCGGAGAACAAGGCGCTGCTCTCGGCGCGCATAACCATGCTCCCCATCAGCGAGGAGGAAGCCGATGCGTTGGCGCTCTCGGATGATGAATCCCTTACGGAGTTCGATCAGAACCATGCGTTCATTGCCTCCAAGGAGATCGACGTGTCGGAGCTGCCGAACAATGATCGTGTGAAGCTCGGAGGATATGTCAAATGACACATGATCTGCACATGCGCGTACTCGGGCACCGCGTCATGCGCTATGCCGGAATTACGCTCGGCTGCCTGATCGCAAGCTGTGCAATCAACCTCTTCCTGATTCCGGCGCATCTCCTCACGGGCGGTGCGACGGGTATCGCGATGATCGTCTACTACCTCTTCGGGCTGCCGATCGGACTGCAGACCTTCCTTTATAATATCCCGCTGCTCTTCATGGCGTGGAAGCTGATGGGAAAGGCATATACGATCGACATCATCATCGGCACGGCGATCTTCTCCTTCTTTCTCGACTTTACACGGCCGCTCAATGCTTACGCGCCTGTGACCGACATGATGCTCACAACCGTCTACGGCGGTGTGTTTGCGGGGCTCGGTTACGGTCTTGTCTTCCGTATGAACGGCAGCACGGGCGGCTTCGACATCCTTGCCGCCATCGTGCGGAAATACTATGATCTGCATATGGGCGGCGTCCTATTCTCGATGAACTGCCTCATCATGCTCATTGCAGCGTTCCTGTTCGGCATGGCACCCGCGATGTTTACGCTCATCTATATGTTCATCAATGCGACGGTTGTGGATAAGATCGTCGCGGGCTTCAACCACCGCAAGGCGGTGCTCATCATCTCGGATAAGCACAGGGAGATTGCAGAGAGCATCATCGACCAAATGCATCGCGGCGTCACGTTCCTGCATGGACAGGGAGCATACACGCGCCGTGAGCGTAACGTCGTCTTCGTTGCAGTCGGTACGACGCAGGTCGGCAAGCTGAAGTTTATCGTGCACAATGTCGATCCCCATGCCTTCGTCATCATCATGTCTGCAAACGAGGTTATGGGCCGCGGCTTCGGGCGCATCAATCAGAACGATGCCTCGGCATCGGATAATAATTATGAGGACGAGAAGGAGAGGAGATGATATTTATATGGAAGTAACTTATTTGCTGAACAGCGGATTTCTTGTCCGCGTGGACGATGTGCTGCTGGTCTTCGACGCATTTGACGATCCTGCAGGCGTGCTGCCGCAGGCCTTGGAACACGAACGCTACGAGCGGCTGTACTTCTTCGCCTCTCATGCGCATTTTGACCACTTCAATCCGAATATCACACGCTTTTCTGCCAAGGCGACGCGTTATCTCTTGAGCAAGGATATTCGTGCCCACGGGGGCGCTGCACTCATGCCGCCGGAACTGACGAGCTGGATCGGCGTCTATGATACGTGGAAGGACGACCGTATTGCAGTCACATCCTTTTCCTCGACGGACGAGGGGACATCTTTCCTCGTCGAGGTGAATGGAAAGGCGCTCTTCCACGCCGGTGACTTCAACTGGTGGGATTGGACGGGGGACACGAGCGAGAACCGAAAACTCGCAGAGAATGCATTTCGCAAGCAGATGAAGCGCCTTGCAGGCCGCTCCTTCGACCTTGCCTTCTTCCCCATGGACGGGCGTCTCGGTCCCTCGATGGAGCGCGGTGCAAAGGTATTCTGCGCCGAGACGCATCCGAAGGCGCTCGTCACGATGCACTCCGTCGGCTATCCTGCGTGGCAGCCATCTGCGGATTTTTTCGAGGAGGGGCGTGGGATTCCCGTCTGGTCACCGCAGACGGCGGGCGAGCGGCATTCTTTTTGAAATATGTATTGAAATATAGGAGGGCTTTCGGTAGAATGGGGAAGAAATTTTATCTCTTGACACTCGGCATTGCCGTCGCGGTCATCGCTGTATTGTTTGCGGCGCACAGCGGGAGTGCAGGGATGTCATTCAATATGCTTTTGGATCAGAATAAAGGAGAGAACAGAGCTGTGGCAAATCGCATTGCAGAATTTACGACAAACAAGGGGACCTTCGAGGTGGAGCTCTTCGAGGACAAGGCACCCATTACAACGAAGAACTTCATCGACCTCGTGGAAAAGGGCTTCTATGACGGACTGATCTTCCACCGTGTCATTGACGGCTTTATGATTCAGGGCGGCGATCCGAAGGGCAACGGGACGGGCGGCCCCGGCTACACGATTCCCGATGAGTTCGATCCCGCGCTGAAGCATGACGACGAGGGTATTCTCTCGATGGCAAATGCAGGTCCGAATACGGGCGGCAGTCAGTTCTTCATCACGCTTGCCGCAACGCCGTGGCTCGACAACCATCATGCTGTCTTCGGCAAGGTCGTCGAGGGCATGGACGTCGTGCGCGACATCGGCCACACGCAGACCGGTTATGGCGATCGTCCCGTGCACGATGTCGTGATTGAGAAGATTACGATCAAAGACGCGAAATGAACTACGCATATCTTTTATTGTGTGCGGATGACAGCATCTATGCAGGTTGGACGAACGACCTGCAGAAGCGTCTGCACGCACACAATGAAGGGCATGGTGCGAAGTACACGCGCGGGCGCAGACCTGTCCGCCTCGCCTACGCCGAGGCATTTGCCACGAAAGAGGAAGCGCAGAGCAGGGAGTGTCAGTTCAAGAAGCTGCGCCGAACGGAGCGCCTCTCGCTCATTCGTGCAGGACAGGACGATGCGCAGACAAGAGCGCTGATCGAAGCGGTCAATACAGGAAAACTATAATAAAGGGGATTATTTCATGACAGAGAAGAAGGTCATGCTGACCGAGGACGGCTACAACAAGCTCGTTGAAAAGCTCAACTATCTCAAGAGCGTCCGTCGCATCGAGGTCGCCGAACGCCTCAAGGCGGCGATTGCCCTCGGCGATCTCTCCGAGAACTCGGAATACGATGACGCAAAGAATGAGCAGGCATTTCTCGAGGGCGAGATTCAGGAGCTCGAGACGAAGATCCGCAACTCCGACATCATCCAGGCGGGCGACGGCAAGACTGTTACGATGGGCAGCCGCGTGACTGTGAAGGATCTGGAATTCGATGAGGAGGAGACCTTCCTCATCGTCGGCTCGACGGAGGCGGATCCCGACGAGGGGAAGATCTCGAACGAGTCTCCGCTCGGCATGGCGCTGCTTGGGCAGAACATCGACCATGTGGTCAGTGTCAATGCACCGGCGGGCATCATTCAGTACAAGATCATGGACATTAAGAAGTAAGAGGGGCAAGGATGGCTGAAGAAAGAGAAAATCAGGCGACAGAGCAGGATCTCAATGAGATGATGCGCGTCCGCCGTGAAAAGATGGACGCATTCCGCGCGATGGGGGTTGCTCCATTTGGTCATCGCTTCGAGGTTACGGACTATGCTGCCGATCTCAAGGAGCGCTATGACTATCTGGCAGAGGACGAAGAGGGGAAGGAAGTTCGCATTGCGGGACGTCTGATGGCGATACGCGGACATGGCAAGGCTTCCTTCTCGACCCTCAATGACCGCACGGGGAACATACAGGTGTATTTCAAGATGGATGTCCTCGGCGAACGCAAGTACAAAGAGGAGTTCAAGCGTCTTGACATCGGCGACATCATTGGGATTCGCGGCGTGGTCTTCAAGACGCGGCGCGGTGAGATTACCGTGCGCGTCGAGGACTTTGACCTACTCTCGAAGTCGCTGCGCCCCCTGCCCGAGAAGTTCCACGGCCTCAAGGACGTGGATACGCGCTATCGTCAGCGCTATCTCGATCTCATGGTCAATCATGAGGTGCGTGAGACCTTCCGCAAGCGCACGAAGATCATCCAGTGCATCCGCCGCTATCTGGACGAGCGGGACTATCTCGAAGTTGAGACGCCCGTACTCTCAACGCTCGCGGGCGGCGCTGCGGCACGTCCCTTCATCACGCATCACAACGCTCTCGACATCGACCTCTATCTCCGCATCGCAACCGAACTGAGTCTCAAGCGGCTCATTGTCGGGGGGCTCGACCGCGTCTATGAGATGGGGCGGATCTTCCGCAACGAGGGCATGGACGTACGGCACAATCCGGAGTTCACCTCCATCGAGATCTATCAGGCATTTGCCGACCACCGCGACCTCATGGCAATCACGGAGGGGATTGTTCGTCAGGCGGCAGAGGATGTGCTCGGCACCACGCAGATCACGTATCAGGGCATCGATATCGACCTGAACAACGTCCGCACGATTAGCATGAACGATGCAGTCCGCGAGGCGACGGGGAAGGACTTCCTCTCCTGTGAGACCGTCGAGGAGGCGCGTGCAATGGCGCGTGAGATTGGCGTTCCCTTCGAGGAGCGGCACGGCATTGGCGGCATTCTCAACGCCGCATTTGAGGAAAAGGTGGAGGAGTCGCTGATGCAGCCGACCTTCATCACGGGGCATCCGACCGAGATCTCGCCGCTGGCAAAGCGCAATGCCGACGATCCGCGCATCACGGATCGCTTCGAGTTCTTTGTCTACGGCCGCGAACTCGCGAACGGCTTCACGGAGCTGAACGATCCGATCGATCAGGAGCAGCGCTTCATGGAGCAGCTCGAGCAGCGTGAGGCAGGGGATGCCGAGGCGCATGTCATGGATCGGGATTTCATCACAGCACTCGAGTACGGACTCCCGCCGACAGGCGGACTCGGCATCGGTGTCGACCGCCTCGTCATGCTTCTGACGGACAGCGCATCGATCCGCGATGTCCTGCTCTTCCCGACGATGAAGCCGCTCGCAGAATAATTTGCAAAACACCTTGACAAGCGAGCGCATCATCGCATATACTTGTCAAGGTTCATGGGTAGGTGGCCGAGTGGTTAAAGGCAACAGACTGTAAATCTGTCATCTTCGGATTACGATGGTTCGAATCCATCCCTGCCCACCACCGGCGGCATAGCTCAGTTGGCTAGAGCATGCGGTTCATACCCGCAGTGTCCGGAGTTCAAATCTCTGTGCCGCCACCATATGACAATCGAACTCAGTCGATGAAAATAATCGGCTGAGTTTTTTCGTGTGTACGAGAGAATTCGGGAGAAATGTATGCTTGGTGAAAAGAATGTCTTTTTCCACGAAAGTTTGAATAATTCTCCTAAATAAGTAATTGATTTTTCTGAACGAGAATGTTATAATGATTCCATAGTTATGAACTATTGGTATACCCTGTTCCGAATCGTGTCACTTATTGCTAGGGATGGGTGACAGGAGAGTTTTTAAGGAGGAAATACTATGAAGGTAACTGTTGTTGGTGCAGGTAACGTAGGCGCAACCGTAGCAAACGTCGTCGCGCTCAAGAAGTTTGCACAGGAAGTCGTCCTCATCGATATCAAAGAGGGCGTCTCCGAGGGCAAGGCGATGGACATGATGCAGTGCTCGCATGCCCTGAACTTTGACACAACGGTCAAGGGCGTTACGAACGACTATGCTGCTACGGCGAACTCCGACGTTGTGGTTGTTACCTCCGGTCTGCCGCGTAAGCCGGGCATGACACGCGAGGAACTCGTCGGCGTCAACGCAAAGATCGTCAAGAGCGTCGTGGAGCAGGCGCTCAAGCACTCCCCGAACGCAATCTTCATCATCATTTCCAACCCGATGGATGCGATGACCTATCTCGCGCTGAAGTCGACGGGACTGCCGCGTAACCGCGTCATCGGCATGGGCGGCATGCTCGACAGCAGCCGTTTCCGTTACTATCTCTCCGAGGCGCTCAACGCCGCAGGACATCCCGCAACCCCGAGCGATGTGGACGGCATGGTCATTGGCGGACACAATGACAAGACGATGGTTCCTCTCGTCAGCATTGCAACGCTCCGCGGTATCCCTGTGACCCAGCTCCTCTCGAAGGAAGTGCTCGCAGACGTCGTCCAGAAGACGAAGGTCGGCGGCGCAACGCTGACGGGTCTCCTCGGTACGTCCGCATGGTATGCACCGGGTGCATCGGCAGCAACGCTCGTCGAGGCGATCGCGCTGGATGCGAAGAAGGTCATCCCCTGCTGTGTCTACCTCGAGGGCGAGTACGGCGAGAAGGAACTCTGCGTCGGTGTTCCCATCGTGCTCGGCAAGGGCGGCTTTGAGAAGGTCGTCGATGTCAAGCTCGAGGGCGAGGAGAAGGCGAAGTTCGAGGAGAGCGTCCAGGCAGCACGCGAGGTCAACGCACAGCTCGGCGATGCGCTGAAGTAAATCGCTTTTGAACAAATCCATAAAAGGTCTTTGCAGCCGGTCTGCAAAGACCTTTTTCCTATGAAAGGCTTGTTTCTGCACAAATACGATATTGCCCCTTGACATTCCCTGTATATTTCCACTATAATAGCTATGCGCTCATGGAGCGTATATGACTCACTAGCTCAACTGGCAGAGCAACTGACTCTTAATCAGTAGGTTCACGGTTCGATTCCGTGGTGGGTCACCATGTGTATTTCATCCGCTTGGCGGTTTTTGGAAAAGCAGGTTGGTACGCCAACCTGCTTTTCGTGTATAGGAGGCGTTCTTGTGAATATCCTGATACTGAATGACGACGGCATTGCGGCGGAGGGGATACGGACGCTCGCGCGTCATCTGGCGCAGCGTCATACTGTGACCGTTGCCGCACCGATGCATCAGCAGAGCGGGACATCTCACGCACTGACGATCGGGCGTGCAATCGAGGTGCGCGCCGATGAGCGCTTCGATTGCACGCATGACATTCGGGCATGGGCGATCGATGGGACGCCGACGGACTGCGCAAAGCTCTATCTGGACGCGATTGCGGAGGAAACGGCGGACGTCGTGCTCTCCGGGATCAACCACGGCTCGAACCTCGGCACCGATGTGATCTACTCGGGCACGGTTGGCGCCGCTTTCGAGGGGCTTTTTCACGGCATTCCGTCCTTTGCACTCTCCTTGGTCGAGGGGAGCAGCATTTCCTATGCGGAAGCGGCGGCATATTTTGAAGGCTTTATGGAAGATGTGCTGGCAGTGATGGAGAAGCCGTTTTTGCTGAACATCAATTTTCCGAAGGAACTTGCGGACGGACAGCCTCATTTCGTCTTCTGCAGGCAGGGTGGGCGTGACTATATCAATGCGTTCGAGCGCATTGAGGAGAACGGACGCGTGCACTACCGGGTGGCAGGCGAGGTGTCCGATACGGATAAGGGCGCGGGCACGGACATCTATGCCGTGGAGCACGGGCTGATCTCCGTGACGCCCGTCGGCATGGATATGACGGACTATCCGTTGCTTGAGGAATGCGGCAGGCTTATCGAGACGCGCTGACTGCCCGTTGATAATCACTATAAAGAGAGGGGATTCCGTCTTCTCCTCTTTTTTTTTGCGCCCATTTGCGGTATAATAGCGAACGTGAATAGGATTCATATTTCGGAGGTGTCTCTTTGCTGTACCCCGTGAATCTCGATCTAAGCGGTCGGCTCATCATTGTTGTGGGCGGCGGCACAGTGGCCGAGCGCAAGGTCGCGGGGCTGCTCGCTGCGGACGCCTGCGTCTCTGTGCGCGTGATTGCACCGCAGATGACAGAGCGACTGCATGCGTTCGCAGCAGATGAGCGCATTGATTGGAGAAATGAACGATATATACGTGGTTCCTTGGAAGGGGCATTCCTCGTCTATGCGGCGACGGATTCTCCCGCGATCAATGCGGAGATTGCCGCCGAGGCAAAGGCATGCGGAAGCCTCGTGAATGTCATCGACGATCCGCATGCCTCGTCGTTCCAGGTTCCCTCAATGCTGCGGCGCGGGGATTTCCTGCTGACGGCATCGACGGGTGGTGGGAGTCCCGCGCTTGCGCGGGCGATACGGATGGAGCTTGAGCAATTCTATCCGCCCTCGTTTGGCATGTGGTTGGAGCGTGCTGCGATTCTGCGCGCAAAGTTGCAGGAGGAGCTTCCGACGAGCAGTGCGCGCACGGAGTTCTGGCGGACGGCACTGCATCCCGATATTTTGAACATGATTCGCTGTGGAGAGTTAGAGAAAGCAGAGGTTGAGTTACGGCATGCAGCTCTTGACATTGGGGCTAAATCATCGCACGGCTCCGGTAGACGTGCGTGAGCGTGTATCATTTTCCCGTGAGGAACTGCGTTCGGGACTTCTGAGTCTGGGCGAATACGACGGTCTGAGCGGACTGGTCGTCCTGTCGACGTGTAACCGAACGGAGCTCTATGCTTCCGTGGACGATCATGAGCGCGGCGGACAGGCGTTGCGGCAGTTCCTCAACGATCTGGCGCAGGGTGGGGATGATCTGGACGAGTATCTCTACAACTACGCAGATGAAGAGGCGATTCGGCATCTGTTCCGAGTCGCCTCGAGCCTTGATTCGCTCGTGCTCGGCGAGGGGCAGATCCTCTCGCAGGTCAAGGAGGCCTATGCGATTGCCCGCGAGGCAGGTGCGACGAGCACTGTGCTGAACCTGCTCTTTCACCGCGCCATTGCAGCGGGCAAGCGCGTGCGGACGGAGACGCGCATTGCGTATCGCTCCGTATCCGTGAGCTATGCGGCGGTGGAGCTGGCGGCCGCCTCTCTCGGCGGCCTTGGCGGCTGTGCCGCGCTGATCTTCGGCGCGGGCAAGATGGCGGAGCTGACGGCAGAGCATCTGCGCGCACACGGCATTGAGCTGATTTACGTTGCGAACCGCCACATTGAGCGCGCCGAAAAGCTTGCAGAGCGGATCGGTGGGGAGGCAATTCCCTTCGATCGCGCGATGGAATATGCGACCTGCGTCGACGTGGTGGTCACCTCGACGGGCGCGCCGCACTATGTCATCAAGGCGTGGGAGGCACGCCGCCTGATGGCACGGCGGCAGGGGCGCAAGATCTTTCTCATCGACATTGCCGTTCCGCGCGATGTCGATCCCGATGTTGCGGGCATCAAGGGCATCGAGCTCTATAATATCGACGCACTCGAAGCCGTGGTGGACGAACATCTCAGTGAGCGTCAGGCAGAGGCGGTCAAGGCGGAGAAAATCGTGGAGGAGGAGGTTGACTCACTTCTCGAACGCTTCAAATATCTGTCCTTCCAGCCGCTCATGGCACTCCTCTCGGGACGCTGTGAACGCATCCGTGAGCGCGAGATCAAGCGCGTGAGTGCGAAGCTGCCCGAGCTTTCGGAGGAGGAGGGGCGGCAGGTGGAGCATATGAGCCGCATGATTGTCCGAAAGATTCTGCGCATTCCCATGATGAAGCTGCGCGCGTCTGCCGGAACAGCGGATGAGGCGTTCTACATCGAGGCGATGCGCGCCCTCTTTAAATTGGATGCGATAGGAGAGACGGGAACAAGTGAACAGCGGCACAATCACTATCGGTACGCGGGCAAGTAAGCTGGCGCTGTGGCAGGCGGAATACATTGCGGAGGAGCTTGAAAAGCGGCATCCTGACTGCCGCGTCGAACTCAAAAAGATGACGACAAAGGGCGACCGCATTCTCGATGCACCGCTCGCAAAGATCGGCGGCAAGGGACTCTTTACGAAGGAGCTTGAGCAGGCAATGCTCGCGGGGGAAATCGATCTCGCGGTGCACAGCCTCAAGGATATGCCAACGGAGGTTCCAGAGGGACTCATGATCGGCGCGATTACGGCACGTCTGGATGCGGGCGACGCATTTGTCAGCGTGCGCTACAAGGCAATTGAGGAGCTGCCACAGGGGGCGCGGGTCGGCACATCGAGCCTTCGCCGGCGGGCACAGCTGCTCGCTGTGCGCCCCGATCTCACGATCCTCGATCTGCGCGGCAACGTCAATACGCGTCTGGCGAAGCTGGATGCAGGTGAGTTCGATGCCATCGTACTTGCTGCGGCAGGGCTGAAACGCCTCGGGTTGGGTGAGCGCATCCGTACGATCCTGCCGCGTGCGATGATCCTCCCTGCTGTCGGGCAGGGTGCGCTTGCAATCGAGTGCCGTGCAGATGATCTGCAGGTTCGGGAGCTCATTGACTTCCTGTGCGACCCCCATATGACGGCGGCGGCGACGGCAGAACGTGCCTTCCTGCGGCGCGTCGAGGGCGGCTGTCAGATTCCCGTTGGTGTCTACGCCGAGGTCGGTGAGGGCAATATGCTCCACGTCGAGGCGATGATTGCATCGGTGGACGGCATGCGCGTCTGCCGTTCGCGCACGATGGGGGCGACAGACGCGGCGGAGAAGCTGGGCATTGCTCTGGCGGAGGAGCTGCTCGATGTTGGCGGTCGGGATATTTTGAAAGAGATAGGTATTACGGTATGAGCGGAAAAGTATTTCTTGTCGGCGCGGGTCCGGGCGATCCGCGCCTTTTGACGGTTGGTGCAATGAACTGCCTGAGAGAAGCGGATGTTGTGGTCTATGACCATCTGGCAGATGAGAGCATTCTTGCCCATGTGCCACATGGGGCAGAGCGCATCTACGTCGGGAAGCAGTCCTGCAAGCACACGATGCGGCAGGAGGATATCAATGTCCTGCTCGCAGATAAGGCGCAGGAGGGTAAGACGGTCGTTCGTCTCAAGGGCGGTGACCCGTTTGTGTTCGGGCGCGGCGGCGAGGAGGCTCTCGTGCTTTTGGAACGCGGCGTGCCCTTTGAAGTGCTGCCGGGTGTGACCTCGGCAATCAGCGTACCTGCCTATGCGGGGATTCCCGTGACGCATCGCGGCGTTGCCGTCTCCTTTGCCGTCATCACAGGGCATGAAGATCCGACAAAATCCGAGTCGCGGATTCACTGGAAACATCTTGCAACGGGCGTTGATACACTCGTCTTTCTGATGGGGGTTGCCAATCTTCCCGTCATCACGAAGAATCTCATCGACAACGGCCGTCCTGCCGACACCCCTGCGGCAATCATTCGCTGGGGGACGCGTGCGGATCAGGAGACCTATGTTACGACGGTTGGAGAGGCCGCCGAAATGGTGCGGCGCGACGGCATCCGTCCGCCCGCTATCTTCATCGTAGGCGATGTTGTAAAACTTCGTGAACAGCTGCGCTGGTTCGATCGTGCGGATATACGCCCCCTCCACGGCAAGCGCATCCTCGTCACACGCGCGCGTGCACAGGCGTCTGCGCTGACGGAGAAGCTGACGGCGCTCGGCGCTTCCTGCATCGAGGCGCCTGTGATCCGTATTGCCGCGCCCGCCGATGACTATGCCGCGCTCGATCATGCAATCAGTGAACTGCATTCCTATCATTGGGTGATCTTTACAAGCGTCAATGGTGTGGAGCATTTCTTTGCACGGCTTGCACATGCCGAAAAGGATACGCGTGCGCTCGGCTATGCGAAGGTTGCCGCCATCGGTTCTGCGACGGCAGAGGCGCTGCGCGCCTATGGCATTCACGCAGACCTCGTGCCCCAAGAATTCCGTGCGGAGGCTGTTGTGGAGGCGCTGAAGGACATCCTGCCGCCGCGTGCCCGCATCCTTCTGCCGCGCGCGCAGGAGGCGCGCGACGTGCTGCCGGAGTCGCTGCGCACATACGGGGCGATGGTCGATGTTGTCGCTGCCTATGAGACTATACCGGAGCTGGACGGCGGGGCAGAGCTTGCCGCGCGTCTGACAAATGGAGAGATTGATTTCGTTACGTTTACCAGCTCGTCCACGGTGAAGAATCTTGTGCAGCAGCTCGGCAATATCACGCCCCTGCAGCAGGTGAAGATTGCCTGCATCGGCCCTGTTACAGCGGATACAGCGCGGAATTTTGCGCTCGAACCTGACATTGTGGCAGAGACCTATACGATTGACGGGTTGGTGAATGCGATAAAGGAGTATGTGCAATGAATCTGACTCAGCGCCCACGGCGGCTGCGCATCTCATCTGCGATGCGCGATTTGGTGCGTGAGACCGAGCTCTTGCCGCGCGATTTTGTCTATCCGATTTTTGTCGTGCCGGGGGAGCAGATCAAGGAAGAGATTCCGAGTATGCCCGGATGCTATCACTACTCTGTGGATCAGGTCGCAGGGCTCGCGCGTGAGATTGCGGCATGCGGCATTCCTGCGGTCGAGGTGTTCGGTCTGCCCGCATATAAGGATGAAATTGGATCGAGCGCATGGGATATCACGAGTCCCGTGCAGCGTGCGATTGCTGCAATCAAGGATGCGGTGCCGGAGCTGCTCGTGGTTGGAGATGTCTGTCTCTGCCAGTATACGAGTCACGGACACTGCGGTGAGCTGCACGATCACTATGTAGACAATGACGCAACTTTGCCCCACCTTGTCAAGACGGCAGTCAGTCATGCACGCGCCGGCGCGGATATCGTCGCACCCTCGGATATGATGGATGGGCGCGTCGCGGCAATCCGCGCGGGACTCGATGCCGAGGGCTATGTCAATACGAGCATCATGAGCTACGCCGTGAAATACGCCTCCGGCTACTACGGACCCTTCCGCGATGCGGCGGACAGTGCGCCCGCCTTCGGCGATCGGCGGCAGTATCAGATGGATCCCGCGAACGTGCGCGAGGCGCTGAAGGAAGCTGCGCTCGATGTGGCGGAGGGTGCAGACATCATCATGGTGAAGCCCGCGCTTGCCTATCTCGATGTCGTGCGTCAGGTGTATGAAAGTACAGACCGCCCGATTGCGGTCTACAATGTGAGCGGTGAGTATGCAATGGTGAAGGCGGCTGCTGCAAACGGATGGATTGATGAGCAGCGCATTGTCCTCGAGACGCTGACCAGCATGAAGCGCGCGGGGGCAAAGATCATCATCACCTATCATGCGATGGATGCCGCCGCGTGGCTCAGTGCATAAGGAGAAATTTATGCGGAATACGGAACAATCAAAAGCCGCCTTTGCCGAGGCGAAAGAGTATATGCCGGGCGGGGTGAACAGCCCCGTGCGCTCCTTTGCAAATGTGGGCGGGAATCCGCTCTTTATCGCACGCGCAGAGGGTTCTCATATCCACGACATCGACGGGAACGAATACATTGACTACGTTGGGTCATGGGGGCCGATGATCGTCGGTCACGCACATCCGCAGGTGGTGAGCGCCTTGCAGGAGGCTGTGACGCGCGGCACAAGCTACGGCGCGCCGACCCTCCTTGAGACGGAGCTTGCAAAGCTCGTGCAGTCGGTCTATCCCTCCATTGAGGTCATCCGCATGGTGAACTCGGGGACGGAGGCGACGATGAGCGCGCTCCGTCTCGCGCGTGGCTATACGGGACGTAGCAAGATTGTAAAATTCATCGGCTGCTATCATGGTCACAGTGACAGTCTGCTCGTCAGTGCAGGGTCGGGGATGGCGACGTTCGGCGTGCCAAGCTCGCCCGGGGTGACGGCGGGCACAGCCGCAGATACGGTTGCCGTGCCGTACAATGACGAGGATGCAATTCGCGCCGTCATGGAGCGCGAGGGCGATGCGATTGCAGCGGTCATTGTAGAGCCTGTGGCGGGTAATATGGGGCTTGTCCTGCCGCGTCAGGGCTACCTCTCCCTGCTGCGCGAACTCACGGCAAAGCACGGCGCGCTGCTCATCTTCGATGAGGTCATGTGCGGCTTCCGTGCCTCGCTCGGCGGCGCACAGGCTGCCTACGGCATCCGTCCCGATCTCACCTGCCTCGGCAAGATTATCGGCGGGGGACTGCCCGTTGCGGCATACGGCGGGCGGCGTGAGATTATGGAGCGCATTTCTCCGGCGGGTCCCGTCTATCAGGCGGGCACACTCTCGGGCAATCCGCTCGCAATGACGGCGGGCATCGAGACGCTGAAGATCCTCACGGCAGAACCGGAAGAGGGGAAGGCGGACTACAGCCGCGAGCTGACGATCAAGACGAAGGAGCTGCTGCTCGGATGGCAGCGTGCGGCGAAGGTTGCGGGCGTGCCGATCTGTGCGCATCAGGCGGGTTCGATGTTCGGCATCTTCTTCATCGACCGCGAGGTCTATGACTACGCAGACGCGGAGGCGGCAGACCAAGAGGCGTTCCGCATCTGGTTCGAGACGATGCTGGACGAGGGGATCTACCTTGCGCCCTCACAATTTGAGACACTCTTCCTCTCGGGCGCGCATACGGACGCCGATATTGCGCAGACGATCGCTGCTGCTGAGAAAGGTTTCGTGGCGGTAAAGAAAATGCGTGGATAATTTTTTGATCAGCCTTCTGTGCGTTATACACGTGCAGGAGGTTTTGTTTTGAGAAAAGTCCGATTGCTCCATGGGGTTGCATATGGTATAATTCAATCGTAGTTTATTGTTCAAAATATCGTATTGAGGCGGTGTTTCTCATTCGTGAGATAGATGTTGCTGAAGGGAAAAGCAGCAAGGGAGAATCCTTCCTCAAGGGAACCTTTGTCCTGACGATTGCAGGTTTCGTCGTCAAGGTCATCGGCTCACTCAACTGGATCTTCGTTTCCCGCATCCTCGGCGGTGAGGGAATCGGTCTGTATCAGATGGCTTTTCCCATTTATTTTTTTGCCATGACAGTTTCGCAGGCAGGTGTGCCTGTTGCCATCTCCATCATTACGGCGGAACGCGTGGCTCTGAACGATATATACGGCGCGAAGCGCGTATTTCGCATCTCGATGGCGCTCATGCTCATGACGGGTCTTCTTTTTTCGATTCTGACCTATCTGGCTGCGGACTGGCTGATCGATTGGCAGCTGATTCGTGACGCGCGCGCCTATAAGGCTGTGGTGGTACTCGCACCAACGGTCTTTTTCGTGACTCTGCTCGCGAGCTCACGCGGCTATCTACAAGGCTGGCAGCGCATGACACCGACAGCGGTGTCGCAGATCGTGGAGCAGATCTTCCGCGTGGTAACGATGATTGTCCTCGCGAGTCTTCTCATGCCGTGGGGTCTTGACTACGCAGCGGCGGGTGCATCGCTTGGTGCACTTGCAGGAGCCGTGACGGGGCTCATTGTACTCGTCTACTTCCACATCAAGCTCGAGCGCGATATTGCGCGTGACTACGGCACGGAGCTGAAGCCCCTGCCGGGGGCAGCATACGAGTCGCGCATCTCCATCATCAAGCGGATCTTCAAGCTGTCCCTGCCCGTTTCGGCGGCGAGCATCATGCTGCCCGTCGTATCGAATCTCGACCTCATGATCGTCCCACAGCGTCTCGAAGCAGCGGGCTACAGCATCAGCGAGGCAACGGAGCTCTTCGGCTATCTGAACGGCATGGCTGTGCCGCTCGTCAATCTCGCAACCATCCTGACCGCCTCCATGGCGATGAGCATTGTACCCGCGATCTCCGAGTCACGCGTGCTCGGCGATCGGGCGCGCGTCTACGATCAGACGGCGGCATCTGTGCGCATTTCGAACTTTGTCTGTTTCCCGGCATTTGTCATCGTCTTCGTACTCGCAACACCGATTTCCAGCCTGATCTACAATGCGCCCGGTGCAGGTCCCGCCGTCATGATCTCGGCGGTGAGCATCATCCTGCTCGGGCTGCATCAGGTGTCAACGGGCATCCTACAGGGGCTCGGACACCCGACCATTCCAATGGTGAATATGCTGCTTGCAGCTGCGGCAAAGGTCTTTCTGAACTGGCATCTCACGGCGATCCCGTGGCTTGGCATCATGGGTGCGGCGTGGGCGACGGCGGCGGATATGGGCGTTGCAGCGCTCATCAACCTCTACTTCATCTATCGTTTCATTGGCTATCAAATTGAGTTGCTGCAACTCATCAAGACCATCTGTGCCGCTGCTATCATGGCGGGCGCAGTCTATCTGTTCTACACATGGACGCTTGAATGGTGGGGGATTGCTGCCATCTCTACGTTTGGCGCAGTCTTCTTCGGCTGCGCGGTTTATATCGCGGCAATGCTGCTCCTGCGTGCACTGATTGAGGATGATCTGCGCCGTCTGCCGATGATCGGCACGGTCGGGATTCGTTTCCTGCAGCGGATAGGAGTTTTTAAGGCATGAAAAAACTTGGGCTGATTTACAACCCCGTTTCGGGTCATGCGCTTTTCAAAGGGAAGATTGACTTCCTCATCGACCTGTTCCAACGTCATGGAATCGTCCTTACGCCCTACCGCACGCGCGGAGGCGGGAAGGACGACCTCGGGCGCTTCCTTCGTGATATCCGTCCGGAAGGTGTGCTTGCTGCGGGCGGGGATGGTACGGTGCACGCCGTGGTGAACGCGATGCTCGAATCGGATACGGATGTGCCGCTTGGCATTCTCGGCAGCGGTACATCGAACGATTTTGCCACACATCTCGGCATTCACGGAGACTGGGAGTCCTATGTCGAGCGCATTGCTGCGGACGAATCCCGCCGCGTCGATCTGGGGCTGCTCGAAGGGCACGGGCAGTATTTCATCAATGTCGTGAGTGCCGGCATGCTCACAGGGATCGCCCACGAGGTGAAGTCGACCTACAAGAACGCACTGGGCAAGGTGGCATACTATCTCAAGGGAATCGGCGAGATTCCGCGGCTGCGCTCGTTCAGTCTGCGCATTGCAGCAGATGGCGTCCAATACGAAGAGGAGGCATTTCTCTTCGTCATTGCCAACAGTCCCGTGGTTGCAGGCATGAAGCAGATTGGGCACGACATTGCCATCGATGACGGGATGCTCGACCTTCTCGCCGTCAAAAAAACAGGTCTGCCGCAGTTTATGTCTGTTGCGGCAGACCTGTTTTCCGGAAAGTCGGTAACGGAACGCGAGAACATCCTGCACGTTCGGGCAAAATCCTTTGAAATTCATACAGAGGAAGAGCTCTGCAGTGATATCGATGGGGAGTACGGACCGCTGCTTCCGCTGCGCGTGCGGACGTTGCCGCTTGCACTGTCGGTCTATTGCTGATTCCTTAGTGAATGCCGAGATAGTGGGCAACGAACTGCTGTGCCGTGCGCCCGCTGCGTCCGCTGTGCGTCATCTCCCAGCGCAGACCTGCAATACGGAGTTCTTCAGGCGAAAGATGAATTCCCTTTTGTGAAAGCATATGGTCGATGATCGCCAGATACTCGTCCTGATCTGGCGTGTGGTAGTGGATGACGAGACCGAAGCGATCCGAGAGCGAGATCGTCTCGTTGATGCTGTCATCGCGATAGAGTTCTTCCTGCTCGCGGTCACGCCATGTCTCATGCACGAGATGGCGGCGGTTGGAGGTCGCATAGAGACGCACATTCGGCGGGCAGGAAGAGACACCGCCTTCGATGGCCGACTTGACCGCCTTGAATTCTGCATCGGAGTCCTCAAATGAAATATCGTCGAGAAAGAGGATGAACTTGCGTCCCGCATAGTTCCGCAGCGCCGTCATAATCTCGGGCAGCTTGCGTAGCTGCTCCTTTGTGACCTGCACGAGGCGAAGGCCGCTCTCCTCGTATTCACTGACGAGTGCCTTGACCGCAGAGGATTTGCCCGTGCCGCGCGCACCCACGAGAAGGACGTGATTGGCGGGCTTCCCTTGAACAAAGGCACGCGTATTTTGGAGCAGCTGCTCTTTCTGATGCTCGTAGCCGATGAGATTCTTCATCTGTGTACGCTCAAAATGCGCAATGCCGCGGATCTTATTCGCCTTGTCATCCCAATGAAAGACGACATGTCCCGCCAGCTCGCCATATCCGTATCGTGCATAGTAGGTGAGCAGTGCCTCGGCATAGTCGATCGGGCTCTGTGCTGCCTCGATCCACGGGAGGAGGAAGTCCTCGCTCTTGTCGTATACGTTCTGGGTCGGCTCATAATGATCCAACAACGGCGCACCGAGGAAGCTGCTCGTCGGCTGTGTGAGCAGGGGATAGAGGCGCTCGATGTCCTGATAGAATGCCTGACGCAGACTGCTTCCCGGCGGCAGTCCTGTCCGCTCCATGGTCTCTGAGACAAGATTCGCCTCATGGGTGAATACATGAAGCAGATACTGCGGCAGCAGATTGCCGCTGAGCCCGCGCGTTTCAGCGGCGCGGATGAGATGGGCGGCACATTCTGCCTGAACTTCCACATCATCGGCATCCCACTCAAGGAAGCTGAGAATCGGATCCTGATCCAGGGTGTTTAGTACGAGCAGCGTTGAAAGTTTCACATTCTGGCTCATAATACATTCCTTTCTTTATGTAAGAAATTGTGGTGACATGATAAAATCTGTGCGCCGTCTGCCGTTCATAGGAGTCGGGCAGGTCAGCAGACGTAGCTCGGTCGCGCGGGTATCAAAGGCGAGCATGCGCTGCAGCGGTGAGAGCGTTCTTTGCGGCTGACCGCGCTCCGCGGACGACAGGAACTCCGCCGTACGCGTGATAATGGGGAGCTGCCCCTGCTGTTTCATCATGCGCAGCAGTTCGCGCCCGCGTGTATTGAACGCAAGGGGGTGGATGTTTGCGGCACCGCTCGTATCAAAATCCTCCGCCTGCGCTTTGGTGAGATGCAGGAGCAGATGGACGATCAGGCGTGCAATGCGGCTCTGCGGATAGCGCTTTGTTGCAGCATTTCTGAGGAAATCGCTGTAATCCTGCGCTGTTCTGCTCTGTATGAGGCGATTCTCAATGCCCTCGGCAATGCCATAGACCTCGGTCAGTGCGGAGCTGTCTGTCACGAGGAGGAGGTAACGCAGAAGGTCAAGGAGTGTATTTTCCTGCGGCAGTCCTCGCGCATGTGCCGCACGGAGATCGTCCAGTACCGAGGGCATGAGGCTCTCGCTGAGCTCTGCCCACGGCGGCGATGATGAGGCGAGCACCCGACGGATGGAAGAGGCGCTTGTAATGCCGGCATGAAGATGTGTGTCGCGATGCTGCGCCGTTCTCCGCCGAATGACGATGGGAACAATCTGCGGTGCCAGAAGCCGCAAGGCACGCAGATATTCGATGGCGAGGATGTTGTTCGGCGCACGCAGCATTTCTTCGGAGAGTATCGCATCTGCCGTCAGTGCGCGCGTGAGTGCTCCTGCGTACGAGTGACCCTCGTCCATATGCTTGCGCAGGCATCTCTGAACGGGCTCTGCATCAATTCGTGCCGCCGCATTGACGAGTGGCGCGAGTTCCGCTGCCTCCATGCCAAAGGCAAGGTGACTGACAATGCCGAGGCGGGAGAGGAGTGAGATGCCGCCTCGTGCAAAGTCCTGTGCACTGCGGCAAGCAAAGACAAAGGGAAGCTCGAGCACGAGATCTGCGCCTCCCTCTACAGCATGACGCGCGCGCGTCCATTTATCGAGGACAGAAGGCGTACCGCGCTGTGTGAAGCTGCCGCTCATCACAGCGACAACTGCGGCGGAGGGATATTGCTTCCGTATCGTTTCGATCTGGAAGCGATGCCCGTGATGGAAGGGATTGTATTCGGCAATGATGCCTATGATCTGCATGCCCATCCTCCCCGCATTTATTTTCTCTCATATTCTAACAAAAAAAACAAGATTTGGGTAGGTCTGCAATGGAAATACAATTTCTTGTATTTTCAAGGCGCGAATGCTATACTAAACGAAAATTTAAGTCATGGGAAAGCAGGGGGATATTGGATCGTAAGATGAAGCAGGAACGTGTCTTGGTTGCAATGAGCGGAGGAGTGGACAGTTCGATGACAGCAGCGCTGCTCCTTGAGCAGGGCTATGATGTGATTGGTGCGACCATGCGTCTCTCAGAGGACAGCCGTGAGGCTCTGTCGGAGGAGAATAACGGAGAGATGCCGAGCAGTATTGTCGACGCGCGGCGCGTGGCAGATGTGCTTGGCATCCCGCATTATGTGGTCGATTTTATGGCATCGTTCGAGCAGACGGTAATCGGCTATTTCCTCGATGAATATCAGCGCGGACGTACGCCGAATCCATGCGTTGTCTGCAATCGTCATATCAAATTCGGAGCACTCCTCCAAAAGGCAGCAGAACTCGGTGCCTCATATATTGCGACGGGGCATTATGCGCGCGTTGAACGCGGTGCGGATGGCATATATCGCCTGCGGAAGGCGCAGAACTATGCAAAGGATCAGTCCTATGTGCTCTATCATCTGAATCAGGAGACACTGGCGCATATCCTGTTTCCGCTCGGCAGCTTCAGCAAGGATGAGACACGACGTATGGCGGAGGAATATCATCTACCCGTTGCCCACAAGGCTGAGAGTCAGGAGATCTGCTTTGTCCCTCATGATGATTACAAGGCATATCTGCGCAAGAAGCGTCCCGCATCTGTTCAGCACGGCGAAATTGTCGATCAGTCGGGGAATGTGCTCGGCATGCATGAGGGTGTTTCGTTCTACACCATTGGACAGCGCAAGGGGCTTGGCATCGCTGCGCCTGAGCCGCTCTATGTGACTGCGCTCGATCCTGTCGAGAACCGTGTGATTGTGGGGGCGGCAGATGAGGTATATGCACAGGAGCTCATTGCATCGCATCCTCTCTGGACGATGTGGGATGTGCTTCGCGAAGAGCGTACGGTGCACGCAAAGATCCGCTACGGGAAAAGGGAGGCGACGGCAGTCGTTTCACCGTACGGGGATGACAGTATATGCGTTCGTTTTGCAGAGCCGCAGCGTGCTGTAACGCCGGGGCAGTCAGTTGTATTTTACGAGGATGATATCGTACTGGGCGGCGGCGTCATCGATGAGGTGATTGCCTGACCTTCCGGTAAAGTAAATAGGGAGAGGGGATTGTGATGATGAGCCGAACCATGAAAGCAAAGGTCGCATGTGCTGTACTGCTTGCCGTTGCAGTGCTGCTATCGGGGCTATTTTGGTATTTCCGCATCTATACGAAGACGCCGGAATATGCGCTCCGAACCATTGAATCAGCATTGGATCAGCATGACGAAGCTCTTTTCCTGCGCCATGTCCAATTGGATGCTGTGTTGGACACGGGATACGATGACTTTATGACGGGTACGATGGATGCGGAGTTCGGTCATTCGCACGAGGCATCGGCAGCGCTTGAGGATTTTTCCAAAATGCTCAAGCCCGCATTTATCAGCATGCTCAAGGATGCAGTACATACGCGTCTGACAACGGGGGAATGGCCTTCTGTCAATCCTGCGGATGAGGCTGCAGATACGGAGAACATTCTCTCGCGCATCGGCGTACGTGACTTGACATTCCGCGAGATCGCGAACCTGACGCAGAATGATGAGGCGCAGACCGCCGAGGCAGATGTCATCGCACATCAGGGAGAGGCAGACAGCGACTTCACGTTCAAAATCCTGCTCGCCCCCTCCGAAGAGGGGGATTGGCAGGTTGTATCCATTCAGAATCTGCATGAATATGCCGTCGTATTGCAGCAGGCGCGCCGTCTGCGCATTGAATCCTATCTCGAGGAGAGCAATGCCATCATCGCACGTCATGACCAGACGGTGGGCGCCGCTCAGCTCCGCCTCTACTCCGTCCTTGGTGCGGGTGCGCTCGGCAGTCAGGCAACGCGCGATATGGCGCGTCAGATCATGGAGCAGGACATCCTCGCGGACTGGCAGGAGCGGAGAGACGAGCTCTCTGCTGTCTCCGTGCCGCGCAGCATGCAGAGTCTGCAGCAGCTGCGCCTCAAGATCTGCGATCTGCATATTGCATATGCGCAGGGCTACGCAACATGGATGACGGATAAGAATGCAGCGACCATTCGTGCCGCCGAAAACAGTCTGCGTCAGGCGGAGGTACTCGAAGTGGAGGCGTCGTTCCTCGTACAACGCGCGAAGCGATCATTCGGAGATAAAATGGAGTAAGGGGAGAGAGTATGCTCGACTCGAGCAATGATACGGTGGCAATTCTCTACGATATTGAGAACGCACCGATTGAAATGCTTCAATATACAATCGATCAGGCACAGCGCTATCAGCCCTGCCGCATGATCGTTGTCTCGGACTGGGAGGCGCATCCCGAGCAGAAGCGATGGGATCGGCTCATGGAATACCCGGATCTGACCTTTCGGCAGATCAGCCGCACCTTCTATGGAAAGAACTCTCTGGATTCCGCGCTCTATGATGCGGCACAGATGCTCTATCAGGAAGGTGTGCGCAAATACTTTATCATTACAACGGACTCGGATTTTGTGGACATTGCACAGTCCCTGAATGCGGAGGATCCGTCCTATATCGTTGGCGTTGGAACGAAGCAGGCAAGCGAGGATCTACGCAATGCCTACAATGAATTTTTCGTCTATCCGCCAGAACCGAAAACGATGGGAAAGACAAAGAAAAAGGATGTGCAGAGTGCAGAGGTGAAGAACGTGGCAAAGAAGAAATCATCAGAGGATAAGAACGCAAAGCAGAAGCCGACGGCTGAGCAGACGGCAAAAACAGCAGAAGTGAAAAAAAATACAGGAAATTCTCCAAAGAAGAAAGCAGTGGCCGAAAAGCCCGCAGAAGAGTCGACGAAATCCGCATCCAAGGCAAAGAAAAAGCAGGCGCAGAAGACGGCGCCTCCTTCTGACGCTGTGCCGACGCCGGCGATGAACGGCTTTTTGACGGTACGTCTGCCGAAGACGTTGCGTAGCTCGCTCGAGCAGAAGATGTTGGAGGAGGAAGTCTCTCTCGATGAACTCGTGACCTATCTCCTTATGCGTGGGCTTGCGTCAAAGTAACAGGAACTGTAATGATGAAAAAAGAAGAGCGTGTCCTGCTCTATCAGTTCCCTGAGGAGCAGATTGTGACAGCGCACGATGCGCTTCGTGCGCTTGGTATTCGCGTGCAGATTCTTCCCGCAGATGCGTGGCGTGAGAAGGTCGGCTATCTGCTCGGATATAAGGGCTATAAAGCCGCATTGCCTCAGGAGGACACGTATTTTGACTTTTCGCACCGCCTGCTTCTGCTCGAGCATATTCAGGGGAAGCGTCTGACGAAGGTTCTCCTGGCACTTGAGGAGGCCGGCATCCCACGCATTACGTATAAATCGGCGATCACGCCCTACAATACGCTGTGGACACTGCGCTATCTGTGTGAGCATATGGCGAAGGAGCACGCGGCGACCGGAGGAGACCGGGAGGGAGATATATGATGAAGAGATTTCTTGCAGCAGCACTTTCCTGCTTGCTGCTCCTTATGGCGGGCTGCGGAAGTCAGCCGCAGGAGAAGGAGAAAAACCTCTCAAAGCTGACCATCGGGCTCATGCCCGATACAGACTCCATTCCGTTCATCATCGCCGCAGAACATGGCTATTTTGCGGAAGAGGGCGTCGAGGTGGAGCTCGTGCCGTTTAAGAGTGCAATGGAGCGCGATGCGGCACTGCAGAGTGGGAATCTTGATGGTGCAATCTCCGATCTGCTGGCCGTCATCTTTGCTCGCTCGGGTGGCTTTGCCGTTCATGCGACATCCTACACGGACGGGAATTATAATCTCGTTGCCGGCGGGAACTCCGGGATTGCTGCATCTGCTAATCTGCGCGGCAAGGAGATCGCCATTTCCCGCAATACCATCATCGAGTATGTGACGGATGAGATCCTTGCGGTCAACGGCATTGAGGAGCAGGATGTCTCGAAGGTTGTCATCCCGCAGATTCCCGTGCGCCTCGAGATGCTCCAGAGCGGAAATCTCGCAGCCGCAGTCCTGCCCGAGCCGATGGCGAGCGTTGCTGTTGCGTCCGGAAGCCGTTATGTGACGGGGTCGGGTGAGCTTGGTATCAATCCAGGCATAATTGTGTTTTCGGATACCTCCATTCGGGAAAAGGAGGCGTCCATACGTGCGATGTACCGTGCCTATAACAAGGCTGTCAACTATCTCAATAATACGCCGCGTACAGAGTATATTGATCTCGTGATGGAAAAGAGTGGCTTTCCCGCGCCCGCCCGCGATGCACTTGAACTCAAGCCCTATCGCTCTGCTGGTATGCCTGCACAGAAGGATGTGGAGGAGGCTGTGCACTGGGTCAAGAGCAAGGATCTGGCAGAAGACTACAGCTACGATGACCTTGTATCGAAACTGCTCGCGGAGGAGAAGTAATGCCATATCTCTCCCAGACGAGTGCCCCCATTCAGGAAGCATTGGAGCGCATGAAGCGCGCGCGCCTTGTCCCGTTCGACGTGCCAGGGCATAAGCGCGGGCGTGGGAATCCGGAGCTTGCGGCATTCCTTGGCTCAGCTTGTCTCGATGTCGATGTGAACTCCATGAAAATGCTGGACAATCTCTGTCATCCCGTCTCTGTGATTCGGGATGCAGAGATTCTTGCCGCAGAGGCATTTCGCGCTGCGCACGCATTCTTCATGGTGAGCGGTACGACGGGCTCGGTACAGGCGATGGTGCTCTCGGCGGTGGGGCGGGGTGATAAGATCATCATGCCGCGCAATGTGCATCGCAGCGCAATCAACGCACTCATCCTCTGCGGCGCCATTCCGATCTATGTCAACCCTGGGATCGATGATACGCTTGGTATCGCACTCGGTATGCGCGTCGAGGATGTGGCGGCTGCGATTGCATGCCATCCCGATGCCAAGGCGGTATTTGTCAACAATCCGACGTATTACGGCATCTGCTCCGATCTGCGCGCGATTACAAAGCTTGCACACGATCACGGAATGAAAGTGCTCGTAGATGAGGCGCATGGAACGCATCTCTATTTCAGCGATCGACTTCCAACAGCAGCCATGGATGCGGGTGCAGACATGGCTGCGATCAGCATGCATAAATCCGGTGGCTCTCTCACGCAGAGTTCGATTCTGCTCTGTGCCGATAGTATGCCGCTCGGCTATGTTCATCAGATCATCAACATCACACAGACGACGAGTGCGTCCTATCTGCTCCTGGCGAGTCTTGACATCAGTCGGCGGAATCTTGCCCTGCGCGGTCGGGAGGTGATCGACAAGATCATCGATCTCGTCGCTTATGCGCGCGATGAGATCAATGCCATTGGCGACTATTATGCCTACGGGCATGAGCTGATCAACGGGTCTGCCGTATACGATTTCGACATGACAAAGCTCTCCATCTTTACACGCTCGACGGGGCTTGCCGGCATTGAGGTCTATGACATCCTGCGCGATGACTATGACATTCAGACGGAGTTCGGCGATATTGCAAATCTGCTTGCATATGTCTCCGTCGGGGATCGTCCGAAGGATGTGGAACGCCTTGTGGCGGCGCTCGCTGAGATTCGGCGCAACTACCGCAAGGATTCGTCCAAGACCCTCAGGATGGAGTATATCGATCCCACCGTTGTCTGCGGACCACAGGATGCCTTCTATGCGGAAAAAGAGTCACTTCCGATTGCAGAAACCTGCGGGCGTATATGCAGTGAATTTGTCATGTGTTATCCACCCGGTATTCCGATTCTCGCACCGGGGGAGCAGATTACGGAAGAAATCCTGACCTATATTCGCTACGCGAAGAAAAAGGGCTGCCAGATCACGGGGCCCGAGGATATGAGCATACAGAGGCTCAATGTGATGACGGAGCGTTAGACTATGGAATTTTGGTATACGGAACAACATACGCCCGATGTGCGCTTTTCGATTCGTGTGAACCGCCAGCTTTACAGCGGCCAGAGCGAGTTTCAGCGCATTGATGTGTTTGAGTCACCCGAGTTCGGGCGATTTTTGACGCTCGACGGCTATATGATGCTGACGGAGAAGGACGAGTTCATCTATCACGAGATGATTACGCATGTGCCCATGTGCGTACATCCAGAGGCTGCGGATATCCTCGTCATTGGCGGCGGGGACGGCGGGACTGTGCGTGAGCTTCTGCGCTATCCGTCCATACGTCATATTGACCTTGTAGAGATCGATGAAATGGTCGTCGATGTCTGTCGGGAATATTTGCCGTCTACAGCTTCGGGACTTTCTGACCCGCGTGTCAGCATTCACTATGAGGATGGTCTGCGCTTCGTACGCAAGCCGATCGATGCCTATGATCTTATCATCGTGGACTCGACCGATCCGTTCGGGCCGGGGGAGGGGCTTTTCACGAAGGAGTTCTACGGGAACTGCTTCAAGGCGCTGCGCGCGGACGGCATTATGATCAATCAGCATGAGAGCCCATTCTACGAGCAGGATGCCTATGCAATGCAGCGGATGCATCAGCGCATTGTCCATTCATTCCCATTCAGTCGTGTGTATCAGGTGCATATACCGACCTATCCATCAGGGCACTGGCTCTTTGGTTTCTCATCCAAGAGCCGCCGTCCCGTGGAGGGCGTGGACTTTGCACGCTGGAAGGCACTTGGCATCAAGACGCGTTACTATAATACCCAGCTACATGCGGCTTCCTTTGCCCTGCCGAACTATGTGGAGGAGATACTCGAAGATGTGGAACCGGAACATTGAAACCTTTCTCGGCTGCGATGGCACATACGAGGAGAGCCATATCGTGATCTTCGGCGCGCCGTTTGATTCGACGACATCCTATCGCCCCGGAACGCGGTTCGCCGCGCGTACGATGCGCGCAGAGTCGTATGGGCTCGAGACGTACAGCCCCTATCAGGATCTCGATCTCGAGGATGCGCGCGTCTTTGACGGCGGCGATTTGGAGCTGCCCTTCGGCGACACCGCGCGTGCACTCGATATGATACACAGCTATGCCGCGAATGTGCTTGCGGACGGCAGACTTCCTCTGCTCATCGGCGGCGAGCATCTTGTCAGCCTTCCTGCGATCCGGGCTGCGGCGGAGAAGCATCCCGATCTCGCCGTGATCCACTTTGACGCGCATACGGATCTGCGCGACGAATACCTCGGCAACCATCTCTCCCACGCAACTGTGATTCGCCGCGTCTGGGATATTCTGGGAGACGGACGAATTCATCAGTTTGGCATCCGCAGCGGAGAGCGTGCGGAGTGGGAGTGGGCGCGCGAGGGACATACGAATCTTCGCCCTTTCACCTTTGACGGACTTGCAGGGGCAATCGAAGCGGTCAAGGATCGCCCCGTCTATCTCACCATTGATCTGGACGTACTCGATCCCTCCGCGTTCCCGGGAACGGGGACACCGGAGGCGGGCGGCGTGACCTTTGTCGATCTCATGAAGGCGACGCTGCGCGTTATCCACGGCTGCAATATTGTCGCCTGTGATATGGTGGAACTCTCGCCGCCGCTCGATCCGAGCGGCACGTCGACGGCAACGGCGCTCAAACTCCTGCGTGAGATGCTGCTCGCGCTCGAGGAGGATTTTATACGACCGCCAACGGCATGATGATTTCCATTTGATACCTGCGGGGCGATTTGGTATAATAATGCGGATATTGCTAAGAAAGATGGTGTAGGTAATGAATGTAACGGAACAGGATCTCACGACTACGGCGCATCTCTCTCGCCTTGCGATTCCTGCGGAGGAAAAGGAAGAGGCGCTGAAATCGTTGGGAGACTTTCTCTCGTATGTGGATAATCTCTCAAGTGTAGATACAGACGATGTGCAGCCGACGACGTATGCTCTGCCCATCGAGAATGTCTTCCGTGCGGACGAGGTGCGCCCGTCCCTTTCCAATGAGGCGGCGCTCTCGAACGCCCCGCTGCAGGAGGACGGCTATTTCAAGGTGCCGAAGGTACTCGAAGGCTAAGGAGGATCTGTTTTGAGTCTATATGAAAAACCGGCGCATATCCTTCACGATATGCTGACGCGCAAGGAGATCTCTGCGCGTGAACTGATCGAGGATGTATGTGCACGCATGGATGCCGTTGAGGGCGAGGTCTGTGCATATCTCTTGGAGACGCGCGAAGCAGCCCTTGCCGAAGCGAATCGCGTGGATACCAAGATTGCGGCGGGAGAGGAGATCTCTTTCCTCGCAGGAATTCCGGGCGCAATTAAGGACAATATCTGTACGAAGTCTGTACGGACGACGGCAGGATCGAAAATATTGGAGAGCTTCATTCCGCCCTACGATGCAACGGTCATGACGAAGCTCCATGCGGAGGATGCCGTCATTCTCGGCAAGGTGAATCTCGATGAGTTTGCAATGGGCGGCTCAACGGAGAACTCGGCATTCCAGCCGACGCACAATCCGTGGGATACGTCGCGCGTTCCCGGCGGCTCCTCGGGCGGCAGTGCGGCGGCGGTCGCGGCGGGCACGGCAATCTGGGCACTCGGCAGCGATACGGGCGGCTCGATCCGTCAGCCGGCATCGTTCTGCGGCATCGTCGGACTCAAGCCGACCTATGGGCGTGTCTCCCGCTATGGGCTCATGGCATATGCCTCCTCGCTCGATCAGATCGGGCCTCTCACGCGCGATGTCACGGATGCGGCACATATCATGAATGTGATTGCAGGGCATGATGTGATGGATTCGACCGCAAGCAAGGCGGCGGTTCCTGACTATACAGAAGCACTTCGTGCAGATGTGAAGGGGCTGAAGATCGGTCTGCCCAAGGAGTATTTTGTTGCAGGCATGGACAGCGAGGTAGAGGCGTCCGTCCGCAAGGCGATTTCCGACTTTGAAGCGATGGGTGCGGAGGTCAGAGAGATCGCCCTGCCGCATACAGACTATGCCGTATCGACCTACTATCTGATTGCGCCTGCCGAGGCTGCGACGAATCTCGAACGCTACGACGGCGTCAGCTACGGCGCCCGCGTGGACGGTGAAGATCTCGTCGACATGATGACACGCACGCGCACGGAGAAATTCGGCGCAGAGGTCAAGCGCCGCATTCTTATCGGCAACTATGCACTTTCTGCAGGCTATTACGACGCCTACTATCTCAAGGCGCTCAAGGTGCGGACGCTCATTCAGCAGGACTTCACGCACGCCTTTGAGGAGGTCGATGTTATCATGACGCCGCCCGCACCGACCCCAGCCTATAAAATCGGCGAGATGTCGAATCCGCTCCAGATGTACTTGCAGGATATTTCGACCGTTCCGGTCAACCTCGCGGGGCTCCCGGGCATCTCCGTACCCTGCGGCTTCACTGCTGCCGGACTTCCCATCGGAATGCAGATCATCGGGCGTCCGCTTGCCGAGGAGACGATCCTGCGCGCGGCATACGCCTATGAGCAGGGACATGACTTTCATACGAAAATGGCGCCGATTGGAGGAAGGGCATGAAATACGAAACCGTCATCGGCCTTGAGATTCACTGCGAGCTCAAGACAAAGACCAAGATTTTCTGCGGCTGTGCCACGGGATTCGGCGCAGATCAGAATACGCATGTCTGTCCCGTCTGCCTCGGACTGCCCGGCGTTCTGCCCGTTGTCAATCGCCATGTCGTGAACTATGCCATCAAGGCGGGGCTTGCGACAAACTGCACGATCAACGGGTACAGCAAGTTTGATCGCAAGAACTACTACTATCCCGACCTGCCGAAGAACTTTCAGACCTCACAGTTCGATCTTCCGATTGCCGAGCATGGTTGGGTGGACATCGACACGGAGGCGGGGAAGAAGCGCATCCGCCTGACGCGCATCCACATGGAGGAGGATGCGGGCAAACTCGTGCACTCCGGCACGACGATCAAGGACTCCGCCTCGTCCAATGTGGACTACAATCGCACGGGTGTCCCCCTGCTCGAGATCGTCTCCGAGCCGGATATGTCCTCGGCAGAAGAGGCGCGCGCCTACATGGAGAAGATCAAGACGATCATGGAGTACATCGACGTCTCCAACTGCCGTATGGAGGAGGGCAACCTCCGTGCAGACATCAACGTCTCCCTGCGTCCCGTCGGCTCGGATGTACTTGGCACGCGCACGGAGGTGAAGAACATCAACTCCTTCAAGGCGCTCGAAGATGCAATCAACTACGAAATCGAGCGTCAGACTGAGGTGCTCGAGGACGGAGGTCATATCATACAGGAAACCCGCACATGGGATCCCGAGCGCGGCATTACCCTCTCCATGCGCAGCAAAGAAGAGGCGCACGACTACCGCTATATGCCAGAGCCTGACCTGCCGCCGATCGTGACGAGCGCAGAGGAGATCGAGGCAATCCGTAAGGAGCTGCCCGAGCTGCCCGACGCGAGACGTGTACGGCTGATGGACGAGGCGGGGCTCTCTGCCTATGACGCAGGGATCATTACGAGTTCGCGCGCAATGGCGGAGTACTACGATGCCATCACTGCGACAGGAGCGGACGCAAAGCTCGCGGCAAATTGGCTGATGGGCGATCTCGCGAAAAACCTTAACGCAGAGGGCAAGACCATCGAGGAATCTCCTGTCGATGCAAAGCGCCTCGGCGAAATGATTCTCCTCATTTCAAAGGGTACAATCTCCTCGAAAATAGGCAAGACCGTGTTCAAGGAGATGTGGACATCGCCCGATGTGCCCGAAAAAATCGTGAAGGACAAGGGGCTTGTCCAGATCACGGATACAAAGGAAATCGAGGATATTGTCGATCAGGTCATCACCGCAAATGCGAAGGCGGTCGAGGACTACAAGGGGGGCAATAAGAAGGCAATCGGGGCACTTGTCGGACAGGTCATGAAGCAGTCCAAGGGCAAGGCAAACCCGCAGATGGTCAACGAACTCTTGGCAAAAAAACTCGGCTGACAGCATGAAAACAGCCTTTCCGCAGGGGAAAGGCTGTTTTTTCAAAGGAGGGTATTTCCATGCAGTATAAAGCAGCTATATTCGATCTGGACGGCACATTAGTAGATTCACTGAATGATCTTGCGGACAGCGCGAACGCTGTTCTCCATGCGCATGGATTTCCCGTGTATGATGTGGAGGCATACCGCTACTTTGTTGGCAATGGATCGCGCAGACTTATCGAGCGGATTCTGCCCAAAGACCGTGCATCGGATGCAGCATTTGTGCGTAATTTTATCGCGGAGTACAAGGAATGCTATGCAGCGCATCTGCTCGATCAGACGAAACCGTATGAGGGCATTATGGACATGTTGGAGGAACTGCAGCGACGCGGCATTCCGATGGCAGTCTGCACCAATAAGCATCAGTCTGCGGCAGAGGCAATCATGGAGGAGCTGTTTCCACGCGAGATGTTCTGCGAAATCATCGGAGATCAGGACGGTCTGCCGCGCAAACCCGACCCGAGCAAGGTGCTTCATATCATGAAGAATATGGGCGTTACAGGGGATAAGACTCTGTATTTCGGTGACACGAGCGTGGATATGGATACGGCACGCAATGCAGGCGCGTTTTCTGTCGGCGTCCTCTGGGGCTTTCGTCCGGCTGAGGAACTGACCGAGCACGGCGCAGACATCCTCCTGAAACATCCAATGGAATTATTTGAAAAGGTGACATTTGCAGAGCGATGAAATCAAAAGAGAAGACGAAGCGATCCGCAGAGATGATTCCCGTCCGCAGAGGACAGAGCTATGAAATCCGCATCGAGCGGCTTGGAACGAGTGGCGAGGGCGTCGGGCGATACGAAAACTTCACCGTATTTATCCCTCAGGCATTGCCGAATGAACGCGTTCTTACTGTAATTGAAGAGGTTAAAAAGACCTATGCACGTGGACGCATCCAGAAAATCCTGCAAGAGAGCCCTGCACGCGTCACACCGCTCTGTGAAATCTACGACGAATGCGGCGGCTGTCAGCTTCAGCACCTTTCCTATGAGGAGCAGCTGCACGCCAAGCGCGCGCAGGTCGTGGACGCGTTGACGCATATCGGCAAACTGCCGCAGATTCTCGTGAACGAAACCCTGCGCGCAGACGCCCCATGGAACTATCGGAACAAGATGCAGTTTCCCATCGGCCTGCATAAGGGGCGGCTCATCGTCGGCTGCTTCGCGCAGGGCAGCCATCGTATCATCAACACGGAGAACTGCCACATCCAGCGCAGTGCGAACAACGAACTCGCAAACACCGTGCGCGAGGTTGCCGAAAAACTGCACATCTCCGTCTACAACGAGGACACGCACAAGGGTATCCTGCGCCACATCGTCGGACGCGTCGGACGTGGCAACGAGCTGATGGCAGTCATTGTCACAGCGACCAAGCAGCTGCCGCATGCCAAAGATTTTGTCCGTCTTCTGCGCGAACGGCTACCGCATCTCGTCAGCGTGCATCAGAACATCCAGACCTATCGGAACAACGTCATTATGGGGCGTGATACCGAGTTGCTGTGGGGCAGACCAACCATTTTGGATACCTTGGGACGGCTGAACTTTCACATCTCCCCGCGCTCCTTTTTTCAGGTCAATACGAGGCAGGCGGAGCGTCTCTACGAGCAGGCACTCGCCTATGCCGATCTGCACGGCACGGAGACCGTCATCGACGCCTACTGTGGAACGGGTACGATCACCCTCTTCCTTGCACAGAAGGCGCGTAAGGTCTACGGCATCGAGATCGTGCAGCCCGCCATCCTCGATGCGCGGAAAAATGCACGCGACAATCACGTGAAGAACGCCGAGTTCATCGTGGGGGACGCCACTGCCGTTATGCCGGCACTCTACAAGCAGGGTATTCGTCCCGATGTCGTCGTCGTCGATCCGCCGCGTGCCGGCTGCACCGAAATCGTCCTCCGCACCTTCGCCAACATGAAACCGCAGCGCATCGTCTACGTCTCATGCAATCCCGCCACACTCGCGCGTGACCTCGCCATATTAAAAGACCTCGGCTATATCACGCAGGAAGTCCAGCCCGTAGATTTATTTCCGCAGACTTCGCATGTTGAAAATGTGGCGCTTCTTATGCGAAAATCCATTTGAATGGACATCGTGAGAAAATGATTTTCGATGGAAACACGTGGAAGACAAGTATTTTACAGTACATTCTTCACTTTGCCGGAGAGATAATCTACAAAGGTACAGCCTATATCCCCGGACGGTTTTTATCTTAATCACTAACCATCTATCATTATCTGTATAAATCTGATATAATAGGGATAAACATAGGAGGTGGACGCAATGCGAGACTTTCAGAAATTCATGGAGAAGCATCGCCGTGAAATGTATGCAGTGGCGTATGACAACTGCAAGCATGATGCGCAAGGGCATTGTATCTTCCCAAAGGATGATCCTTGGATGAATGATACGGTGTGGGATGCCGATCAGCACGAGAGCGATCATCAGGAGGCTCGGTACGTTGCAGCGGCGAATTAAAGAGCGCGAAGTATGGTCTGCTTGAGTTCGGTATGAGGATCACCCCGATGAGGGGAAGTATCGTCCTGTTCTGGTTATTGATGTTGATGGCGATAGAGCCGTCGTAATGTCAATTCCGTTCACTTCGACAGTGCCGCGAGACGAATATGACATCGAGGTGTTTGACTGGGCAGAAATTCCCTTGAAGCATATTTCGACAGCGCGGATCAGCAAAACGATCGTCATTCCCGTATCTGACTTTCTGAAGAAGCTCGGGAAGGTATCTGATGATGATTGGGACAACATAACTGATCTGCTCATGCGGTATATGGAGCGTCATGGAATCGAATAGAAAAATTTCGTTTTGACCGTCCGGAGGTGATGCTCCGGGCGGTTTTATGGTATAGTATAGATAATGATGAATTATGATTTTCTTGCACCATATATATTCGCATGATGATGAACGCCAGTAAAATCAAAGTCTGAGAGGAATATATAATGATTGATAATGACCACGTAATCGACATCCCGAGCCTGCAATGGTACCCGGGGCACATGCGCAAGGCAGAGCGGCTCGTCAAGGAGAATCTGAAGCTTGTGGATGTGGTCTTAGAGCTGCTGGATGCGCGGATTCCGCTGAGTTCGGCGAATCCCGTTCTGCGTGAGATCGTGGGGGAGAAGCCGCGCCTTATCGTGCTCAACAAGGCAGATCTTGCGGATGAGGCGGCAACGCGCACATGGGTAAAATATTTTGCGGCGCAGGGGATCACGGCAGTGCCTGTGGATGCGGTGAAGGGGCACGGCGTGAAGGAGCTCGTACAGGCGATTGCAAAATGTGCAAAGCCGAAGACGGATAAACTCGTTCAGTATGGTGCAAAGGCGCGTGCGGCGCGCTGCATGATCCTCGGCATCCCGAATGTGGGCAAGTCCTCCCTCATCAACCGTCTGTCGGGCGGAACGAAGACGAAGGTGGAGAACCGCCCCGGCGTGACGCGTGCAAAGCAGTGGATCAGACTCGGAGCGCAGTTGGAACTGCTCGATATGCCGGGGATTCTCTGGCCGAAATTCGAGGATCAGCAGGCGGCGCTTCACCTCGCATTTACGGGCGCAATCAACGACAATGTCTACGACGTGGCGAGCGTCGTCCTCCTGCTGCTCAATACGCTGCGGGAAGCATACCCCGCCGATTTGGCGGCGCGCTATCGCATGGAAGGAGACCTGCCGTCCGGCACAGAGCTGCTTGAGAAAATCGGACGAAGACGCGGCTGTCTGCGGGCGGGCGGAAAGATCGACTACGAAAAGGCGGAACAGATCGTGCTGACGGATTTTCGCAGCGGACGCCTCGGTCGCGTCACATTGGATTCCTTGCCTGACATGTCATTCGACGGAGATGTGCGGTAAAGGAAATGGAGAAAATGACGATAAAAGAAATAGAGAACGTATTTCTCCAAGGCGATGCCCCAGCAGAGTTCATCGAACTCTGTCGGCATGACTCAAGAAAATCGGTTCAGACAATTCTATGTCGCTACGAAAGGGCACAGAAGGAACGTGAGCGGTTGCATGCGATGTATGCATATGAGCGCGCTGCAGCAGAGGCGGGACGCACGATTGTTGCGGGCGTAGACGAGGCTGGACGCGGCCCTCTCGCAGGTCCCGTTGCCGTTGCCGCCGTCATTTTGCCGCAGGAATGCCATCTACCGCGCCTCAACGACTCAAAGAAGCTCTCTGCTACCGTGCGCGAGGCGCTGTACGACGAGATTGTCAATGCTGCGATTTCCTATCACGTCACTCTGATTGATGCAGAGACGATTGATCGCATGAATATATTGCAGGCAACGCGGATGGGGATGTACGAGGCGATTGCCGCATTGTCGCCTGCGCCGGACGAGGTCCTGATCGACGCGGTAGAGCTTCCGAAGCTCACAATGCCTTCAAAGTCCATCATCAAGGGGGATGCCAAGTCTGCGTCGATTGCGGCGGCATCCATCATGGCGAAGGTAACGCGTGACCGCCTGATGAAGGAATACGACAGAGAATATCCGCACTATGGCTTTGCAAAACATAAGGGCTACGGAACGCGCGAACACATTGATGCCATCTGCACGCACGGTGTATGCCCCTTGCATCGCAAATCCTTTGAGCCGATCCGCTCTATATTAAATGAATAGAAAAGGCTGTGAATACCGTGTCGATGGAAGCAAATACAACAACTGCATCTGCCGCAATTACCTCCACTCCGCGGATTACGCCCGGGCGTACGCCCGAGGGAGTGCAGAGCCGCGGTGATCAAGGGGATTCGTCTGCTGCGTTCAGTCAGCGGACGAATGTCTCGATTGAGACAGCCATCGACCATATATCGGATGTTCTCTCGAAGATCAGCGGACGCCAACAGACGAATGTGCAGCAGATGCCCGCCGAACTCAAGGAAGTCATCCAGAATATGATACGGCAGTCCTTTTCCATCGAGACGACGCTCGGACAGGGACTCGGCAGCACAGCCGCGAGTCAGCGCTTTTCGACCGATCAGCTGACGACGCTTGCGCGCATGCTCAACCAGCTCGGATCGATGGCGGAGACAGAGGGGAGTATCCCGCGTGTCGGAGACGATCTCGCGGCGCTTCTGACGGGTCTGAAATCCGCGCTTGCAAAGGAATCTGGCGCAACATTCGAGCCGATCATGCTGACAAAGGCAGCGTTCCAGCTCCTCGACACAGGAAACTCAGAGCTGCTGCCGAAGGAATTGCAGACATTTCTTGCCCAGCTGAACGCGCAGGGCTCTGCCGCCACATCTGGTGGAGCAGGTTCAACCTCGCTTTCCTTTTTGAATCAACTCGTTCAGCTACTCATGCCACGCAATCCGTCAGGCACAGCCACAGCTCCGCAGCCGACGAATGCGAATATGCAGGGCGACGATGCACAAAATACTCTTGCGCCATCAGCAGGCGGGCAGGAGACGCGGACTGCTTCGTCTGCGCAAAATACAAATGCGCCACTCTCAGAGGACGGACTGCCCGAGCAGCAGATGACACGCACGCAGACGGGGACGGCACCCGAGGCGATGGCAAAGGACAATACGTCTGCTGCTGTCCGACAGGTGGCGAATATGCCGCAGGAGGCCGTCGGAAAGGCGGCAGATATGATGCCGCAAAATGTCGTAAAGGGCGCGGGCGAAGCCCCTGCACAGTCCAATACTTCTCCTACGCAGCATGCACAGGCATCCTCCAATGAGGCGGGCAGCGCACAGAAAGCGATGACGAACGAGCTGCCCCAAACGGGGACGACACCCGCCGAGCGTGGACAGAATACTGCATCACCGACAGGGAATACCAATACGCCCTTGCAGACGGGCAAAGAGCCGACAAATACAGTGCCACGTCAGGGCGACCCTGCCACCACTCCTGAAAACAAACCTTCCGCAGATGTGGGCACACGAGCATCAACCAACACGGAAACACAGATGCAATCCGCAAAATCCGCTCCGCAGGGAGAGGGGGCGGCGCAGTCCGCACGTCCACAGACGGGCGCTGAGGCGGAACTTGCTAATGCAGCAAAATCTCCGTCACAAGCCGCTGCACAGATGAAGTCCCCCGAGATGCAGACTGCGATTCCGCGCTTCTTCACACAGACGATGGAGAACACGCCGCAGACGATGAATGTCCTGCGCAATCTCGCACAGACTCTCCTGCAAAACGAGAACATTAGCCAACGCGAGGCACTTCTGCTGCAAAATTTTGTAAATGGCCGCAGTCAGACGATGAGCGAGGGAGATGCGAAGCAGCTGCAGCAACTCATCCAGCTGACGCAGGCGAATATCCCCGGCACGGTGCGTCAGGCGGCGTTCGAGCAGCAGCTTCCCGACCTCCCGCGTCTCTGGGCATTCATGCAGATGGCGGATATCGTAAAGACGCGCAGGATGACGGCGGAACAATACAAGCGTGCGGGCAGGGATGTCGCCGCACTCGCCCTCACCATGCGCAACGCGCTCGAGGGCGAGAATGCCGCGCCTCAGCCAGGGCAGCGCTCGATGAACTTCGTCATGCCGCTCTTTATGGGTGCATCCGAATATCCCGCCTACATCCACGTCTACGATGAGGCGCATCAGGACGAGGAAACGGATCGCATCAAAAAGGAGACGTGGCTGCGCATCTGCGTGCTCACGGACAACATCGGTACGGTGGAGCTCATCAACCGCATCTACGAGAAAAATCACGTCGATATGCGGCTCTATTTCTCCGACGCAGACGCGGCATGGGAGTTTCGCAATGCGCTCGACAGCATACGGGAGACGGCGGACGGTACATCGCTCGTCATCGAGGGCATCCAGATCGGCGCAATCGGTGAGCGCCGTTTCTTTACCAACTGACGGAGACAAGTCGCGTTCCCCGCTTGACGGAGAACGCTGCGCCTCTGTATAATATGGACGAACGATAGTAGGCACAAGGATGGGTGAGAGATGGCGGAACATTGGGATCAGGACACTTCGCCTGTCGAGGATATGCCGGAGGCAGAGGAACAGCGCGCCGTTGCAATCAAATATGATGTGAAGAACGACCGTGCCCCGCGAGTGACGGCAAAGGGGCGCTCGCTTGTCGCTGACCGCATTCTCGCAGAGGCAAAAAAGAACGGAATCCCCGTCTATCAGAACAAATCCCTCGTCAATATGCTGATGGCGCTCGAGATCGACCGCGAAATCCCGCCCGAACTCTACCGTACGATTGCGGAAGTACTTGCACACGTCTACCGCATTGACCGCCACATGGGTGATCGGAGACCCACGTCATGAGCAACAAGACGCTCGGCGATCAGGGAGAATCCTGTGCTGCAGAGTATCTGCGCCGACAGGGCTGCCGCATCCTCACGCGCAACTATCGGTGCAAAATCGGCGAGATCGACATCATCGCAGACGATCATGGAACACTTGTCTTTGTCGAGGTGAAGACGCGCCGCATTATCCGCTGCGGAACGCCTGCAGAGTCGGTTCACTACCGTAAGCGTCAAAAAATCGTACAGACGGCATATTGGTACCTGCGTGAGCGCCATATGGAGAACGCGCATTGCCGTTTTGATGTGCTTGAGGTCTACGCTGTCGGCGACACATGGACAGTACACGCAATCAAGAACGCATTTGAGGTATAGTTTTAGATGTCGGCGTATTCCTGCGAGCGCCCACATCTTTTTATTTTTGCAAAAATTGAATCACATCCGTGAGTATGCTATAATGGGAATCAAAGTGTGCGGCATGTGGAAGCCGCGATAGGGAGGTATCATCTTGAATGTTGCAAAGCCGATCTACGTCATCGGGCACCGCAATCCGGATACAGATTCCATTTGCTCTGCGGTCGGATACGCGCATCTGAAACAGGCGATGGGCGTCAATGCTGTTGCGGCACGTGCCGGTAAGGTGAATAAGGAGACGAAGTTCGCACTCGAGTATTTCCATGTCGAGCAGCCGCTCCTCATTCCCGATCTCTATCCGCGCGTCAAGGACATTGCGATGGACTGCAAGATTGTCGTTCGTCAGCACGACACCCTGCGCAATCTGGGCGAGGTGCTGCGCGAGAACGATCTGCGCTCGATCCCCGTGACGGACAGCAAGGGCATTCTCGTCGGCATCGTCTCGGTCAGCGATCTTGCAAAGCGCTATTTCCAAGAGCTCGGCATGACGAATCTCTCGGATATGCGCGTGCGCTATCGCGACATCATCCGTGCAACGGACAGCAATGTGCTCGTCGCCGGGGAAGAGGGCGAGACGATCAAGGGACAGATTCGCATTGCCGCCGGCAGCGTAGAGACTATCCATAAGCTCATCAAGGAAAACGACATTGTGCTCGTCGGCGACCGTCGGACAGAGACGATTCTCGCCTGCATTCAGCAGGGCATCGCCTGCTTGATTGTGACGGGAGATGGGCGCGTGCCCGCAGAGGCACTTGAGGAGGCAGAGGCACGCGGGATCTTCGTGCTCTCGACGCCGTATGATACCTATACTGTGGCGCGTCTCATCAACCAGTGCGTCCCAATTCGGCGGATCATGCACGACAATCCCGTCTGCTTCAAGCCGCTCGACCTCCTCTCGGATATCAAGGGGACGATGGAGGAGACGAATTTCCGCAATTACCCCGTGCTGGAAAACGGGCGCATCGTAGGCCTTGTCAGCCGCGACCGCCTCGTTGTCTCGGAGCCGGCGCAGGTCATCCTCGTGGATCACAACGAGCGCAATCAAGCGGTCGAGGGGATCGAGGAGGCGAAGATCATCGAGATCATCGACCATCATCGCTTCGGCGGCATCAGCACGAGCGAGCCGATCTACACACACGCGGAGCCGGTCGGCTGCACGGCGACGATTGTCTCGAATATGCACTGGCAGAACGACATCGACATCCCGCCGTCGATCGCAGGACTTCTGCTCTCGGCGATCATCTCGGATACCGTGCTCTTCAAGTCCCCGACCTGCACGCCGAAGGACAAGAAGGCGGCAGAACGACTCGCGGACATTGCAAACGTCGATCTGAACACCTACGGACTCGAGATGCTCAAGGCAGGCTCCAGCATCGGCAATATGTCTCCGATGGAGATTGTACGCAACGATCTCAAGGAATTCACCATCGGTGCATATCGCGTCATTGTCAGTCAGACCTCCGTCATGGATACGAAGGAAATCATGGCGAAGGAGGACGAGCTCCTCGCTGCGATGAAGAGCATCTGCGACTCCGAAGGGTTTGACCTGAGCCTCGTCATGATTACGGACATCCTCGAGGAGGCGACCTATCTGCTCTTCACGGGATCGCCGCGCACGCTGATCGGCGAGGCTTTCCGCAAGGATACGAGCGGGACGCATCTCTATCTGCCCGGGGTCATGTCGCGCAAGAAGCAGATCATCCCGCCGCTCTCGGAGGCGGTCAAGCGGATCAAGACGTAACGGTAAATATTTCTATGACGGCAGGGGCGGAGTTGGCCAGATGTGGCGGCCCCGCCTTTCTTATTGCAGGAAAATTATTGCAGGAAAAGGAGTTTCCATGGATCTATTTCAGGGGCTGAACGAGCCACAGCAAAAGGCCGTTGCCTGCCTTGAGGGACCTCTCCTCATCGTGGCGGGCGCCGGCTCCGGCAAGACGCGTGTACTGACCTTCCGCATTGCAAACCTCTTGGAGCAGGGGGTTCCGCCGTACCGTATTCTTGCCATCACCTTCACGAACAAGGCGGCGCGCGAAATGCGCGACCGTGTGGACACGCTGATCGGGGATGCTGCGCACGATGTCTGGCTGAGCACGTTCCACTCCTTCTGTGCCCGTTTCCTGCGCATGGAGATCGAGCAGCTCGGCACCTATGCGAAGAACTTTGTCATCTATGATGCCTCGGACTCAAAGGCGCTGATCCGCGAATGCCTGAAGGAATTGAATATCGACGAGAAGCATACGGCACCGGGCGCCGTCCAGTCTCATATTTCGGATGCGAAGAACCGCCTGCTTGATGTCAAGGCATTCACGGCACAGGCGACGGATTTCTTTGCGGAGCAGGTGGCAAAGATCTACGAGCTCTACCAGTCGAAGCTGCGCGCAAACAATGCACTGGATTTCGACGATCTGCTCATGCTGACGGTGGAGCTGCTCACAAATAACGCTGGGGTGCGTGAAAAGTACCAGAAGAAATTTCACTACATCCTCGTGGATGAGTACCAGGACACAAACGGCGCACAGTATGCGATTACGAAGCTGCTTGCCGAGGGACACCGCAATATCTGCGTTGTGGGTGATGCGGATCAGTCGATCTACGGCTGGCGCGGTGCGGACATGAGGAACATTCTGAACTTCGAGCGCGACTATCCCGAAGCGACGGTGATCCTGCTCGAGCAGAACTACCGCTCGACTAAGAACATCCTCGCAGCGGCGAATGCCGTGATTGAGAACAATCTGACGCGCAAGAAGAAGGAGCTCTGGACGGACAATCCTACGGGTGATCCCATCACCGTCTATGAGGGCGGGACGGAGAAGAACGAGGCTGCCTTCATCGTGCGCGAAGTGGAGCGTCTGCACACGATGTTCAACGCGAAATATGGCGATATTGCCGTTCTCTATCGTACGAACGCACAGTCCCGCAACATCGAGGAAGCGTTCTACGCAACGGGCATTCCGTATTCCATGGTCGGCGCGGTGCGCTTCTATGACCGCCGCGAGATCAAGGACATCATTGCCTATCTGCGCGTGATCTACAATCCACGCGATACGTTGAGCCTCCTGCGCATTATCAACGTGCCGAAGCGCGGACTCGGTCAAACAACCCTCGGGCGCATGATCGAGAAGGCGGCGGAATATCGTATCTCCCTCTTTGAACTTATCACGGACGAGCAGCTCCTCAGCACGATTCCAAAGCTCTCTGCAAAGGTAAAATTCGAGCTTGAGGATTTCTCCGCCCTCGTCTTTACCTACATGGGACAGCTCGGCACGCGGCCATTGCACGAAATTGTCGAGGACATCATTGAGGAGTCGGGCTATGCCGCCGCACTCGAGGACGATCCGAAGGAGGACAATCGCGACCGTCTCGAGAATCTGCGTGAGTTTATCAGCGTGGCAAAGAATTTCGAAGACGGCGCGGAAGAGGGAGAGAACGGGCTGGAGGATTTCCTCGCACAGATCTCGCTCATCTCCGACGTGGATGAGACGGAGCAGTCGGAGGGCAGCGTAACTCTCATGACCTTCCATGCGGCAAAGGGACTGGAATTCCCGACCGTCTTCGTGGCGGGCATGGAGGAGGGGCTCTTCCCGCATTCACGCACCCTGCTCGACGATACGGAGATCGAGGAGGAGCGGCGCACCTGCTACGTCGGCATTACACGCGCCGAGCGCCGTCTCTATCTCACATATGCGCGTCAGCGCACAATCTACGGGCGGACGGAGATGTCGCGCCCCTCGCGCTTCCTCGCGGAGATTCCCGAGGAGCTTGTGGAGCATAAGACGGCGGATTTCTTTGCGGATGCGGGGAGTTCACACGGGCGTTCCGATGTATGGGGACGCGGCTGCGGCGGTGGTCGGCGCTCCTATCTGCCCCCGCCGCCGCAGCATACAGCAGAGGACGGGAGTGTCATCCGCCCCGACACAGAGACGAAATTTGCGGCAGGTGACGCCATACGCCACAGCAAATGGGGAGACGGGCGCGTTGTTGCAATCAGCGGCTCGGGCGAGGACGCAGAGCTGACGATTGCGTTCCCGGGCGAAGGAATCAAGAAATTCATACAGAAGTATGCACCAATTTTGAAGCTGTGAGGAAGATATGAGCGACATCGTAGATATCAAGAGCGAGCTCACAGAGCTGCGAAAGAAGATCCGAAAATATTCTAAGCAGTATTATGACGCGAATGCATCGGATATTTCCGACTATGACTTCGATATGCTCATGCAGCGTCTGAAAGCAATCGAGGTGGAGTATCCGGAACTCATCACGAAGAATTCGCCGACCCAGAAGGTGGGCGGCAGTGCACAGCGCGAGGTCGGCGTACTCGTTCGCCATGATGTCCCCATGCTTTCTCTGCAGGATGTATTTAGTGAAGAGGAAATACGCTCCTTTGTCGCTAGCATTCTGTCGCATTTCCCGACAGCGGAATTCGTTGTCGAGGAAAAGATTGACGGACTCTCCCTCGCACTCCGCTATGAAAACGGTGCGCTTGCGCGTGCCATCACGCGCGGCGACGGAACGGTACAGGGCGAGGATGTCACGCTGAATGCACGTGCAATCAGTGATGTTGTCGAGCAACTACATGAATATATCCCATACTTCGAGGTGCGCGGCGAGGTCTACATGGAACGCGCGGCATTTGCCGAGGTCAACGAGCGGCAGGAACTCCTCGGGCTGAAACCGTTTGCGAATCCGCGCAACTGTGCGGCAGGAACGCTGCGTCAGCTGGACGCACGCGTGACGCGCGAGCGCAGACTCTCGATGTTCGTCTTCAATTTGCAGCGTGCAGAGGGACGCACATTCTCCTCGCATACAGAGGCATACGACTTCATGCGCGCGCAGGGGATCAAGATTATTTCAAACTATCGTGTCTGTCATACAGCGGACGAAGTCTGGAACGCAATCACGGAGATCGGTGTACGGCGCGGAGATCTTCCCTATGACATCGATGGCGCGGTTGTCAAGGTCAACGATTTTGCACAGCGCACGGAGCTGGGAGCAACGGCAAAGGCGCCGCGTTGGGCGATTGCCTACAAGTATCCGCCCGAGGAAAAGGAGACCGTTCTGCGTGCGATTGAGCTGTCCGTGGGACGCACGGGGCGCATTACGCCGACGGCGGTATTCGACCCCGTGCAGCTCTGCGGTACACGCGTCGAGCGCGCGACCCTGCACAATCAGGACTATATCGACAGTCTGGACATACGGATTGGCGACACAATTCTCGTCTATAAGTCGGGTGAAATCATCCCGCGCGTCAAGGCGGTCATCAAAGAGAAACGCCCGCAGACAGCGGAGCCGTATCTGATCGGTGACCGCTGTCCCGTCTGTCATTCCCATGCTGTCCGCGAGTCCGATACGGCGGATATCAAATGTCAGAATCCCGCCTGTCCTGCACAGGTGGAGAATCACATCCTAAACTTCGTCAGCCGCAATGCAATGGACATCAAGGGCTTTGGAGAGTCTGCCGTCATTGCACTGACGCACAATGGTTATCTGCATGACATTGCAGATATATATGCTCTCCATTTACATCGTGAGGGACTGATTGCGTCCGGCATCATCGGCCGTGCAAAGAGCGTGGACAATCGTCTTGCCGCGATTGAAGCGAGCAAGGCAAATACCCCCGATCGACTGCTCACGGGACTGGGGATCTCCGGCATCGGGCGTGCGGCGGCAATCTCTCTCATGCAGGCATTTCCCTCCATTGACGCCCTGCAGGAGATCGCAATCACAGCGCCGGAGCGCATCCTCGATGTACCAGATATGGGCGAGATCAGTGTGCAGAAGCTCACGGAATTCTTCGCATCGGAATCGGGAAAAGCGTTGCTCGACAAATTCCGCGCTGCTGGCGTGAACTTTGAGAGTGCCCCCATTGTGCGCGCAGGAACGGCGCTTGCGGGAAAGAGTTTTGTCATTACGGGAACGCTGCCAACGCTCTCGCGCGAGGAATGCGCGGCGCTGATTACTGCACACGGAGGCATCGTGAAAGGATCGGTGTCGAAAAAGACCGATTATCTTGTCGCGGGAGAAGCCGCAGGAAGTAAACTCCAAAAGGCGGAAGATCTCGGCATTCCCGTATTGGATGAGGTAATGCTCAGAGAGATGATCGGCGCGGATGGAAAGGACAGCATATGAAACTCAGCAGATATATTGATTCGTCTCCTCTGAATCCCTCCATGACGAGCGAGGAGGTGCGTGCGGCAATCGAGGAGGCTGTGCGGCTGGAATGCCGTTCGGTCTGCGTCCAGCCTTCGGATATTCCTCTCGCTGTCCGTCTTTGTCGGAATACAGATACGCACGTCTGCACGGTGCTGGACTTCCCGCATGGGAAAGCACCCGCCGCAGTCAAGGAGATCGAGGCACGCTACTATATGGAGTACGGCGCCGAGGAACTGGACATGGTGATGAACTACGGTCTCGCACGCTCCGGACAGTGGGAAGAGGTCGAGGAGGAAATACGCGCCGTTGTTAATGCAGCGCATGCACGGAATGTTATTGTGAAGGTGATCTTCGAGGCAAGTCAGCTGACAGCGGAGAAGATTGCACGCGCAACAGAGGTCAGCATTGCTGCGGGTGCGGATTTTGTTAAGACAGCGACGGGCTTCTTCGGTACGGGAGCAACGGAGGAGCAGCTGCAGATCATGCTGGACACAGCACATGGGCGGTGCAAGGTCAAGGCATCCGGCGGCATTCGGGACTATGCAACGGCAAAGGCATTCTTGGAGATGGGTGTCGAGCGTCTCGGCATTGGCAGCTCTTCCGTTCCAAAGATCCTTGCCGAGGAAGCAAATTCATAGGGAAGCACCTATCAGCAATTTCATAAGCAGAGATGAGGGAATGAAATGCGGTTCATCCATACGGCAGACTGGCATTTGGGAAAACTCTTCGGGCAGCGGCATATGACGGAGGACCAGGCATATGTGCTGGAGGAACTGCTCGCATTGTGCAGAGATGTGCGTCCTGATGCGCTCGTGATTGCAGGGGATGTCTATGACCGTGCCATTCCGCCGCCCGAGGCAGTCGAACTCTTCAACAATATATTGACGCGGCTGGCAGAGCAAGGGGTCAAGGTGCTCTTCATCGCAGGGAATCACGACAGCGCTGTGCGCCTTCATTTTGGCGCACAGCTTCTTCGTGCGTCCGGCATCTATCCTGCGGGAACTGTGCGTGCCGATGAGGCCCCCGTCGTTCTCTCGGATGAATTCGGCTCTGTGTATTTCTCGCTCATTCCCTATGGAGATCCGCCCCATGTGCGCGCGGCATTCTCCGTGGAGGAGGCACTTTCGTTTGACACGGCGCTCGCCGTACAGATCGCGGCGGCACGCGCGCAGATTCCACCCTCGGCACGCAGTGTGGCGGTAGCGCACGCCTTTGTCATTGGCGGGCAGGTCTCGGAGTCGGAGCACGCACTCTCCGTCGGCGGCAGCGATCAGGTGAGCGCAGAGAATTTCTCCACATATTCCTATACGGCGCTTGGACATCTGCATGCACCACAGCGCGCAGGAGCGGAGAATATCCGATATTCCGGCTCTCTGCTGAAATACTCCTTCGATGAAGCCCGCCATAAAAAGGGAGTGGAACTCGTCGAACTGGATGCCGAAAGGATGGCGTCCCATATGTTCTATCCGCTGACGCCGCGTCACGATGTACGCATTGTCAGCGGGCTGATGGATGAACTCATGCGCGAGGACTTCGATCCGCTCCCGCATGACGACTATATCTGCGTGGAGCTCCTCGACACGGATGCCGTACTCGCTGCACATGAGAAGCTGCGCAGGATCTATCCGAATCTCTTTACCATCACGCGCCCCAACATCAACGTCAATCGCCTTTCCTCCACGGAGCGCAGCTATGAGCGCGGCAAGTCCGATCTCTACCTCTTCTCTGACTTCTTTGCCGAGGTGACCTCAGACGAGCTGACAGAAGCTGAGCGGAGGGAGCTCGTTCGTGTGATTGATTCGCTGGAACAGGGGGCGCGTGCAGAATGAGACCGCTGAAACTACGCTTGCAGGCATTCGGCTCCTATGTCGAGGAGCAGGTGCTGGATTTTGAATCTGCGCTTGCAGACGCTCCGTTTGTACTCATTCATGGAGCGACGGGAGCAGGAAAGACCACGATTCTTGACGCTATTGTATTTGCATTGTACGGAGAATCCAGCGGTAATGTCCGAGAGGGGACAACACTGCGCTCTGCCACTGCTCCGCCGGAGCGGACAACAGAGGTGGAGTACGTCTTTGCGCTCGGACGCCGCCGCTATCGCGTCCTGCGCTCACCGACATACGAGCGCATGTCACGCGGGAAGATGACGCGCCGTCCGCCGATAGGTCAGCTCTACCAACTCCCGAATGAGGGAGAGGACGGCGATGAAATTCTGCTCGATTCGAACGTGACCGAGGTATCGAAACGAATCGGTCAGCTCATCGGCTTTGACGCCGATCAATTCCGCCAGGTCGTCCTTCTCCCGCAGGGGCAGTTTCAGCGCTTCCTGCTTGCCGAGGTCAAGGATCGCAGCGCCATTATGCAGCGCATCTTTCGCACGGAGCGTTATCAACGCATCGAGGATGCTCTGCTACAGGAGTCTCTGAAGCTTGAGCGCGCGGCAAACGAGGAGCGTGCGCGCATCGATCAGATGCTGCACGGGGAGAATCTCGGCAGCCTCGATGAGCTGCGTACGCGCGTCGCCGAACTGAGTGCGGTGATTGACAACCATGCTGCAGAGATCAAGGCGTTGGAGGAGAAGCAGCGCGAGGCGCGCCGCGCACGTGAGGCGGGGACGGCAGCACAGCAAAAACTGCAGGAACTTGCCGATGCACAGAAACGATTTGAGGAAAAGCAGGCACAGGAAAAATCAGTCGCAGATTTTCGCATACTTCTGGAACGCGCGCAGCGTGCGCAGCCCGTCATCTACAAGGAGCACGCAGCCGTGCAGGCGGCGGAGCAGGAGAAGACGAGAGCAGGGGAGCTGAAGGAAGCCGCCCTGCGTCTGACTGCGGCACAGACGGCGCTCCATACGGCAAAGGAGGCGCTGAAGGCAGCTGAGGAAGCCGAGCCGGAGCGCACGAAAAAAACGGAGCGCATTCAGTTGCTCTCGAACTATGCGGAGCGTGCCCAAAAACTTCGGGACTGCCGCGCATCGGCAGAGCAGCTGCGCGCGTATGCAAAACATCTCGAAGAGGAAAAAAAGACGGCTGCAGATGCCATTGAAAAGCTGACAGCTGAATGCAAGGAGAATGAGGAGCGCATTGCCGCACTTGAAAAGATATTGGCAGGCAAGGAGGCGCTTCAGCACGAACAAGATCGCCTGAAACGCTGTCAGAGCGCCGCAGCCCGCATCACTGCGCTGACTGCACAGGAATCTAAGCTCCGCACGCAGCAGGAAGAGGCGCAACAGATTGTGAAGGACGCCTCGCAGCAGCTGGCGGAAACCAAGACAAGGCTGCGACAGATGCAGACGCTCTACGATCTCGGCAGTGCGGCGCGCCTTGCTGAGACGCTTGCAGACGGGGCACCGTGTCCTGTCTGCGGTGCGCTGTCTCACCCCAGCCCTGCGATGCACGCGGAGGACATCCCCTCCGAGCAGGAGGTGGAGTCCTGTGCAAAGGCCGTGGACGCTGCCGAACAGAACGCACAGAACGCCGCACGGAAGCTGGAAGAGGCAAAAGAGAAGTACGCGCGCGCAAATCAGAGCCGCACACAGGAGCAGGAACTTCTGGATGAACTTCTGGGTTCTGATACAATCGAAGGAATGGCGCAGCGGACAGAGCAGCACGACGCACAGTTAAGACACGCCGAAAAGGAGCATACGGAGCGGACAACGCAGCACAGCGCGCAGCAGGCGCAGCTTGAATCCATGCGCGCGGAACAGGAGAAGAAAACTGCCGATGCACAGAAGCAGCGCGACCTTATGCGTTTGCGCGAGGGAGAGCAGGCGGCGCTCGAGACAGAGCTGCCCGAGGAATATCGTGACTACGCGAAGATCGCTCCCGAAATTCAGCGGCTGACAGAGGAGGTCGCACAACAAAAGCGTGCATACGATGCGGCACAGGAAAAGGAGAAGGAGGCCGCTGCCTCCAATGCACGTGCAGAAAGCACACATGCTGCCGCAAAGCGCGCCCACACAGAGTCGATACAGACGGCACAGACGGCGCAGAGCGAATATGGCGCTGCGCGTGCACAGGCGGGATTCTCCTCCGAGGAGGAATATCATGCGGCAATCGCGGGCAACTGGGCGGACAGCAAGCATTTGGAGAAGGTACAGAAGAGGATCAACGCCTATGAGACCGACTACAAGACCGCAGCAGAGCTGCTGAATACGGCAAAAAAAGCCGCAGAGGGGCTGATGCCTCCCGATATGGCTGCGCTCATGGCGGCGGAAACCGCCGCCGATCAGGCGGTGCGCAATCAGGCGAGGGAGCAGGGCATCCGCACGGAACGGCGGGACGCGCTCACGCGTATGATGAACGAGATCGATGCGCTCGAGCGAGCGGGGGCGGCGCGTGCAGAGCGCTATCGTGTCATTGGCAGACTTGCGAATGTGGCGGCGGCAAAAGCGCCCTATCAGGTACATTTTCAGACCTACGTCCTGCGTTCGATTCTGAGCGATGTCATCGAGGCAGCAAACGCACGCCTCGTCGTCATGAGCCGCGGCCGCTATCGTCTCGTACACGGCGAGGGCGGTCACAGGAATAAATGGTGGGGGCTTGAGATCGATGTATTCGATGAGTACACGGGGCTTCCGCGCGTCTCACGCACGCTGTCCGGCGGCGAGACCTTTCTCGCATCTTTGGCGCTTGCGCTCGGGCTCTCGGATGTCGTTCAGCACTACGCGGGCGGGATGCACCTCGATATGATCTTCATCGACGAGGGCTTCGGCTCGCTCGACAGCGAGACACTCGACGTCGCCATCCGCGCCCTGCTCGAGGTGCAGCAGGAGGGGGGGCGGCTCGTTGCAATTATCTCGCACGTCGAGGAGCTGCGCGCGCGCATTCCCGTGCATCTCGAGGTCACGCGCACGGCGAGCGGCAGCAGGGCGCGCTTTACACAGGGCGGAGCGGAGGCATTATGACGGCAGGACTGGAGTTCATCATCGGGCGCGCGGGCACGGGCAAGACACATGCCTGTCTTGCTGCGATGACGGAGGCTCTGATGCGTGAGCCACTCGGCAGACAGCGCATCCTCCTCGTGCCGGAGCATATGACCTATGCCGCGGAGCGCGCTCTGGCAGAGACGCTGACGGACAGTGCGGGCTTTTTGCAGACGTATGTGTTCGGCTTTCGCCGCCTTGCGCGGCAGGTGCTCCTCGAGACCGGCGGTGCGCATCTGCCGCGCATCAGCGAGATCGGGCGCCGCATCCTGCTCAAGGACATCCTGCTGAAGCACCGGGAGGACTTCTCCGTCTTTGCGCGCTCCGTAACCAAGCGCGGCTTTACAGAGACATTGGGGCGCACCATCGCCGAGCTCAGACGCTACCGCCTGAGTCCCAAGATTCTGCGTGAGGCAGCCAATCAGAGCGAAGATGCCGCAGGGCGCCTGCCTCAGAAACTTACGGAGCTCGCGCTCATCATGGACGAACTGTCCGCGCGCATGGAGGGGCGGCTGACCGATCAGACAGATCGGATGGAGCGCCTTGCACAGCAGCTTGCGGAGGCATCCTTTCTACGCGGCGCTGAAATCTGGGTCGACGGATTCGATTTTTTCAATCCGCAGGAGCTGGCTGTCTTTCGTGCGCTCTTTCAGACAGTAGATATGATTCACGTCAGCCTGACGATGGACGGACGGCGTGAGGGTGATCGCGTACATACGAATTTACCGGAAAATACATTGGACACGGGACTATTTGCACACAGCTATCAGACCATGAACGCGCTGACGGATACTCTCAGGGAGCTCGATCCGTCCGCTGCTCCAACCATCCGACTGATGCAGGAACAACACCGCGCGCAGAGTGACGCGCTCAGAGCGGTCGAGGCGAAGCTGTTCGGTCACGAGCGCCTTGCCCCTGTCACAGACGATGCTCTGAGACTCGTGGAGGCTGCGAATCCGCGCCTTGAGGCGGAATCCGTGGCGGCAGACATCCTCCGCCTCGCACGCGAAAAAGAGTACCGCTATCGCGAGATTGCAGTACTCGTGCGCGATATAGATACCTACGGGGAACTCCTGACACAGGCATTGACGGACTGCGGTATTCCATGCTATCTGGACGCAAAACGCCCCAGTACACATCACCCGCTTGCCGAACTGCTGTGCGCTGCAGCACAGACAGCGTGGCGCGGCTGGGGATATGACAGCGTATTCCGTGCGCTGCGCACAGGATTCTTTCACGTCACCGCAGACGCAGCAGCGAGCGCAGCGGAAGAAGACGAACTCTTTGACTGCGGCGACTGGCAGGAAGCCGTGGATCGGCTCGAGAACTACTGCATTGCATTTGGCATCCGCACCGAGCGTCAGTGGACGATGACGGATGAGTGGAACTTCGTCCGCCGCGCAATTCCAGACGAGGAGATGGGGGCGGAACAGAACGCCCTGCGTATTGCCGAGGAGATTGCCCTCGATGCAATGCGCAGACGCATCGCCGCACCGCTCTCCATCCTGACGCAGCATCTTTCGAGTGAGCAGAGCACGGCATATGAGCGCACGCGCGCCCTCTACGACTTCCTCGATCAGCTGGGGGCGCAGCAGACGCTCGATGCGTGGCGGACAGCGGCAGATGCGGAGGGGCGTCTCGCGGATGCGGCGGCGCATCGTCAGATCTGGGCTTCCTGCATGACGCTCTTCGAGCAGCTTGTCGAGGTCAGCGGTGAGCAGGAGATCTCCGCCCGCGACTTCGAGGAGCTGCTGGGAGACGGTCTGGATGCGCTTGAAATCGCATTGATTCCCCCGGGGCTCGATCATGTGACGCTTGCCTCCTTCGATCAGAACAGCCTCGCAGGCATCCGCGCCACCTATATCGTGGGTGCAAATGCCGGCATCATGCCGCGTGCCGTAGCACCGCAGGGCGTATTGTCGGACGCAGACCGCCTGTCCATACGTGAATCACTTGCCGATACGCCGTATATGATCTTCGGCGGCACACAGGAGCAGACGTTTCTCGAACGCTATCAGCTCTATCGCGGCTTCACGGAGGCGCGCGAATACCTGTGGGTCTCCTATGCGCTCTCCTCTGTCGACGGCACTGCACTCGCACCGTCGCCACTCGTGGCACGTCTGCGCATGATAGCGCCGGAGCTGCTCTCGATACCGCTTGCAATGGTACAGCGGCAGGACGATCTCGTCCTGTCTGCGCCGCACCCGATGCTTTCGTCGCTTTCGGGCGCATTGCTGGGGCAGAAGGAGCTGGGGGAAATGCGCCCCCTGTGGCAGGATGTCTACAACTGGATGCGCAGCGATCCCCCCATGCACCCGCTCCTTCGGCTGATGGTACGCGGTCTGTTTGCCGCACCGCGCGAGGAGGCTCTTTCTGCTTCTATCGCAGCGGAGCTGTACGCGCGCAATGGGCGGATCAGCGGCAGTACGACCAGACTCGAGACCTTCCGTCAGTGTCCGTTTCGCCACTTTGCGAGATACGGGCTTGGTCTGCGCGAGCGCGATGTCTATGAGTTCCAGAACAGCGATTTCGGAACCCTCCTGCATGAGATTCTGCACGGATACGGCGAGTGGGTACGCACAGAGTATGCAAATGACTGGGTCGCAGCAGAGGCGGGCGGCGCGGCGCAGATTGACGCGCTGCTGGAAGGTCTCATACCGAAGATACGGAGCGCCGTCCTCATGAGCAGCGCCGGCTACCGTCACCGCGTCGATCGGATACGCAGCACCGCACAGCAGGTTATCCGCCATCTCACCTCGTGGGCGAAGGAATCCTCCTTTCATCCCCACAGATTTGAACTCAGCTTCGGACGCCGAAGTGACGGGGTCAAGGTGGCAGACTTTCCGCTCTCCAACGGCATGACCCTGTCCCTGCGCGGTCAGATCGACCGATTCGACGTGACGAGGGACATGGACTACTACCTTGTCCTCGACTACAAGACGGGCGGGACATCGTTGCTCCTGCCCGAGATTCGGCACGGGCTGAAAATGCAGCTGCTCCTCTATCTTTTCGTCGTCCGTTCCCTGCTCGATGACAGCAGCATCCCTGCCGGCATGCTCTATGTGCCTGCGGTGAATCCCGTTGTGCCGAACGACAAGCGTCTGGATGATGAAAGTTTACAAAAGAAAATTGCGGCTACAATGGTGCTCACAGGCCTCCTGATCAAAGACGAAAAGATTGTGAAGCAGATTGACAAGATGGGCGAACATCTCTGCATATCGTTCAACAAGGACAGCAGCTTTTCCAAGAACTCGGAGAAGCACATTCACTCACAGGAGGAGTTCGAGCAGCTTCTCGCATATCTGCCAAAGCTCGTATGTGAGACAGCCGAGGAGATACTGCGCGGGAATATACAGGTTGCGCCCTATCGCTTCAACGAGCGCAATGCCTGTACCTTCTGTACCTATCGCGCCGTCTGCGCGTTCGAGCCGGAACTCGGGCGGGGCGATGTCTACCGTGATATTGCAGACAATGGACAGGCGGCGATGGAAGAAATCGCACAGATCGTATGTGGGGAGGTGAAATCCGATGGCACAGATGACATTTACGGCAGATCAGAAAAAGGCGATTGAAACCCACGGGAAGAATATCCTCGTGGCGGCAGCAGCAGGCTCCGGAAAGACGCGCGTCCTCGTGGAGCGCATCATCTCGCAGGTGCGCAGCGGCACGCTCTCACTAGACCGTGTCCTCGTCCTCACCTTTACCAAGGCGGCGGCATCAGAGATGCGGGAGCGCATCGAGGTGGCGCTCAACGAGGAGATTGCAGCACTTGCTGCGGGCGGTGGCTCCGCATCCGACCTTCATCAGCGCATCGGCGCACTTGAACGCCAGCGCGTCCTGCTCACGGGGGCGGACATCTCGACCTTTCACTCCTTCTGTCAGCGTCTGATCCAGTCGCATATCGACGCGACCGACATCCCGCCGAACTTCCGCATTGCGAGCGAGCAGGAGATCAGCCTCCTGAAAAACAAGGTCGTGGAAGATCTGCTCGAAGAGGAGTATCAACGTGCCGAGAACGGTGATGCGGACGGATTTCTTGCCTTTTCTGACGCCTATGGTGGGGTCAGGGGCGATGACGAGCAGCTGCAAGGGGACATTCTCTCCCTCCATGCCTTTTCTCTCAGTCAGCCCTCACCCGAGACATGGCTGCGGGCACAGGGGCAGGAGAGCGCGGATACGCCATATTGGGCGCGCAGCGGCTTTTCCATGCTTGCGGATGAACTGAAGCAAGCTCTCTCGCAGCTGTGCGCAGACTATGCCGAGGCAGCAGCGCTCCTCGTTGCAGGGGATGCGAACCTGCGCGCGGCAGCTGCAAAATGTCTCGACGCACTTGAGGGCAATCGGGAGATTTACGCAGCCCTCCGTTCCTCACTCGCTCACTTCCTGCACGCAGAGGATGAAGGCGCGTGGGAAACATTTCTGACGGAGGCAGCCGCAGCAAAGAAGCAGCGAAAAAGTATTCCGCGCAAAGCGGTCGAGGACTGCGATGCCGCAGTCGGCGCGCGTCTGAAAAAGCTGACGGAGAAAATTCACGCCGCGTGGGACGGTTCGATCGGACAGCTTCCCGCAACGGCGGCAGAACTCTGTGAGACGGAAAATCGTGCAAACGCGTCAATCCGTCAATACGCACGTCTGACAAGCGCATTTCAAAAGGCGTTTCAAAAGGAAAAACTGCAGCGCGGCATCCTTGACTTCAGCGACCTCGAACACACGGCGCTTGCGCTCCTCTGCGCGCAGCCCGCGCTCCTGCAGGAGAACCCGACCACCGCCATGCCGACGGAGATTGCGGAGGAGCTGCGCAGACATTACGACGCAATCATGGTGGACGAATATCAGGATACGAACGGCTTGCAGGAGGGCATCCTGAGTCAGATCGCACGAGACGCGAACCGCTTCATCGTCGGCGATGTGAAGCAGAGCATCTACCGATTCCGCCTTGCCGATCCCGCCCTCTTTCAGGCGACCTATCGAAAGTATCGCACGAATGGGGCGGACGGGACACTCGTCACCATGTCCGAGAACTTCCGCAGCCGTGCCGAGGTGCTTGAACCAATCAACGAGATATTCTCCCAAATCATGAGCGAGGAGTCCGTTGCCATCGCCTATGACGAGGCTGCGCGGCTGAATCCCGGCCGCCAGTTCGATGATCTGCCGCAGGGAAGATCTCTCGCGGATCCGCTTGAGATCGACCTTCTCCGTGCCGATTACTCCGCCTCGGAGGATGAGGAGGCAGAGGAGGAGCGCAAGGCATTCGAGGTCGAGACGCATTTCATCGCGCGCCGCATCGAGGAACTCAAATCGGAGGGCTATGTCCTGCAGAACGGGGAGCCTCTCCGCAACAGGGATATCGTGATCCTCCTGCGCGGGGCGAAGGGGCGCGCAGGGCTTTTACTCGACGCCCTGCGTGCGCGGAACATCCCCGCCTATGCGGATGATACAGCGGGCTACTTCGAGGCGAGCGAGATCCGCATGATCCTCTCCCTCCTCGCCGTCCTCGACAATGCGCGTCAGGACACTCCGCTTGCCGCTGTGCTCACCTCACCGATGATCGGGCTCACGATGGCGCAGATGGCGGAGCTGCGCGTACGCACGCCGAGCGGCAGCATTTACGATATGCTCACGGGCGCGGCGGGGGACGAGGCGGCGGAGAACGCATTGGAGCGCATTCGCCGCTGGCGCCGCCATGCGCTGACGCACAGCGTTCCCGAACTGCTCTGGGCACTTTATCGTGAGACGGGATACTATGACTATGTCGGCACGCTCCCCGGGGGCACGCTGCGTCAGGCGAACCTGCGCATGCTCATCGACCGTGCCGCCGATTTCGAGCGGACGAACGAGCGCGGCCTCTTCCGCTTCCTGCGTTACATCGACGCACTGAAACGCCGCAGCACGGATCTCTCCGTTGCCCGAACGCTCGGCGAGAGTGAGGATGTCGTTCGCATCATGACGATCCACAGGAGCAAGGGGCTGGAGTTCCCCGTTGTCTTCCTCGCCAATATTGCGGGCACATTCAACACACAGGACACGAGGGGCGACCTCCTCTATCACGCACATGCAGGAATCGGACTGCGCGTCTCTGAGAATACAACAGCAGGACGACAGAAATACGATACCATGGCAAGAAGGAAGGTCAAGAACATCATTCAGCGTGAGTCCATTGCGGAGGAAATGCGCATCCTCTACGTTGCCATGACGCGCGCACAGGAAAAGCTGATCTTGACTGGAACGCTCAGCATCACGCGCACAGGAAGGGATGCACTGGAACAGCTGCGTGCGTTCTGTCTGAAATACGCACAGACGCAGGAGGCGCAGTTTCCTGCATCTGCCATTCTCTCAGCGAAGTCCTATCTCGACTGGATTGCACTCGCGTTCATGCGCCACCCCGACGGCGCGCCGCTGTTCGAGGGTGAGGACGAAATTGCACATCGTCAGCCGACGCATCCGCAGGCACGTTTCCATGTGAGGATTCTGGATGAGAGCGTCCGTGCCGCTCAGACAGAGGAGCAGGAGGTGACAGATGCTGTCCTCTCCGCAGTCCGTGCGGATAAGCCTCTGCCGGACGGCGGCACAGCCGACCGCGTTGCAGCGGTGCTGGACTGGACATACGACCTGCGCGGCACGGCGCATATCCATGCCAAGACCAGTGTGACCGAGCTAAAGCGGCAGCAGGCGGTGGAGGAAGAGGTGATCGCACCATTCCTGCCCGCCGTCGGCAATGCTGAAAGTATGCAGCCGGAATGGGAAATGCCGCGCTTCCTGCGCGCGGCGGAGCGGGAGCAGCTGACTCCGATGGAGCGCGGCACGGCAATGCACACCGTCATGCAGCAGCTCGATCTCGATCATGTGGAGAATATCGCTGCCATTGCGGCGCAGGCCGACGAACTCCTGAAAAAGGGGATTCTCACGGAAGCAGAACGCAAAAGCATCGATGTCAGCAAAATCTGGAAATTTGCCTCCTCGCCGCTGGGGCGTCGTATGCGCACGGCAAAGGCGATCTACCGCGAGCTGCCGTTTGGACGGCTGCTCCCTGCGCGGCGCTACTATGAGGAGGCAACAGATACATCCGATCGGATCTTCCTGCAAGGCATCATCGACGTACTCTTTGAGGACGAGCACGGCGACTACATCCTACTCGACTACAAGACGGATCGCAGGATTTCCGCTGTCGCTGCGCGCAAGCGCTACCAGTTCCAGATCGACCTCTACTGCGACGCCGTGGAGACCATCCTGCACAAGGCGGTCAAGGAACGCTATCTCTTCCTGCTCGATACGGGCATAGAGGTAAAAATGTAGGATACGGAGGTTTTTTCTTGAACTATCGGAATCTGTATGATGAAATCATTGCCGGACTACCCGACGATGTTCGGATTGATGACTATGCTGTCGGACGACCATGGACGTATATGCGTTCAGGGGGACTAGTGGGTATTTGCATGACGATTCCGGCGTACACGCGCCCGCGTCTGCGCAAGGAGAGCTTTCTCGGCTGCTCCCTGCGCGAAGCGGGGGAGTATGTGCGGTCCTTGCAGGGACAGTAGGCGTCCATTGTCGCCGCAGCGATCAATGTATAGGAATCGCTGATAAAATGAAGTCTGTCAGATTGG
>NZ_KB290930.1:254600-324722 GCF_000318175.2 Selenomonas sp. oral taxon 138 str. F0429 | reverse complement strand
TGGCGGTGCTGAATTTATCAGTGCTTCCTTAACTATGGTGTAGACGGTCTCTCTGGCTTTACCGTGACCGATGTGGCACTCGCCGCTGATCTCGTGCATTTCGGCTACGAGACGGATATTGCAAACTGCGGCAAGATGGCGGATGTTCTTCCTCAATCTGATTGAATATTTCTGATTGCTTCTATTTCAAAGATAGATGCACGGATGCAGGAATCATTCAGTCTGCGGCGAATTAGTCCAATACAAAACATATTGAAAGGAAGCGAATGAAATGACGGATTGTATCTTTTGCAGGATTGCACAGGGAGAGATTCCTTCGACAAAGGTCTATGAGGACGATTTGGTGCTAGCGTTCCGCGACCTCGATCCGCAGGCGCCGGAGCACGTTCTCGTCATTCCGAAGAAGCATATCGCAAGCGTGCTGGATTTCGCAGAAGAGGATCGGGAACTGGCTGCGCATATTCTGACCGTAGTTGTGCCAAAGATTGCACGAGAGCTCGGGGTCGATGTAGGCGGCTTCCGCCTTGTGACGAACACCGGTGCAGATGGCGGACAGACGGTCGGACACCTGCATTTCCATCTTCTCGGCGGACGCTCCCTCGCATGGCCGCCGGGCTGACGGAGTGCACAACAGAGCGCATTAGGGCAGCATTATTTCACGTTATATTGTGGTAAATACTACCTTTTTTGTTTAAGTTCCATCGCGGGCAGACGATATTATTGATATAAGATAGAATAGTGTGTCAATAATGATTGGAGGTGTCAGCGATGGTAGAACGTATTGAGCGCGTCATGCGCATAAAGCGTCTGCGGTTCAACAACGACGAGCTGTTTGAGCGCAGGAAAGGCTTTGAAGAGAAGGAACAAGGCGAGACATTCGCATCCATCTTTCAAGATGAGATCGAGAAGAAGAAACAGCGTCAATCAGAAAATTCTTCTTCGAATCGAGCCTATCAGCTTGAGGTCGGTCGTCCGACGCAGTCCCTCTTTTATCAGGGGAAAGCTGATATCTCGGATGTGAAGGGGAAGCTCCCTCATGCCGGATGATTCCTACGGAATGCGCCTTGCACTGGCAGAGGCGGAGCGCGCCTATGCGCTCGGTGAGGTTCCGATCGGCGCCGTTATCTTGAATGACGCTGGGGAACTGATTGCCAGTGGATACAATCTTCGCGAGACGGAACATGATGCAACGGCACATGCCGAACTGATTGCGATTCGGGGTGCCTGTCAGAAGCTCGGGCGTTGGCGGCTCACGGGGCTGACCCTGTACGTGACGATCGAGCCGTGTCCCATGTGTGCCGGTGCAATTGTCATGAGCCGCATTAGCCGCGTTGTGTACGGCAGTACGGATGCGAAGGCGGGAGCGTGTGAATCGCTCTTTAACATCACGGGCTGCCCCGCGCTCAACCATCAGCCGGAAATACGCGCTGGCGTGCTCGCGGACGAGTGCTCAGAGATTATTAAGTGCTTCTTTCGGGAGCGCCGAAAAAATAAGGTTTCCGAAATATAGACGATCATATCCGAGATGAATTTCTTGCAAAGCAAAAGACATCCACAGCGTATTTGCCGTGGATGTCTTTTCGTTTGCGTTAGGTTACTGCAGAGCTTCCTGCAATACCTTCATATTCTTTTTCATCGTATCAATGTATGCGTCCTTTGCCGCAGGCGTTGCCTCACCGGTGACAACAGGATCAAGCGTGTAGATCTTGGCGCCTGTCTCGCGTGCAATGGTCTCAGCGGCAGCGGGGGAGTACTGCGGCTCTGTAAAAAGCACCTTCGTCGGAAGTGCATTCACCTGCTCGATGGTCTCCTGCAGCTCTGTCGGTGTTGGCTCCGTACCTGGCTCACGCTCTACCACGCCAATGATGTTCAGATTGAACTCCTTCGCAAAGTAGGGGAAGGCTTCGTGGAAGGTGACAATATCCTTGTGGGGCACATTGTCGAGTGCTACGTGCATCTCATTTTTGAGCGCCGTGAGTTTTTCGATATAGGCAGCGGCGTTCTTCTCGTATTTGTCGGCATGTGCGGGATCGGCTTCCTTCAGCTGATCGGCAATGTTGCGCACCTGAGCAATTTCGTCGGTCACGCTGAGCCAGACATGGGGGTTATCGCCCTCATCATCGTGAATGAGTTCAATGCCGCGTGATGCATCGATGACCTTGAGCTTCTTCTGCTGCTCGGTCACCTTGTCCATAAAGTCCTCCATGCCGGCGCCATTGATAACAAACGCATCTGCCTTTTCCAGCGTCTTCATATCCTCTGTCATGAGCTGATAATCATGCAGACAGCCGGTCTGGGGCTTCGTCATATTGTATACCTCGACATCGTCCACGCCGTCTGTGATGTTGATGGTCGCAACATACATGGGATAGAATGATGTCACGATGCGGAACGGTTCCACACTTTTCTTTTCTGCGCCTTTGTCTGTGCCGCCGCAGCCGACCAGTGCGACGGAGAGAACGAGAAGCAGCAGGGATAGGATTTTCGTTGTACTGCGCATGGGTAACAGATCTCCTTAATGAATATAGCTGAACATTTTGTGGATTTTTAAATCTCACGCGTAAAATCATAGCGCAAGCTGAGATGTATTGTCAATACTCTGAGACAAAAATATAAAAATTTTTTATTGTTGCATACTATGTATAAATAGATGTTCAAACGAACAGTTGATGATATCATCCTATGTTTTGTGAAAATTTCATTACGCGATTGACACGGATTATCTCTATGGGGTATAATGTCCTTGCATCATTTATCGGTGCAAAATTACTCCGCGCGTGGAGGGAGGGGAAATGCATGGCAAATGAAATCAAGGTCGGCAAGAACGAGTCGATCGATAGTGCTCTCCGCCGCTTTAAGCGTATGTCACAGAAGGCCGGCACTCTTGCCGAAGTTCGAAAGCGTGAACATTACGAGAAACCGAGCGTTCGCCGCAAAAAGAAATCTGAGGCAGCGCGTAAACGCAAATACAGGGGCTGATTGCAAAGGGCATCCGTGGACGCTGTTCCGCGGATGTTTTTCTATTCTGCTTCGACTGAGGAAAGGATGAAGAAGATGTCATTGATGGAAAAACTCACGGCAGATATGAAGGATGCTATGAAGCAGGGCGAGAAGGAGCGGCTCTCTGTCATTCGCCTTGTACGCGGTGCCGTTCGTCAGGCTGAGATTGACGGCAAGAAAACGCTGAACGATGATGAGATCATCGGTGTAATCACGAAGGAAGTGAAGATGCGCCGCGATTCCATCGAGGAGTTTGAGCGCGGCGGGCGCGCAGATCTCGTGGATAAGACCAAGGCGGAGATCGATATTCTGATGCCCTATCTGCCCGCACAGCTCAGTGCCGATGAGGTCAAGAAGATCGTTGAGGAAGCTGTCGCCGAGGTTGGTGCAGCGACGGCGAAGGACATGGGCAAGGTCATGGGCGTCCTTATGCCGCGTGTCAAGGGGCGTGCCGACGGCAAGCTCGTAAACGAAATTGTCCGCTCTCTTTTGAAATAACTCACGCGCATAACATAAAATCCCCGCACATTCCTTTTGACAAAGGTGCGGGGATTTTCGTATAATTGGGAATGGAATAGAACATCAATAGAACATCAAAGGAGTGCACGATATGGCAGAGAAGGACAAGAAGGATACGAAGCGAGACAAGCAGATGACACGCGAAGAGGCTCTGGAGAATGCACTCAAGCAAATTGAGAAAACGCATGGCAAAGGCGCGATCATGCGTCTCGGCGAAGCAAAGGCGAATATGAATATCGATGTCATATCGACCGGTATTCTGCCGCTGGACATTGCACTTGGCGTCGGCGGCATCCCGCGTGGACGTATCATCGAGGTGTACGGTCCCGAGTCCTCCGGAAAGACAACCGTCACACTCCATATGATTGCTGAGGCACAGAAGGCAGGAGGGCTTGCCGCGTTCATCGACGCCGAACACGCCCTTGACCCCGAGTATGCGCGCAAATTGGGCGTCAATACGGAGGATCTTCTGATCTCTCAGCCGGACACAGGGGAACAGGCTCTTGAGATTGTGGATGCACTTGTACGCAGCGGTGCCATTGACATCATCGTCGTCGACTCCGTTGCTGCGCTGGTGCCAAAATCCGAGATTGAGGGGGACATGGGCTCCTCCGTTGTTGGAATGCAGGCGCGTCTTATGAGTCAGGCAATGCGCAAACTCACGGGTATCATCAGCAAGACGCGCACGGTCGCAATCTTCATTAATCAGCTGCGCGAGAAAATTGGCGTATCCTACGGCAATCCCGAGACGACGACGGGCGGTCGGGCTCTCAAATTCTATGCCTCCGTGCGCATTGATGTACGACGTGCAGACTCCATTAAGCAGGGGATGGAATCCCTCGGCAACCGCACACGCGCGAAGATTGTCAAGAACAAGGTTGCACCGCCGTTCAAGACGGCAGAATTTGACATCATCTACGGCGAAGGTGTTTCACGTCTGGGCAGCATCATCGACATGGGCGTCGAGCTGGACATCGTGAACAAGAGTGGTGCATGGTATGCCTATGAGGGGGAGCGCCTCGGTCAGGGCAAGGAAAATGCAAAGGCGACCTTAGAGGAAAAGCCGGAGCTGATTGCCGAAATCGAGGAGAAGATTCGCACGAAAATTCTCGTAGAGGGAGCTGCGTCAAAAAAGAAAGGTTCGAAAAAAACTTCTGCAGATACGGATCAAGATGCAACGGATATTCCTGAGGAAGAGGCAATGCCGGAGATGGATGAATGAATGGCACGGGCGACGCGCCGAAGAAACGTGGTCGAAAATCGCAGGCAAAGACCGCACTTGTGACTGCTGTTGACTATCTTGCGCGGCAGGCACATAGCGAAAAGAAACTGTGTGAGAAGCTCGAGCGCAAGGGTTTTCCGGAGGAGGAGATCGATGCTGCCATCGCACGCCTGATCGAACGCGGCTATCTGGACGATTCGGATCTCTGCGCGCAGCAGTTCATGTACCTCTACAACGAGAAACGAAACTCTGTCCGACAGATCTGTGCAAAGCTGATCCAGCGTGGATTCAATCATGACCTCGTATGGAGTGTTGTGCCGGAGGATACCTTCGAGCGGGAGATTGCCACAGCGGAGCGCGTACTTGCAATGAAGTATCAGCCGACGGACAATCGTCAAAAGATGATGGCGAATCTCTATCAAAAGGGGTTCTCCGTCGATGCGGCACGTCATGCCGTGGAAAACTATACAGAGGGTGCAGAAGAATAAAAGTAGGAAAGGACTTCCATGATGAACAGACCCGATGCCGCCGAAATGATCTTAGTGCTCGATTTCGGAGGACAGTACAACCAGCTCATTGCGCGCCGTGTACGCGAGAACTCCGTATATTGTGAAGTACATCCACATACATTGTCATTGGATCGTATTCGTGAACTTGCACCGCGCGGTATTATTCTGACGGGCGGTCCGAACAGTGTCTACGGCGAGGATGCCGTTACTGCGCCAAACGAGCTCTTTTCTCTCGGGATTCCCGTCCTCGGCATCTGCTACGGCGCGCAGCTGATAGCGTATCTCTGCGGGGGACGCGTCGAAACTGCGCCAACAAGCGAGTACGGTAAAACGGAAGTAGACATCACGGACAAGAATTCACTTCTGTTTGACGGTATTCCTGCGAAAAACATCTGCTGGATGAGCCACACGGACTATATCAGCGAATTGCCCGCAGGATTTCATGCGACGGCAAGTACGCCCGTCTGTCCGATTGCAGCCATGGAGAACGCAGAGGAGAAGCTCTATGCCGTGCAATTCCATCCCGAAGTCATGCACACGGAAAACGGCACGGAGATTCTGCGCAACTTTGTCTATCATGTCTGCAAATGCACGGGTAAGTGGCGCATGGATTCCTTCGTCCAAAAGACGGTGGAGGAGCTGCATCAAAAGATCGGAACGGGGCGTGCGCTCTGTGCGCTCTCGGGCGGTGTGGACTCCTCCGTCGCCGCCGTCCTGCTTTCCAAGGCAATCGGCAGCCAGCTCACCTGCGTCTTTGTCGATCACGGTCTCCTGCGCAAGAATGAAGGGGATGAGGTCGAGGCGGTCTTTGGCAAATCCGGAACCTATGATGTCAACTTTGTACGTATCAATGCACGCGACCGCTTCTATGCAAAACTCAAGGGCATAACAGAGCCGGAGCAGAAACGCAAGATCATCGGGGAGGAATTCATCCGCGTCTTTGAGGAGGCAGCACGCGAGATCGGTGCAGTCGATTTCTTCGTGCAGGGAACGATCTACCCCGATGTCATCGAAAGTGGTCTTGGAAAATCCGCTGTCATCAAATCGCATCACAACGTCGGAGGACTTCCCGATCACGTCGACTTCAAGGAGATCGTCGAGCCGCTCCGCCTCCTCTTTAAGGATGAAGTGCGTGCCGCAGGGCGTGAACTCGGCATCCCGGACTATCTCGTCGACCGTCAGCCCTTCCCGGGGCCGGGGCTCGGCATCCGCATCATCGGCGAAGTCACGGCGGAGAAGGTACACATTGTGCAGGAGGCAGACGCCATCTATCGCGAGGAAATTGCAAAAGCAGGCATCCAAAAGAACCTCGGACAGTATTTCGCCGCGCTCACGAATATGCGCTCCGTCGGCGTCATGGGAGACGGACGCACCTACGATTATGCCGTCGTTCTGCGCGCGGTCGAGACCAGCGACTTCATGACGGCAGAGGCGGCACAGCTCCCGTGGGACGTGCTGTCTAGGGTCACGACCCGCATTGTCAACGAAGTGCGCGGCGTGAATCGCGTTCTGTATGACTGCACGGCCAAACCGCCCAGCACGATCGAGCTCGAGTGACGGAAGAGCTGACAGTTTCCTAAAGAAAAGTTGACAGCAAGTCATGAATATGCTATTATCCTCTAACGTAGGCGTATAGCCTGTTTGGGCGTGAGCCCATCCCCAACCGCACGGCGAGGTCATGTAATCGGCATAGCCGAACCACAGCCGGCGAGTAACCATATAGGGAGGTGTTTTCATGTATGCAATCGTAAAGACGGGCGGCAAGCAGTACAAGGCCGCTGAGGGCGATACCATCTTCGTGGAGAAGCTCGAGGCGGGCGAGGGCGAGACCGTTGTTTTCGATCAGGTGCTGACTGTTGTGAATGACGCAGACGTCAAGGTCGGTCGTCCGATGGTGGACGGTGCGAAGGTGACGGGTAAGGTCATGGCACACGGCAAGGGCAAGAAGATTCTGATCTTCAAGTACAAGGCGAAGTCCAACTACCGCAAGCGTCAGGGTCATCGTCAGCCGTTCACGAAGGTCGTCATCGAGAAGATCGAGGCGTAATTTGTGATCTCGGTTGAAATCTTCACGAATGAAGACGGGAGGATCACAGGGTATACTGTTGCAGGGCACAGCGGCACAGCGAAGCGCGGGCAGGATATTGTCTGCGCCGGTGTATCGGCTCTGACCCAGTCGGCGCTTCTCGGAATCATGGAGCATCTGCATCGCACCGTCGATTATGACATTGCGAGCGGGAATCTCAAAATGCGGCTGAAAGAGCCGGACGATTCCACCGAGGCGATTCTGCGCACCATGTATATGGGGCTTGCAGAAATTGAGAAGATCAGCCCGAAAGGTATTCGAATTCAGGAAGTAAAGGGGTGAACAGATTGTTCTCGTTTGATTTGCAGCTTTTTGCACATAAAAAGGGTGTCAGCTCGACACGCAATGGACGCGACAGCCATTCCAAGCGCCTCGGCGTAAAGGAGCAGGCAGGTACGCATGTGACTGCAGGCAGCATCATCGTTCGTCAGCGCGGCACGCATTTCCATCCGGGGCACAACGTTGGCATCGGCAAGGACGACACGATCTTTGCAAAGATCGACGGCAAGGTTGCCTTCGAGCGCAAGGGGCGTCATCAGCGCCAGATTAGTGTGTATCCGCTTGCGGAGGCCGCTGTTTAATCTTGTTATATGTGGATGCCTGTGCCCCTCCGAGTACAGGCTCTTTTAGAAGCTGTTTTCACAAGTGAAATGCTGCACTTGCGAAAGCAGCTTCTTATGTAGGGGGACGTATGCAGTTCATTGACCGCGCACAGATTACGGTGAAGGCAGGAGACGGCGGACACGGCAAGTCTGCCTTCCGTCACGAGAAATTCATGCCGAAGGGCGGTCCGTCGGGCGGAGACGGCGGGCGCGGTGGAGATGTTATATTCCGCGCTGACCGCAATCTGAATACGCTTCTCTCGTTCCGTTTTCACCGCAAATTCATCGCGAAAAACGGCGAGAACGGCGAGCATAAGAACCAGTTCGGCAGGAATGCCCCGAACCTCTATGTCGATGTCCCGCCCGGTACGATTGTCACCGATGATGCGACGGGGGAGGTGCTTGCCGATCTTACGGAGATCGGCGCAGAGGCGGTCATTGTGCGCGGGGGACGCGGGGGACGCGGCAATGCGAAGTTTGCAAATGCAGCGAACCGTGCCCCATCATTTGCCGAGTTCGGTGAGCCGGGCGAGAGCCGCAAGCTGCGTCTTGAACTCAAGCTCCTCGCAGATGTCGGTCTGGTCGGCTATCCGAGCGTCGGTAAGTCGAGCCTTGTCGCCACCTGCTCTGCAGCACGTCCCGAGATTGCGGACTACCACTTTACGACGCTCACCCCCGTTCTCGGCGTTGTCCAGACGGACTACGAGAAGAGCTTCGTCATGGCAGATATCCCCGGACTCATCGAGGGGGCTGCCGACGGCGTTGGTCTGGGGCATGATTTTCTGCGCCATGTCGAGCGCACACGTCTCATCCTGCATATTGTGGATGCCTCAGCCATCGAGGGGCGCGATCCTGTCGAGGACTACTACAAGATCAATACGGAACTCGCGCGCTACAGTGAGAAGATTGCACGGCGCACACAGATTTTGGTAGCGAACAAGATCGACCTCCCCTCTGCGGAGGAGCATCTACCGCGTCTGAAGGAGCTTGCTGAACGCGAGAGACTGGAATTCTTTGCCATCTCAGCGGCGACCCGTGCAGGCGTGCAGGAGCTGATCGACCACGTCGGCGCATGGCTCGATGCCTATGTCCCGGAACCGGAGTCCGAGGAGGAGGAACTCGCCGTCTTTGACCAGAATGCCGAGGATGACGAAAAGGTGACAATCTCGCGCAACGATGCGGGCGACTTTATCGTTTCCGGCAAGGCGATTGAAAAACTCGTTGCCATGACGAATTTCAACAACGATGAAGCGGTACGGCGTTTCCAGTATATCTGGCGCCTCAAGGGGCTGGACGAAAAGCTGCGTGCGCGCGGCATCAAAGAAGGCATGACCGTACATATCGGAGATATGGCGTTCGACTATCAGGATTAGGGGAGGAAGACCTTTGCTGCGAAACTCTCTAACCAGTAAACAGATTCGTAAGCTGCGCTCGCTCGGTATGACAGAGGAAGCCATCGTCATGATCGGGAAAGAGGGAGTGACACCTACAGTCGTTGCCTCCGCCCGCGAGGCGATCAAGAAGCGTGAGCTCATCAAGGTGCGCGTCCTGCAAAATGCACCGGATGAACCCGAGGATGCCATCACCGTTCTTGCAGAGCGAGCCGATGCGAATCTCGTTCAGGTGATCGGGCGGAACGGACTGCTCTTCCGTCGGAATTTTGACAAGCCCAGGATTGAGCTATGAGTACGCGCGATCAACTCCGCTCTGCAAAGCGCATCGTCGTCAAGGTAGGAACGAGCACGCTCACGCATCCATCGGGCGGCATGAATCTACATCGCATCGAGCATCTCGTGCGTGAACTCATCGACGAAGCAAATCAAGGCAAGGATATCCTGCTCGTTTCCTCCGGTGCAATTGCAGCGGGGATGAATGCGCTTGGACTTGCCGAGCGTCCTGCGAGCGTCCCTGCGCGACAGGCACTTGCGGCAATCGGGCAAGGGGCACTCCTGCACATCTATGAGAAATTCTTTCACGAGTACGGGCGTACCATGGCACAGGTGCTCCTCACGAAGGAGAATGCCGCACGTCATCATCAGTATATGAATTCACGCAACGCCCTCCTTGCGCTTCTCGGGATGAATGTCATTCCGGTCATCAACGAGAATGACGCCGTAGCAGTCGATGAGATCAAGATTGGGGACAACGACAATCTGTCCGCCGTCGTTGCCGCACTCGTCGATGCCGATGTGCTGATTATCCTTTCTGATATTGACGGCGTCTATACAGCGAACCCACGCACAGATCCATCTGCAAGGCTGATCTCGGAGATTCCGGAGATCACGCCCGAGACCGAGCGCATCGCAGGCGGGGCAGGCTCCGCACAGGGCACAGGAGGTATGCAGACGAAGATCGAGGCTGCAAAGATTGCCCAGAATGCCGGCGTGACGATGGTGATTACACGCGGTGATGAGGACGGTATCGTTCGCAGTATCCTGCGCGGAGAAAAAGTCGGAACTCTCTTTCCGGCGCGTGAGGCACATCTCAGAACGCGCAAGAGCTGGCTCGCATTCGGCCAGCGTCTAATGGGCGAAGTCTCCGTCGATGCGGGCTGTGTTTCCGCCATGCGGGGCGGTGCGAGCTTGCTTGCGGTCGGTGTGACCGACGTTTACGGTGAATTCTCAGAGGGAGACACCATACGCGTTCTCAGCCCCGATGACCAGGAGATCGCACGTGGCATTGCGGCGTATGATGCCGCAGATATTGCGCGCCTGATGGGACATCAGACGGCAGATTTTCATACGCTCGTCGCGGATGCAGCGCATGAGGAGATCATTCATCGGGATAATATGGTGCTGATGGTATAAGGGAATCACTGATAAATTCAGTCCCGCCGACTTGGCGCATCTTTTTCGCCCTGCCATCGTCAACAAATCCTCCACAGAGCACCACTCTGGGTTCGGTTTGTTTCCTTGGCAGGACAAAAATCTGTTACCAATCCGGAGAACTTCATTTTATCAGTGATTCCTAAGGAGTGTGGACGATGATGGAGCAGGAGATTCACGCACAGGCAGAGGCGGCAAAGGCGGCATCCTATCGGCTTGCAGTGCTGCGGACGGACGAGCGGAATGCGGCGCTCTCTGCGATGGCAGATGCACTGACCGCGCACACGGATGAGATTCTCCGTGAGAATGCAGCGGATGTTGCGGAGGCGGCCAGCGCGGGGACACGCGCGTCCTATCTGGATCGTCTGCGCCTTGATGAGGAGCGTGTTGCTGCTATGGCGGAGGGGCTTCGCCTAACGGCAGCTCTGCCCGACCCGCTTGGCAGAGAGGACTACTCGGTGCGCCGCCCCAATGGTCTTGAGATCAGGCGTATGTGTGTCCCGCTCGGCGTCATTGGAATGATCTACGAGGCGCGACCAAATGTGACCGCCGACGCCATCGGTCTCTGCCTAAAGTCGGGCAATGCAGTCCTGCTGCGCGGCGGCTCTGACGCACTCCGCTCCAATCGTGTGATTGCAGATACCCTTTCACATGCCGCATATGGTGCAGGCATCCCACAGGGGGCAATTCAGCTGCTTGCAATGAAGGATCGCGCCGCTGTCGACGTTATGACGCAGCTGACGGGGCTGCTCGATGTCATCATCCCGCGCGGCGGCGCGGGGCTCATCCGCCGTATCGTCGAGAGTAGCACGGTTCCCGTCATAGAGACAGGCGCGGGCGTCTGTCATATCTACGTAGACCGTGCGGCTGATACCACGATGGCACTCCGCATTGTGGAGAATGCGAAGGTCGCACGTCCCTCCGTCTGCAATGCGGCGGAAACGCTGCTCGTCCACGAAAGCATTGCAGCGGAGTTCCTGCCGCAGATGGCGATGCTCCTCTGTGCAGACGGCGTGGAACTGCGCGGATGTGCTAATACCTGCCGCATCCTGCCGAACATCGCTACGGCAACGGAGGAGGATTGGTCAACCGAGTACGGGGATCTCATCCTGTCCATCCGCATCGTGGAGGATCTCGATGCAGCTGTCACGCATATCAATCGCTATAATACGGGGCACTCCGAAACGATTGTCACGAACGACATACGGGCGGCACATGACTTTCAGCAGAGAGTGGATGCCTCGACCGTCTATGTCAATACCTCAACACGATTTACGGACGGCTTCGAGTTCGGCTTTGGCGCAGAAATCGGCATCAGTACGCAAAAGCTACACGTGCGCGGTCCGATGGGGCTGGATGCCCTGACCAGCACGAAGTATCTCGTCTATGGGGAGGGGCAGATCCGCGGGAGTGTCCCCGCGAAAAAATGAGCGCATGCGACACCTGAATGCCTATCTGCGTACGATCAGGCAATATGCAACGTCACCAAAAGGGCGTCACGATATACTTGACTATCTGTATGCAGGCGTTATATTTATATTGACGACTGTACTCATAATGCTATTTCTGCGGATCGTGAGGTGAGTGCGTTGAAGCGGCGCATCGGAATTATGGGCGGCACATTTGACCCAATCCATATGGGACACCTCATCACTGCGGAAATGGTGCGCGCTGACGCGCATTTGGACGAGATTCTCTTCATTCCGTCCGCACGTCCGCCACATAAGGATGGGGCGCGTGCGGCATCCGCCGAAGATCGCCTTATCATGACGGAGTATGCGGTCGCAGAGAATCCGTATTTTTCTGTATCCGACGTCGAACTGCGGAGAGATGGTCCTTCCTATACAGTGGATACGATTGCGCAGCTGCGCGCTGATTTGGGAGATGCGGAGCTCTTCTTTATCACGGGTGCAGATGCCATGAACGACCTCTATCTCTGGCACGAGCCGGAGCAGCTGCTGCGTTCCTGCCGCTTCATCGTTGCGACACGGCAGGGCGTTCCGCTGGACGAGGTGCTGATTGCAGAAAAATTTACGGTGGAGGATCGCAGTCACATCGAGGTGCTGCCGACGCCGCATTTGGAGATCTCCTCGACCGTTATTCGCGCACGCATCCGTGCGGGACTGTCCATCCGCCATCTTGTGCCGCGTGTCGTAGAGGAGTATATTGAGAAACGGGGGCTGTATCGTGAGTATGACAAAGAGCTATGAGGAGATGCGTGTCATTCTGGAACAGCAGCTGACCCCAAGCCGCTATCAGCACTCCCTCGGCGTTGCGGATACGGCTGCCGCGCTGGCACGCCGCTTCGGCATGAATGAGGAACGTGCACACGTTGCGGGGCTACTGCATGACTGCGGACGCGTATACGGAACTGCGGAACTTCCTACAGAGGCTCGCCGGCGCGGGATTCCCATCGGAAAAATCGAGGCTGCCATGCCGCTCCTCCTCCATGCCTATGTAGGTGCCTATCTGATCTACGAGGTCTACGGCGTGAACGATGCGGCGATTGCGCAGGCCGTCTGGCGGCATACGGTCGGCGGGGCGAACATGACGGCACTGGACAAGATCATCTACTATGCGGATATGATCGAGCCGTCGCGCGCGTACCCCGAGGTGGAGCATCTGCGTGAACTTGCCCGCACGGCATCTTTAGATGAGATGATGCTCGTCGGACTGACGGAGTCCATCCTCTTTGTTACACAAAAGGGCGGTCTCATTCATCCCGATACGATCACGGCGCGAAATGAACTTATTCTGAATCGCCGTTGACAAACGTGCTATGCTGTAAATAAGAGAGGGGGTGGCGATGTCGGAATACGATGCAGAGGAGCTTGCTGCACAACTACAGAGCGAAAATTCGCGTGAGAATATAAAAAAGCGTCGCAGTCAGCGGGCACGCCGCCGCCGCATGGCATTTCTGAAGGGAATCTTCCGCCTTATCTGCACGATCTTCTTGCTTGCGGCAGTCGGAATTGGCGGCTATTACGTCGTGGGCTGGGGCGTTCAGGCATATCGAGATGTACGCGATATGTACGAGGCGTACCTCATCAGGCAGGAAGCAAATCGGGGCGAGGTGGATGTCCGCTTTGACGGTTACACCAACGTACTCGTTCTCGGTCTGGATGATGCTGTCAACATGGATAACGCGGAGGAGAAGCGTGCTGATGCCATTCTCCTGATCAGCATGGAAAATGCGACGGGCAAGGTACGTATTCTCAACATCCCGCGCGATACATGGGTCAAAATGGCGCAGGACAAGGGAGAGACGCGGCTCGCCAATGTCTACGCCGTGGGTGGGGCGCCCCTAATGGTGCGGACAATCAATCAGATGTTTGATATCTCCATTCATCAATATGTCGTCATCGACCTTGCAACATTCGGACAGATTGTCGATGCCGTCGGCGGCATTGATCTCTATATCGAGCGCAATATGGACTATGACGATCCGGAGGCAGGACTGTCCATCCATATGAAGCAGGGCTACCGCCATCTGGACGGGGTAGGTGCAGAGCATTATTTGCGCTATCGCAGCGACGATCTCGGCGATCTCGGGCGCACGCAGCGCCAGCAGAAATTTGTCAAGGCATTCTATGCCAAGCTGCTGCGCGTTGATACACTGCCAAAGGTTCCTGCCATTGCAGATATTCTAAAGCAGAACGTCACGACGAGCGCCGAGCTCTTTGACTCTGTGCATATTGGCAACGTCATCCGAAAGCTGAACATCGAGCCGCCGCGCACCATCATGCTGCCCGGGGACTTTTCACGGGACGATGATACCGTTTGGATTATGGATCGTGCGGCAACAGATGAGATTATTCATGAACTTTTCCCGCCGGAGGCGGGTACGGAGAAGCAGGAGGAGTAAGATTTGACAGAGCAGCAAAAATGCCGCGTGATTTGTGCAGCGGCAGATGAGAAAAAGGCTCGCGATATCGTGGAGATGGACATGATCGGTCTCATGTCGACGAATGATTATTTTGTGATCTGCTCTGCGAATACGGCGACGCAGGTACGCGCAATCGCAGACAACATTGAGGGGAAAATGGAGGAAGCGGGTATTTCGTTCCTGCACAAGGAGGGCTACCGCGAGGCCGAGTGGGTTCTGCTCGACTACGGCGATACCGTCGCACATATCTTCCAGCATGAGGCACGCGAATACTACGCCCTAGAGCGCCTGTGGGGCGATGCGAAGCTGACCCCGTATGAGGAATAGAATTCATGCAGGAAAGAACGCAGAGGGACAAAGCGGCACGGCGTCCGTGCAAATACGGGCCAAGTCAGGTTGCCGAGCTCACCGCCGTGCGCGAAAGTGAGCTAGGCGTATTTCTGGATGCGGAGACGGGCAATACAAACGACGATATCCTGCTGCATACCATCCAGCAGACTGCGCCTGTCAAGGTTGGCGATCGCGTCCGCGTCTTTCTCTATCTGGATCCGAAGCGCAGGCTGACTGCGAGCATGCGCACCCCCCGCATGAAGGAGGGGCAGGTCGCCCGTCTGCGCGTCATCAACGTCACGAAGGAGGGCGCGTTCCTCGATGTCGGCGCGGAGCGCGGCATCTTCCTGCCCTATGCGGGGATGCGCGGCCGTCCGCAGATCGGCGAAACCGTATGGGCAAAGCTTTACACGGATAAATCCGGACGGCTCGCGGTGACAATGGAGGTTGAGGACGAGCTCCGCCGCGCCTCGCGTCCTGCCGAAGGGGTACGCGTGGGAGATCACCTGAAAGCATCGGTCTATAATATCACCGAGCGCGGTATCTTCCTCTTTACCGAGGAACGTTACATCGCATTTATCGATCATCGCGAGGTTCAAAATCGTCCGCGCGTAGGAGAGACCGTGGAGATACGCGTGACCTATCTACGTGAGGATGGACGCCTAAACGCATCGCTCAGACCTCCCAAGGAGACCGCCCGCATCGAGGATGCGGATCGTCTGCTCGCCCTCCTGATGGAACATGACGGAAAGATGCCCTACACCGATGACACATCGCCCGAGGTCATTCAGGATCGATTTCATATCAGCAAGGGGGCGTTCAAGCGCGCACTTGGCAGACTCATGAAAGACGGTCTCGTTGAGCAGCGCGATGGATGGACATATTTAACAGAGAAATAGTTTTTTATCAAAACAGGCAGGATTTTTTTCCTGAAGGGCGAATAGAGAGCATAGCAAACAATGTTTACGAGCATGGGGGAGAGAGATAAATGGCAGATACGGTTACAGAAGAGAGAAAAGGCATCCTGCTTGAGACAGGCACGAATGAATTTGAGATTGTCGAGTTCAGCATTGGGAAGGTGAACTACGGCATCAATGTTGCCAAGGTGCGTGAGGTCATCACGCGCGCACCGGTGACGGCAATGCCCGAGGCGCATCCATACGTCGACGGACTGTTCACCCTGCGCGGCAAGGCGATCCCGCTGGTCAACATGGCACGTTGCCTCAATCTCCAGACAGCAGACGAGCTTCAGAACATCATTGTCACGGAGATCAACAATTACGATATTGGCTTCCTCGTCGGCAGTGTCTACCGCATTCACCGCATCTCGTGGAAGAACATGGAACCCGCGCCGAACGTCGGAGAAGGCTCGCGCGTTGTCGGCATCATCAAGATGGAAGATCGCATTGTCCTGCTGCTCGACTTCGAGACGATCATTGCCGAGATCAACCCGGAGATCAATCAGAAGCTCACAACGGTTGCGGAGGCAACACAGGATGCGAAGACGCGCCGTGGTACGGCTCATATCGTCGTTGCAGAGGACTCCAAGATGCTCCGCGACCTCCTCGTCAGCACCTTGCACGAAGCAGGCTACAAGTTCATCCGTGACTTCGGCAATGGACAGGACGCTTGGGACTATTTGCAGGATCTTGCACGCAAGAACGGGCCGATTGAGAACCATGTGCGCATCATCATCTCCGACGTTGAGATGCCGAAGATGGACGGACACCGTCTCCTTAAACTCGTCCGTGAGGACAATCGCCTAAGCGAGGTTCCTCTCGTGCTCTTCTCCTCTCTCATCAGTGAGGAGATGAAGCGCAAAGGCGAAAGCCTCGGTGCATCTGGACAGGTGTCGAAGCCGGAGATCAATCAGCTCATCGACCTCCTGGACACGCTCATCTTTGGCGAGCCGCTCCACGATGTCGTAGACGAACACTAATTGAATATTTATGAGGGACTGCTGTACTCCGGTATGGCAGTCCCTTTGTTCATTCTATTGACATGACTCTAAAATCTCGTTATCATAGGATTCAAGGAGATGGTAAAATGAAGGTAGCAGTTCTCATGGGAAGCGACTCCGACTGGCCAATCTTAAAGCCTGCGGTCGAGCTCCTTAAGCAATTCGGCATTGAGCCTGTGGTGAAGGTTGCCTCGGCACATCGCACACCGTCCAATGTGCGTGACTTTGTCATGGAGGCCGACCATAACAAGGATTTTGCGGCATTTATCGTTGCTGCAGGTGCAGCGGCGCATCTCGCAGGCGTTGTTGCAAGCTACACGATCAAACCTGTCATCGGTATTCCGGTCAATGCGACACCGCTCAACGGCATGGATGCCTTGCTCAGTACGGTACAGATGCCATCGGGCGTGCCCGTGGCCTCCATGGCGATCAACGGTGCAAAGAATGCTGCGATTTTCGCAGCGGAGATTCTTGCGGTCTATGATGCTTCGATTGCAGAGGCGTTGATGGACTATCGCGAAAAGATGGTACTCGATGTCGAGGCAAAGGCAGATCGCGTTGCAGCTCAGCTGTAAACTGTTGTGAATCATGGAATAGGATTTTCCTCTGATTGGGAATAATGGAAAGGCAGGCCTATGATGGAACGCAAAGAGGCTCTTTATGAGGGTAAGGCAAAGATCATCTATGCAACGGATCATCCGGATGAGTATCTCGTCTATTACAAGGACGACGCAACGGCAGGGAATGGTGCAAAACGCGGCACGATCGCGGACAAAGGTGTCATGAACAATAAGATGACGGCATTCTTCTTCGACCTTCTTGCAAAAGAGGGGATTGCACATCACTATATCTCCATGCCGAGCGATCGTGAGATGATTGTCAAGAAACTCACAATCATTCCGCTGGAGGTCATCATCCGCAACGTGGCGGCAGGTTCGCTGGCGCAGCGCCTTGGACTTGAGGAAGGCGTTCCGATGCCGTTCCCTGTCATCGAATACTGCTACAAGAACGATGATCTCGGCGATCCCATGCTCAATCGCTATCACATTCGTGCGATGAAGATTGCAACAGACGCGGAGCTGGATGAGATTGAGCGGATGTCGCTCAAGATCAACGATGTCCTGACCAAGTTCCTCAAGACGAAAAAGGTTGATCTCATCGACTTTAAGCTGGAATTCGGCAAGGACGCGCAGGGGAATATCATCCTCGCCGATGAGATTTCGCCGGACAATTGCAGGTTCTGGGACAGCGACACAAAGGAGAAACTGGATAAGGATCGTTTCCGCCGCGACCTCGGCAATGTAGAGGATGCCTATAAGGAGATGCTCCACAGGCTGACAGGAGAAGCATAAGCACAATGTACGAAAAAGTGCCAAAGTGGAAGGAAGAATGCGGCATCTACGGGGTATACTCCCATGCGGAGGATGTCTCGGAGATGACGTATCTTGGACTCTTTGCGCTCCAGCACCGCGGTCAAGAGAGTGCGGGCATTGCGCTGACGGACGGCTATTGGATTGATGTGAAAAAGGGGATGGGGCTGGTCAGCGAGGTCTTTCGCGAGCAGCTCCCACATCTCGACAATGCGAAGATTGCCATCGGGCACGTCCGCTATGCGACAACCGGATTCAGCCTTGCTGCAAATGCGCAGCCGCTCCGTGTCAACTATGCGGGCGGCGCACTCGCTCTTGCACACAACGGTGACCTTACGAATGCGGCGCTGATTCGACGCGACCTCGAGAGCAAGGGAACAGTCTTTCAGACGACGATCGATTCTGAGGTCTTTGTCCACCTGATTGCGCGTTCACAGAAGCCCTCCATCGAGGAGCGTATCCTTGAGGCAATGAGCGTTGTACGCGGCGCATTCTGTCTCAGCATTATGACCGAGGATAAGCTGATCGGCGTGCGTGACCCTCAGGGCTTCCGCCCGCTGTGCATTGGCCGCACACCCGACGGCGGCTGGATTCTGTCCTCGGAGACCTGCGCCCTTGATGTCAACAGTGCGGAATTCGTGCGTGACGTGCTGCCGGGCGAAATGGTGGTCATCAGCAGTGAGGGATTGAAATCCTACCGCTTTTCCAATGGTGAAGATGTTGCCTCCTGTATCTTTGAGTACATATATTTTGCGCGTCCCGACTCTATCATCGACGGACAGAGTGTTCATGCTGCACGATTCGAGATGGGGCGCGTTTTGGCGCGCGAATCTGGCTTCCGTGGGGATGTCGTGATCTCCGTCCCCGATTCGGGGACAACGGCAGCAACGGGCTTTGCCTATGAGACAGGGATTCCATTTGCGGAGGGGCTCATCAAAAACCGCTATATTGGGCGTACCTTCATCCAACCCACGCAGAAGCAACGCGATGCGGCGGTCAAGCTGAAGCTGAGTCCCGTGTGTTCCGTCGTTGCGGGAAAGTCTGTCATCATGGTGGACGATTCCATCGTGCGCGGTACGACGAGCGGCAAAATCGTGCGTCTCCTGCGAAATGCGGGCGCACGGGAGATCCACGTCTGTATCAGCAGCCCGCCGATCACAGATCCGTGCTACTACGGCATAGATACATCCATCCGCAAGGAACTCATCTCTGCGACAAAGAGTGTCGAGGAAATCTGCTCCTTTATTGGCGCTGATTCCCTTCATTTCATATCCATCGAAGGGCTGCGGCAATGTGTTCCGGCACTCAATCCGGATCATATGTGTTATGCCTGCTTTAACAACGATTATCCCGTTCCCGAGGAGGATGCGACACTCAGCGAGGATGACAAAATCATCCTTGAGCGCAGACGGATTGCACAGCGTGAAAGGGGACTCTGAGACCGATGGAGAAAATGACCTACCGCGATGCGGGCGTTGACATTGATGCCGGAAATGAATCCGTGTCCATGATAAAGGACTGTGTACGCGCGACCTATCGTCCCGAGGTGCTGGGCGATCTCGGCGGCTTCGGCGGATTGTTTGCCCTCAATACGAAGGACTATAAAGAACCCGTACTCGTATCCGGTACGGATGGTGTCGGAACGAAACTGCGCCTTGCCTTCCTGTTGAACAAGCACGATACGATCGGACAGGATGCCGTCGCCATGTGCGTGAACGACATCCTTGTGCAGGGCGCAGAGCCTCTGTTCTTTCTTGACTATCTCGCCGTCGGCAAGCTCGAACCTGCTCAGGTCGCCGAAGTGGTCACAGGCGTTGCACGCGCCTGTAAGGAATCCGGCTGCGCCCTGATTGGCGGTGAGACAGCAGAGATGGCAGGCTTCTATCCCGTCGGGGAATATGATATTGCAGGCTTCTCGGTCGGTGTGGCGGAGCGCTCCAAGCTCATTACGAGCGCACGTGTCAAGGCGGGAGACATACTGCTCGGTCTGCCATCCTCGGGCGTGCACTCGAACGGCTACTCGCTGGTACGTAAAATCGTATTTGAACACAAGGGATTCAAGGGCAATGAGTTCATAGAGGAACTCGGCAAGAGCATCGGCGAGGAACTGCTGACGCCGACCCGCCTCTATCCACGCATCTGTCTGCCTCTGATTCGAGAATTTGACATTCACGGCATGGTGCATATTACGGGCGGCGGATTCTATGAGAATATTCCGCGTGCACTTCCCGAGGACAGGAGCGCAGAGGTGGACGGCGCTGCCTGGCAGATGCCGCCGATCTTCCGTCTGCTCCAGGAGTGGGGCAATGTGGACTGGGCGGAGATGTACCGCACGTTCAACATGGGCATCGGCATGGTGCTGATCGCTGCACCCGAGGAAGCGGAGCGCATTGTATCCCATCTGCACGCACAGGGCGAGATCGTTCACCGCATCGGCCATGTGACCGAGGGCGCACACGAAATCGTCATCAAGGGCGGTGTCTTTGATGCGTAAGGAGAGACTGGGCATTCTCTGCTCTGGACGAGGTTCTAATCTCGCCTCCATCATCGAGGCGGTCGAGCGCGGCGATATTCCTGCGGAGATCGCTGTCGTCATCGCGGACAAGGCGGATGCCTATGCACTCGAACGCGCACGTGAAAAGGGCATCCCCGCCGTGCCCGTCATCTATCGGGACTATGCGGAGCGTGCGGATTTCGAGCGGGCTCTGCTCAAAAAATTGCAGGCACACGGCGTGACCCTTGTCGTACTTGCAGGATTTATGCGCATCCTGTCGCCGATCTTCGTCCACGCATATACAGGACGCATATTGAACATTCATCCCGCACTCCTGCCGAGTTTTCCCGGGGCACACGCCCATCGCGACGCACTCGCATACGGTGTCAAGGTCAGTGGATGTACCGTGCACTTCGTGGATGAGGGCATGGACTCCGGCCCCATCATCATGCAGGCGGCAGTGCCTGTTCTGGAAGGGGATACGGAAGAGACGCTTGCCGCCAGGGTTCTGGAACAGGAGCATCGTATATTTCCTGCATCCATCAAACTCTATGTCGAAGGCAGACTGCGTGCGGATGGGCGAAAGGTACAGATTCTGCCCGTCGCTGAAGGAGGATCATTATGAAGATAAAACGTGCCCTAATCAGTGTGTCCGATAAGACCGGCGTTGTTGAGTTTGCACGCGTTCTACACAAGGCAGGCGTAGAGATCGTATCTACGGGGGGAACGATGAAGACGCTACGAGAGGCAGGTATTCCTGTCGTCTATGTCAGCGATGTGACGGGATTCCCGGAGATTATGGACGGCCGCGTCAAGACCCTGCATCCCTTTGTGCATGGAGGAATTCTTGCTGTACGTGGAAATCAGACGCACGAGAAGGCATTGCGCGAGCTGAAGATCACACCGATCGATCTTGTCGCCGTCAACCTCTATCCCTTTAAGGAGACGGTCGCAAATCCCAATGTGACTCTTGCCGAAGCTGTCGAACAGATCGACATTGGCGGGCCCGCGATGATCCGCGCGGCGGCGAAGAATTTCAAATTTGTCACCGTAATCACAAATCCGGAACGCTACGCAGAGATTGCCGAGAAGATTCAGAAGGACGGCGCTGTCGACGGTATGACGCGCATGCGGCTTGCCCATGAGGCGTTTGCACATACGGCGGATTATGACAGTGCCATCAATGCCTATCTTTCGCAGCAGCTAGAAAAATGAGGAACGCAACGTGAATATTCTCGTAATCGGATCGGGCGGACGTGAACACACGCTCTTCCAAAAGCTCACAGAAAGCCCGCAGGCGGACAAAGTCTATGCGATCCCCGGAAACCCCGGCATGGGAGAGATGACAGACATCTCTGTGGAGGATAATGCAGCAATTCTTCGTTTTGCCAAGGAGAAGGAGATCGGTCTCGTTGTGGTCGGCCCCGAGGTTCCCCTGATGAACGGGCTTGTAGATGAGCTCGAATCGGCGGGAATCCGCGCCTTCGGGCCTCGTGCCAACGCCGCAGAGATCGAGGGCTCCAAATCCTTTGCGAAGGATCTCATGAAGAAGTACGGCATCCCGACAGCACGCTATGAAGTCTTCACGGAGGCAGAGCCTGCACGTGCATACATCCGTCGTGAAGGTGCGCCGATTGTCGTCAAGGCAGATGGTCTTGCGGCAGGGAAGGGCGTCATTGTCGCCATGAGTGAGCAGGAGGCGCTTGACGCCGTGAATGCAATCATGGAGGACAACTCCTTTGGAGATGCGGGGGCTCGTGTTGTCATCGAGGAATTCATGGAAGGGGAGGAGGCATCCCTTCTCGCTTTCACAGATGGAAAAACCATTCGTCCCATGATCAGCGCACAGGATCACAAGCGCGCTTTTGACGGTGACAAGGGTCCCAATACAGGCGGTATGGGAACCTATGCACCTGCACCGGTCATGACGCCTGAGATGATTGATCGTGCAACTGAGGAGATTCTAAAGCCGACGATTGCCGCCATGGCAAAGGAAGTGCGGCCCTATAGCGGATGCCTCTATCTCGGTCTCATGATTACGGAAAAAGGACCGAAGGTGGTGGAGTTCAACGCCCGCTTCGGCGATCCCGAAACACAGGTTGTCCTGCCGCTTTTGGATGGGGATCTCGTACAGATTATGTGTGCCTGTGCCGACGGCACGCTTGCAGATGTGCCGATTCACTGGAAGGATGGCGCGGCTGTCTGTGTTGTTCTGGCAGCGGGCGGCTATCCCGCATCCTACGAAAAAGGGAACGAGATTCACGGGATTGCAGATGCCGAGAAAACAGGGGCGCTTGTCTTCCATGCAGGAACAGCAGAGAAGGAAGGCAAACTCGTCACAAACGGCGGACGCGTACTCGGCGTTGTCGGTATGGGCGAGGACATTGCATCTGCTGTGCATTCTGCCTATGCGGCAGTGGAGAAAATCTCCTTCAAGGACGCGTACTATCGCAAAGACATTGCACATCGCGCGCTGCATCGCTAAAAAAGGACTTCTGTCGAATTTGCTCGGCAGAAGTTCTTTTTTAGTGGTAATTATTTTATAGATGATCGCGCAGCATTGCACCGACTGAATCGTAGACCGCACGCGCCGCCTCGTGCATAAACGGCTGGGCGCGGCGCACGGTATAGCCGCCATATTTTTCGATCATCGCGAGATCGTTGCGGGTCATCTCCGATGATGAACAGATCGTGCGCCTCCCAGCCCATATGACGGACAAAATCTGCAATGCCCATACTTTTATTCACGCCTGCACGATTGAGATCAAGAAATTGGCGATTCATATTTCCCGTAAATATGTTCGGGAAATCCGAATCAATCGCTGCAAAAGCCGCAAGAGTTTCTTCTCGGTCACGGAATCGCATCCCCATCTGGACAACATCCTTGAGACGTAGAGCCTCCTCTATTGTATTCAGCGGCGTAAGATAGGAGGGTGGGACGTCCGTGCGCAGACGGTAGGTATAGGCACGCTCAGGCGTAAAAAATAACATGCCGTCCGTATAGCTGCGAACGTGTTCCGAGCGGAAAAAGTCTCTCATTACCTCGCAGGAGAGCGGTGTAGAAATAAGGGGCGTACCATCTGTATAATGAATTGTCGCGCCGTTGCAGCAGATATAGAAATCTACAGGAATGTTATGTGCTCGCGTCTCCATCGCGATTAGGCTATAATCCCGCCCCGTCACAATGCCGAATTTATTTCCCGCACTGCGCCAGTCATGAATGGCTGTGATCGTCTCTGCAGCAACGCCTTCATGAGGAACAGATAGTGTGCCATCATAATCACTGAATGCTATTTTCATAGACTTTCTCCCTCCGATTGATCCTCCATATTCCCGCTAAGACCAAACTACAGTATTTCAGGTCACTTGTCAATTCATATTCATATATGGTTGACAAGAATTATCATTGTGTGATAGTTTGTTGACTTGGAATCATGGGAAAATATGGGGGATAATATTGTGCTGACATCCTACGACAGGAATTATTTACGGATTGGTCTGCCCGCAGCGCTCGAGGGCGTGCTTATGATCTTCCTCAGCAATGCGGATATCATCATGGTCGGGACGCTCGGGACAGGGGCGATTGCAGCTGTCAGCATCTTTACGCAGCCGCGCATGATGCTGCTCACCGTTGCACGTTCGGTGGCGGCAGCTGTGACCATCCTGATTGCAGAGCGCTTTGGACAAGACCGACACGATACCTACGGGGATATTTTGAAAAAGACCATGGTCTTAGTCGTCGTTTTTCTTGGACTTGCACATATTGGATTTTTCATCCATCTCGATTCAATCCTGATCTGGATGGGGGCACAGCAGGACTACCTTCCCGACGCGATGATCTACGGCCTCTGGACACTTCCCGCTGTCTTTATCACATCTGTCACGACGCTGATGCAGGCAGTCATGTTTGGACGCGGAGAGTCTATGAGCGTTCTCTCGATCAATATACAGGGGAATGTTGTCAATGTCGTGCTTAACGCACTTTTGATCTTCGGTCTCGGACCGTTCCCGGAGCTTGGCCTACTCGGTGCCGCACTCGGGACAGTCGGTGGGACAATATGGTCGTTCCTTCTGACCGTTCACGTACTCTCTGCGTGGAGGATATTCGATCAGGGCAACTATCGTCTGACACGCGCCTATCTCCGCGAATTTCTCGGCGTATTCGGTGGTATTTTCAGCGAGCAGGGATTTGAACGCATCGGCATGGTCGTATATACACGCATGGTGGCGGAACTTGGAACGATTCCCTATGCAGTACACTCCATTGCGATGAATTTCTGCGATTTCTACTATAATTTCTGCAACGGGATGGGAAAGGCGAGCACCGTGCTTGCAGGGCACAGTCGCGATCAGAACAAGACCGATGAATGGCGGCGCTATCTGTGGACGGGAATGCGTTGGAGCCTCACCTTCTCTATCGTCGCATTTCTTTTGACCTATGTATTTCGTGCGGAGATCTTTGGAATCTATGCACATGATCCTGAACTTTTCCCGCTCGGCAGCCTTATCATTGCATATGTAGCTGTTGTCAGCTTTCCGGAAGCATATCAGATGGTATGCGCGGGTATTCTGCGCGCCAGCGGTAAGACAACGCAGGTTGCTGCATATTCCTTTATCAGTATAACCGTACTGCGCCCAATCATTACCTATGTATTTCTCTACGAACTGCATATGGGACTAGAGGGTGCATGGCTGTCACTGGCACTCGATCAGAGTATGCGGGCTGCCTGTGCTGCCGTACTCCTGCGTAAGGTATATCATAAAAGACATTCAGATCATGCATTGAATCCATGTTAATAAAGAATAGTTGTAAATTACTGAGGACTTATGGACTATTCTAATAAAACAATCTGAAATAGATGTCTTGACAAGCATATCCAATACAGATATACTATGACAGAAGTTTTCTTAAAAACTGAATAGGATACGTTGCGAGTGTCGGCGGCTGATATATACTTTTGATACAGTCTGCTGAGCGATGAGAGGAAAACGCGTGCAATGCCCGTGCTGTCCCGCAGCCGTAAATAGGGAGCATTCTTCCACAGGCATGGAGCCTGTGCCTGTAAAGTCACTGGAATAAAATCCGGGAAGGCGGAAGAATGCAGCGATCTATGAGCCGGAAAGCCTGCTCGCAATAAGATTCATTGATGGACTCACGAGAGATGGGGAGATGGATGCACGATTTTCAGCACTGGGGGAGTGTTGCAAGGTCGTTGTTTTTTGTGTGCATTCTTCTGCCTGTCTCAAAAAGAGACAGGCAGTTTTATTTTGCAAATGACAACAAAGGAGTTGGGGAGTTGAGTGCAAAAGCAATCCTGATGCGTCTGGGGCAGATGATCATTACCTTGCTGGGGGTCAGTTTTCTGACGTTCAGTCTGACATTCATTGCACCGGGCGATCCTGTGGATGCGATTCTCGAAACCGGCGATACGATTGTATCACAAGAGACGATCGAGCGTACTCGTCACGAGTTGGGGTTGGATCGACCGTTCCACGAACAGTATCTCAGTTGGCTGAACGGTGTGGTACACGGGGATATGGGTCGTTCCTACTCGGCAAAAATGCCAGTGCAGGAAAAACTGCTGCAGAATCTTCCAGGAACACTGCTGCTTGCAGGCACGGCGGTGGTGATGATGCTTTTGATCTCCATTCCGGCAGGGGTGATTTCGGCACTGTACCGGAATCGATGGCCAGATCAAGTCATACGATTCTTCACCTTTCTCGGTGTCTCCATGCCGAGCTTCTGGGTAGGACTTATTCTGCTCTATGTGTTCGGTCTGAAGTTAGGGCTTTTCCCGATTGCAGGCGGAGAAGTCAGCCTTGATCGTATGGTTCTCCCTGCCTTTACACTTGCCATCCTGCTGTCGTCGAAGTATACGCGGCAGGTACGTACAGCAGTGCTTGAGGAGCTCGGACAGGACTACGTTACAGGTCTCAAGGCACGCGGCATGTCGATGCAGCGCATCCTCTGGCGGCACGTTCTGCCGAATGCATTCCTGCCGCTCATCACACTGCTTGGCCTTGCCATTGGCTGGCTGCTCGGCGGCGTTGCCGTCATTGAGATTGTCTTTTCGTGGCCGGGCATCGGACGTGTTGCTGTGCGTGCGATCGAAATGCGCGACTACCCGCTCCTGCAGGGCTTTGTTCTCTGGATTGCAACGCTCTATATGTTTGTGAATCTCATCGTTGATATATCCTATGCCTATCTTGATCCAAGACTTAGGAAGGGGGCGAAAGCATGACGCGGGATCAACTGCTGTTTCGTATCTATACAGGCATCATCCTGCTGATTGTGCTTGTCGCTATCTGTGCGTCGCTGATCTCATCGTACGATCCGTATGAGTCGCAGATTCAGAATTCACTTCTGCCGCCATCCGCTGAGCATTACTTCGGCACAGACAAGCTCGGACGCGATATCTTTACGCGTATCCTCTATGGTGCACGCATCTCGATCACGATGGCACTGATCGTTGTGATTATTTCGGGTGGTCTTGGGACATTGATCGGCGTGATCTCTGCCTATGTCGGCGGCAAGGTTGACAATGCCATCATGCGTCTGACCGACGTGTTCCTTGCATTTCCGGGCATTGTGCTTGCCATTGCGATTGCAGGTGTGCTCGGCGGCAGTGCAGTCAACGCAGTTCTCGCCGTTGTTATCGTGGGTTGGACAAAGTATGCGCGTCTTGCGCGCAGCCTGACCCTCAAGGTAAAACAGCAGGACTATCTTTCTGCAGCGATTACGAGCGGAACACGCCCGATTGCGATGATTCGTCGGCATATCCTGCCGAATATCATACCGATTATCATTGTGACCGCCGCACTCGACATCGGCGCACTCATGATGGAGCTCGCAGGTCTCTCCTTCCTCGGATTTGGTGCACAGCCGCCGACACCGGAGTGGGGACTCATGCTGAATGAGGGACGTCAGTTGATTCAGACGGCACCCTGGCTTATGATTTTCCCAGGACTTGCAATTGCTTCTGTGGTTGCAATCTTTAATCTATGGGGAGATAGTCTGCGGGATATTATGGACCCGCGCAAGGCAAATTAAAGGAGGAAAAAATGGGAAAGAAAAAAAGATGGCTGACAGCACTGCTCACAGGCTGTATGGCAGCTGCACTTCTGACGGGCTGCGGCGGCGGTCAGTCGGCGGGGGACAAGACGACGCTGAAGGTCGGTGTGACGAACTTCGCGGATACGCTTGAGCCGACGGAGAACTATTTCAGTTGGGTCGTCATGCGCTACGGCATGGGCGAGACGCTCGTCAAGTTCGACGAGAAGATGAATGCAACGCCGTGGCTCGCCGAAAGCTGGCAGATCGGTGACGATAAGCTGACATGGACGTTCAAGATCCGTGACAACATTAAGTTCTCAAATGGAAAGCCACTAACGGCGGAGGCAGTCAAAGCATCGCTTGAGCGTTCCTTTGCAAAGAATAACCGCGCCAAGACCTTTTTTGAGTATACGGAAATGACGGCGGACGGGCAGACACTCACGATCAAGACCGTGAAGCCGTCACCGAGCATGCCGGGCTTCCTTGCCGATCCTCTCTTCCTAATCGTGGATGTGTCCAGCGAGGGAGAGCGTGACTTTGCAAAGCAGGGTCCTATCTGCACAGGTCCCTATGTCTGCGAGTCCTTCGTCAAGGAAAAAGCCGTCATGAAGAAGAACCCGTATTATTGGGATGGGGAAGTACCGTATGAGACGGTCGAGATCCCGTCAATCGATGATCCGAATACGCGCGCAATGGCACTGCAGTCGGGTGAGGTCGATATGGCGGTCAACATCGCTGCCGGCGACATTGGGCTCTTCAACGACACGGCGAAGTTCCACATCGACCGTATTTCATCCCTGCGTACGGTTCTCGCCCGCATCAACAATAAGGGTATTCTCGGCGATCCGAAGGTACGTGCTGCGTTTATCTCAATGACGGATCGCAAGGCGTACAACGAAGTCATCCTGAAGGGAACCTTCATTCCGGGCAAGGCTCCGGTCCCCCCCTCTCTCGACTATGGCTTCGACCAGCTCACTGACCCGAATGCCTACAATGTTGACCGTGCAAATAAGCTCCTCGATGAGGCAGGTTGGAAGGATACGGACGGCGATGGTATTCGTGACAAAGACGGCAAGCCGCTTTCCGTTGACTTTATCATCTACAACAGCCGTGCAGAGCTGCCGATCTACGCAGAAGCAGTCCAGGCAGATGCGAAGAAGGTTGGCATTGATGTCAAGATCAAACCGGTCGACTACAACCTGCTCGATAAGATCGGTACCAGCGGCGAATATGATCTTTTGATTTCCAACATTACCACGGCAAATACGGGCGATCCCGAGATCTATCTCAACTGGTACTGGCGCACGAACGTCAACGGGGACAATCCACAGAACGGTTCCGGATACAGCAACCCCGCGTATGATGCAAAGTGCGCGGAACTCGCGGTTGAGTTTGATCCAGCAAAGCGCCGTCAGCTCATGATCGACATGCAGCAGATCCTGCTCAACGATGCAGCGGGACTCTTCCTCGGCTACCCCGAGACAAACATTGTCAGCTCGACAAAGATCACGGGTGCAATCATGCATCCGGCAGACTACTACTGGATCACCAACAAGATCAAACCCGCAAACTGATAAGGAGGAAAAGCCCGAATGTTGATTGAGGTGCGAGGGCTTAAAATCGCATACGAGGGCACGGAAATGGTGCACGGTGTGGACTTCACTCTCAGAGACGGGGAAGTTCTGACCATTGTCGGCGAAAGCGGCAGCGGAAAGACCACCGTCATTCGGGCGATGCTCGGCTGTCTGCCGCATGTCGGCAGGGTGACTGCGGGCGAGATCCTCTATGACGGCAAGGATATGACGAAATGCAGTGCCGAGGAATGGCGTCACGTCAGCGGCAAGACCGCCGCGATGATCTTTCAGGACAGCGGCAGCATGATGGATCCGATTCGGACCATCGGCGAGCAGTTCGTCGAGTATATTCAGACACATGACACAATGGGGGAGAAGGAGGCTGCGGCGCAGGCACAGGATATGCTGGCGCGCATGCACCTCTCCAATCCTGCAAACGTAATGAAGAGCTTTCCGTTTGAACTATCGGGCGGCATGCGTCAGCGTGTCGGGGTCGCAATGGCGATGTTCTTCAAGCCGGCACTCCTGCTTGCTGACGAACCAACGTCCGCGTTGGACGTGACCACGCAAGCACAGGTCGTCAATGAAATGATGGATATCTGCCAGAAGGATGGCACATCCATTGTCCTTGTGACGCACAACCTCGGTGTCGCGGCCTACATGTCGGATCAGATCATGGTCATGCAGAGTGGCAATGTCATCGAGCATGGCACTGCTGAAGAAGTCATTGAACATGCGCAGAAAGACTACACGAAGGAGCTTCTGCGTGCCGTACCACAGATTGGAGGGAAGCGTTATGACACAGTCGGAGCGTGAGATCATCCTGCGCATCGAGCATATCACTAAACGCTTCCCCCTTGAGGGCGGCAAAGTTCTTACGGCATGTGACGATGTGACATTTCCCGTATATCGTGGAGAAACCCTCGGTATTGTCGGTGAAAGCGGCTGTGGAAAAAGTACACTTGTGCGCACGCTGATGCAGCTTCATGCACCATCCGAGGGTCAAATCTTCTTCAGAGGCAAGGAGATTACGGGGCTGAAGGGCGAGGATGCGCGCAATATGCGGCGCAATATCCAGATGGTCTTTCAGGATCCTACAACATCCTTCAATCCGAAAATGAAGATTAAGGACATCATCTGTGAACCGTTGCGGAACTTCGGACTCCTCAAAGGGAGCGCACATGACAAGGCAGCTGAGCTGCTGCGTCTTGTCGATCTGCCCGAGGACTTTGCCGAACGCTATCCCGCAAATATGAGCGGGGGACAGCGTCAGCGCGTAGGAATTGCGCGTGCACTGGCATTGGAGCCGGAGATTCTGGTCTGTGACGAGGCAACAAGTGCACTGGATGTTTCCGTACAGGAAACCATTGTGGAGCTTCTCGTACGCATTCAACGTGAGCGGAATCTGACGATTCTTTTCATCTGTCATGACCTTGCACTCGTGTCACGTCTGTGCACACGTGTTGTCATCATGTACTTTGGAAAGGTTGTGGAGGAACTTGACGGGCGGGATCTCGCGCATGCGAAACATCCGTATACGCAGAAGCTCCTGAAGTCCGTATTCACACTCCTGCCGAAAGGTAAGGCACCGCGCATTGTCGTTCCGGAAGTCGAAATCCCTGCATAGCAGGAAGATCACATGACAGATAGATAAATTATATAGTAGAAGAGCAGCGATCTCATACGCTGCTCTTTTACTATTCCTTAGATAAATATTGAATTATAGCTGGAAAGCTTTTCAATTTATATCTTGCTGTCAATCTGAAATAATGATATTATTAGCTTGCGAGTCTTATTGTATATGCCTCCGATATTACATCTTCTTAGGGAGGATTCGGGTTTATGTTTAATTTCAAACAGAAGGATGATGAATTCTTCGACTTGTTCCTTGAGAGTGCAAAATTCTTTCATACAGGCGCATTGGTGCTGGATGATGTGATGAAGGATTACACCACAGCAAGCAAGAAAGTGGAAGAAATCAATCGCATTGAGCATGAAGCAGATGCCATTAATGACCGCATCATCGATAAGCTGAATCTCACGTTTATTACCCCGATTGATCGTGAAGACATATACGCGTTGGCAAACGATCTGGACGATGGTGTCGACCTCCTGCAAGGGATTTTGCAGCGCTATGATATGTACCGAATGGGGAAGCCCATGCCGGGTGCAATCAACCTAACGAAGCTCCTTCTCTCTTCTACAGAAGAGGTCGTTCGTGCAGTGTCCTATCTCGAAAATATTCGAAAAAACCAAGTCCAAATACTGGATGCGTCCCACAAAATCGAACGCTATGAAAGCGAGGGGGATCTCATCTATCGGAGTGAGGTTGCCTACCTTTTTGAAAATGAAAAAGACCCCATCGAACTGATTCGATGGAAAGATGTCTTGGAGCAGTTGGAGGATACGCTGGATCATTGTGAACTCATTGCGGATATGCTGCGGGGAGTGGTAATGAAATATGCCTGATTTCCAGCTCTTGATTTTTTTGGTTATACTCTTAGCGCTCATATTTGATTTCATCAACGGCTTTCACGATACTGCAAATGCGATTGCTACTTCCGTTTCTACCCGCGCCATCCATCCGCAGCATGCAATCATCATGGCTGCCGTACTCAACTTCTTCGGTGCTATGTATAGTACAGGGGTTGCAAAGACCATCGGTTCCGATATTGTCAAATCGGCTTCCCATGTAGATGAACACGTTTTGATTGCAGCGCTCTTCGGCTCTATTATCTGGAATATTATTACATGGAGATTTGGCATACCGTCCAGCAGTTCCCATGCCCTGATTGGCGGCCTGATCGGAGCGGTCATGATGTCTGCCTCCGGTGCTGATGGATTGAACTTTTATGGGATTGGCAAAATCATCCTGTCTCTGATTCTTTCCCCACTTGTCGGAATGGCATTGGGATGCGTCATTATGTTGCTGTTATTCCGCTTTTTTGGTCGTTTTCGACCTACGGCGATTAACGGTAAATTTAAGAAAATGCAAATTTTAACAGCAGCAACCATGGCGTTTTCACACGGCTCCAACGATGCGCAGAAATCAATGGGTATTATTACATTGGCGCTCCTTGCTGGCGGATATATTGATGTCTTTGAAGTTCCGACCTATGTCAAGGTACTCGCAGCCACTGCTATGGCCTGTGGAACGGCGGTAGGCGGCTGGCGTATCATCAAGACAATTGGCGGAAAAATATTTAAGCTCCAGCCGATTTCTGGATTTGCGGCAGACCTCAATTCTTCCATCATCATATTCGGTGCAACCCTTTTGCATCTCCCGGTCAGCACCACACATGTTGTTTCCGGCTCGATCATGGGGGTTGGTGCGGCAAAGCGCATCAACGCTGTCCGTTGGGGCGTAGCGCAGCAAATGGTTGTCGCTTGGGTGATGACGATTCCCTGCACTGCGGTTATGGGAGCAATTACATATCATTTTGTTCTGTTATTCATATAATATGAATTTGAAAAATCCTGCTCTGCCAATGAGCAGGATTTTTATATAAAGAGAAAGAAAAGGGGATTCATCATGGAAAAAAGATTGATTCAAATGGCTGAAAAAGCACAGGGGGACTATTCCAGTCCGATCGTTGCAGTAAAGCTCAATGGTGAAGTGCGTGATATTCAAACGCCATTCTCCGAAAGCGATACCATAAGTTTTATTGAACTTAATTCATCACTGGGATGGAAGATTTATCGGCGCTCTGTACTTTTTCTATTAATTGCTGCAGTAAGCAAAATAGAAAAAAATGCCGAGGTTATTGCAAAGTTTACGGTAAACAAAGGTCTCTATTGTGAGATCAAGCTTCCCGGCAGGGAGATTGATCCTGCGTTTATTGCAAAAGTGGATCGCACCATGCGCGCAATGATCTCAGAGAATATTCCCATTATCAAGCATAGTATTCAACGAACAGAAGCGATTGAACGCTTTCAAAAACTAGGCCAATCAGGTAAAGTAAATCTGCTCTCCGAACTCTCCCAGGATATCATCAGCATATATACCTGCGAGGAATATACTGATTATCTATATGGCCCTATGCTTTATGAAACAAAGTATCTGGATCGTTTTGAGCTGGATCATGAGTCCTTTGGTGTCCTGATCCGAACACCGGATGAGAGAACGTATGGGCAGATCAGAAAGCGTGTCAGCCAGCCTAAGTTTGGCTCAATCCTTGCAGAATCTAAAGCATGGGCTGATATTTTGGACTGTCGCTTTATCTCTGATCTGAATCGCATCAATAGGGAGCAAGCCATTGGTGAGCTGATCCGAATCTCGGAAGGGCTGCAGGAAAAACGAATTGCCCAGATTGCAGATCATATTGCTTCCAATCGTGAAGATGTTCGTCTGATCCTGATTGCGGGTCCCTCCTCATCCGGAAAGACTTCGTTTGCGCAGCGACTTCGCATTCAGCTGCGTGTCAACGGTCTTCGTCCAGTGATGATTTCTCTGGATGATTATTTCCTCAACCGCGAGGATACACCGCTCAACGAAAAGGGACAGTATGACTATGAGTCCCTTGATGCCCTTGATACGAAGCTGTTTAATCAGGATATGCTTGCGCTTCTGGCAGGGCAGGAAGTACAGATTCCACGGTATAATTTTATTACTGGCATGCGCGAATGGAAGGAAGATGCATTCCTCTCCATTCACAGCGATCAGCCTATCATTATCGAAGGAATTCACGCACTCAATGAATATCTGACAAAGGATATCCCGCGCAAGAACAAGTATAAGATCTATATCAGCGCATTGACCCAGCTGAACATCGATGCACACAATCGAATTCCGACGACAGAGGTGCGTTTTCTGCGGCGTCTTGTACGCGACTATCAATTCCGCGGTGCAAAAGCACTCAAGAGTATTCGTCAATGGCCTGATGTCAGAGATGGAGAAGAGAAGTACATCTTTCCATTTCAGGAGGATGCAGATGTCTTGTTCAATTCTGCACTGATTTATGAAATCGGCGTCTTGAAGAAATATGCTGTACCACTTTTGGAAGAGATTGAGCGTGGGGAAGAGGGGTATACCGAAGCACGGCTGATCCTTCGTTTTCTGCAATACGTCAATGAAATCGACGCCATAGATGATATTCCAAACAACTCCATCCTTCGTGAATTTATCGGGAAATCGGTATTCTTTGCATAAAAAATGCTGTGGCTCTATCAATAGAGAGAGTCACAGCATTTTTAGATGTATTTCTACAGATTACTCTTTAACATAAGCGGTGATCGGCTTATAGTGTTTCTGGAAGAACTCCTCTGCAACCTGCGGGAAGAGTGCATAGGAGAGGACATCCTCATCGGACGGGTTAAGATAGCCCTTATTCTTGAGTTCCTCTTTAAACTCTGCAAACGTCGTTGCCTTCGCATCCTCGATGGAGCAGTCCTCAATAATCTCCCCAGGCGCAATGCCAAGTGTATCGGTCAAGAACTTGCGATCGATCTCAACAGGAGTTCTGCCGAACTTGCCGCGTGCGAGATCCTTGAACTCGGTCGGCACCATCTTGTAGCGCTCACCGGTCATAACATTGAAGGTTGCCATCGTACCGACAATCTGTGAGGACGGCGTAACGAGCGGGGGATAGCCGACATCTTTGCGTACGCGCGGCATCTCATCCAACAGATCCTGATACTTGTCCTCCATACCAGCTTCCTTGAGCTGGTTCGCAAGGTTGGAGAGCATTCCGCCGGGAATCTGGAAGTCTAGCACATTCGGGTTCACATCGAAATAGCCCTTGAGATTAAATGTCTTGATGAGATCCTGCTTTACCCCAAGGAAGTATTTCGAGATTGGCGTCATCGCCTGACGATCAAGCCCTGTATCGCGCTCCTCGCCTTCGAGCATTGCCACCATCGTCTCTGTACACGGCTGTGAAGTGTCGCTGGAGAAGGGGGCAAGTGCAGTATCAATGATATCGACACCTGCTTCGATCGCTTTCAGATAGGTTGCATGACCGAATCCAGAGGTGCAGTGCGTATGAAGATCAATGGGAATCTTTACCGCAGCCTTGAGCTTCTTAACAAGATCCTCTGCCACGTACGGCTTCAAAAGGCCTGACATATCCTTGATACAGACGGAATGACAGCCCATTTTCTCGAGTTCAACAGCCAGCTCGACAAAGCTCTCATTCGTGTGAACAGGGCTGATTGTATAGACCAGACAGCCTTGAACATGCGGCTTCTCAGGGCACTTGAGTGCCGCGTCAATCGCAACTTTGAGGTTGCGAATGTCATTGAGAGCATCAAAAATACGGAATACACCAATGCCATGCTCCGACGCCTTCTGGACGAACTTTTCCACGACATCATTGGAGTAATGATTATAACCAAGCAGGTTCTGACCACGGAGAAGCATTTGGATCGGAGTTTTGAGATTCTTCTTCAAAATATCCAAGCGCTCCCACGGATCTTCATCAAGGAAGCGCAGGCAGCTATCAAACGTAGCACCGCCCCATGCTTCAAGAGAATTGTAGCCAATGGCATCAAGTGCCGCAAGCTGCGGAAGCATATCCGAAATTCTCATGCGGGTTGCCAGCAGTGACTGGTGACCATCACGGAGGACAGTCTCAGTGATTTTGACCGGATTCTTTGCCATAAAAGAACACTCTCCTTGATTAAATAGTATAATCAAAAATTATATAACCCAATATCTAAATTATAGAATCAAATTGCGTTATTGTCAATGACAAGTTATAAAATTCACATATTTTTAGATGTCGCTTTCCGCTAAATTTTACCCCTCCCTCCAACTATCCATAATTACCATTATGGATAGTTGGAGGGAAGAAACGGGAAAAATTACATATCCGGACGCACTCCTGTTTTTCCTGCGAATTTGTGATAGTTCCCGCCGTTGTGTCTGCGCTTCAATTCTTCGAGCAGATCCTCCGGTGTCATGTTGTGATATGCGAGCAGTACCAGACAGTGATACCAGAGATCACCCATCTCATACAGTACATCCTCGCGGATATTGTTTTTGGACGCAATGATGGTCTCTGCCGTCTCTTCGCCGAGCTTTTTCAAAATCTTGTCCTGTCCCTTATCGAAGAGATAGTTCGTATAGGAGCCTTCGACCGGATGCAGTCTGCGGCTCTGAATCACTTGGTAGAGATCAGACAGGATCTCTGTCAGGGACATTTCATCCTCCGGCACAATCGGAACGATGCTGTTTTCGTCTGTACGATAGAGTTTGCGTCCGCTGAAGCACGAATACGTCCCCGTATGGCAGGACACACCTGTCTGCTTTACACGCAGCAAGATCGTATCGCCGTCGCAGTCATACGAGATCTCCTGCACACGCTGCACATTTCCTGATGTCTCGCCCTTTTTCCACAGTTTATTGCGGCTGCGGCTGTAGTAATACGCAAAGCCTGTTTCAATCGTTTTCTCAAGAGACTCGCGATTCATATATGCAAGCATGAGAACCTGATTGTTTTCTTCTTGGACAACCACTGGTACAAGCCCGCGCTCGTCAAATTTAATCACAGAGATGTCAATATCCATTAGAATCGTACCTCCAAACCGCGTGATTTTAGATATGTCTTTACTTCTTTTATGGATAACTCTCCATAGTGAAAGAGCGAGGCTGCCAATACGGCATCCGCTTTTCCCTCGGAGAGTACATCATAAAAATGCTCCAATTTACCCGCGCCGCCCGAAGCAATTACGGGTACATTCACACTCTCAGAGACCGCTCGCGTCAGTGCAATGTCATAGCCATTCTTTGTTCCGTCGGCATCCATACTGGTCAGCAGGATCTCTCCTGCACCAAGCGCGACAACATCCTTCGCCCACGCAATACAGTCTATCCCTGTAGGCGTCCTGCCGCCGTTAATATAGACTTCCCACGAGTCCGTGCCCTTACGACGTGCATCAATCGCAACGACAACGCATTGACTACCAAATCGCAATGCACCCTCGCGAATGATTTCCGGATGCTTCACTGCCGCTGTATTGACCGAAATCTTATCCGCCCCTGCATTTAGCATACGATGCATATCTTCTGCACTGCGAATTCCGCCTCCAACAGTAAGCGGGATAAAGACTTTCGAGGCACAGTCGGACACAACCTCAACCATTGTGTTTCGCTCTTCGTTCGAGGCGGTAATATCCAGAAATACAAGCTCATCCGCGCGCTCCTTATCGTAGCGTTCGGCAAGTTCCGTCGGGCTGCCCGCATCTCTCAGCCCGACAAAGTTTGTGCCCTTGACAACGCGCCCGTCTTTGACATCAAGGCAAGGGATAATTCGTTTCGCAAAGGTTTTCTTCAAGATGAAACCAATCCTTTCGAAATGCAGTCAACGTGCAGCTGCAATCGCCTCAGACAGCACAAGCGTACCTTCATAGATGGATTTACCGGCAATGACCCCGACAATCCCTTTCGATTCGTACTTCTTCAGTGCATGGATATCATCCAGCGATCGAACGCCGCCCGATGCGATGATGTCGATGCCTGATTCGGCTGCCAGTTTGGACGTTGCCTCAATGTTTACGCCCGAGAGCGTACCATCCCTTGAAATATCGGTGTATATAATGGTCTTCAGCCCGAAGGATGCAAGTTTCTTGGCAAGCGCAGCGGCTGTAATCCCACCCGATACGCCCCATCCATCAATGGCGACAATACCGTCCTTGGCATCAATTCCGACAGCGATACGATCACCATATCGATGACATGCCTCTTTGACAAGATCAAGATTCTGCACGGCAGCAGAGCCAAGAATAACGCGATGTACACCCAATTCCAAGGTCTTCTCAATCGTTTCAAGGCTGCGAATCCCGCCGCCAACCTCGATCGGAATCCGTACTGCGCTGAGGATACTCTTAATCGCATCTGTATTGCGTGGTTCCCCTGCAAGCGCTCCGTCCAGATCGACAACATGAAGGAACTCCGCCCCCTCCCGTTGCCAGCGAAGGGCAGTTTCCTCAGGTCGGTCACTGTATACGGTTTCTTGGGCAAAATCTCCTCGGAGCAGGCGGACACATTTTCCATCACGCAGATCAATCGCGGGAAAAATAATCATGTGCTTCCCTCCCCATGAACAAAGTTATGAATGATCTTCAGTCCGATATCCCCCGACTTTTCTGGATGAAATTGTGTAGCCATGATATTTCCGGCGGATATGGATGCCGTAATCTCCTCGCCATAGAAGCAGGTTGAGGAAATAATCGCTCGATCCTTCGGCAGCGCGTGATAGCTGTGGACAAAGTACGCGTAGGAATCCTGCGGAATTCCCGCAAACAAGCCTTTTTCCCTATGGTTTTCAGCGATATTCAAAGCATTCCAGCCCATATGGGGGATTTTTTCATGCGGGGCAGCAATTCTGGATACTCTCCCTTGCAGCAATCCCAGCCCCTCTACGCCCGAGGATTCCTCACTGCCTTCAAATAGTATTTGAAGTCCTACACAGATTCCAAGGAGCGGGATCCCGCGTCCAACCCCCTCCCGAATGGCAGGAATCAATCCCGACGCATTCAACTGATCCATGCAGTCGCCAAAAGCGCCCACACCCGGCAGAACGATTTTGTCCGCAGAGAGAATATCCGAAGCCGTACTGCTGACACGGACGTCTGCCCCTAAAGCAGAAAAGGCTTTCTCTACGCTGAACAGATTCCCAGCCCCATAATTTATAATTGCAATCATAGGATCACCTTACAAAACGCCTTTAGTAGACGGAATCGAATCACCCAGTCGCTCATCTTTCCCCACTGCAGCCCGCAGCGCGTGTGCAACGGCCTTAAAGACCGCCTCTACCTTGTGATGTGAATTCGTCCCATATAGGATCTTCACATGAAGCGTGATTCCCGCGTGAAACGCGAATGCGCGAAGGAACTCCTCCGTCAGCTCCGTATCATATCCGCCGATCATGGGCGCCATGGGTGCATCTCCAGGATCGTAGACGAGGAATGGACGTCCGCTGATATCCAGAACCGCCAGCACAAGAGTCTCGTCCATCGGGAGGTAAAACGATCCATAGCGGGATATGCCGCGCTTGTCTCCAATGGCCTCGTGGAATGCCTGCCCCATCGTAATGCCGATGTCCTCGACCGAATGATGCCCGTCGACTTCGATGTCCCCATCGCATTTGACATTCAGATCGAATTGCCCATGTGAAGCAAACAGCGTGAGCATATGGTCAAGAAAACCGATGCCCGTATCGATCTCAGATACTCCGCTACCATCCAGATCAATGGAGACTGCGACATCCGTTTCCGCTGTCGTGCGATGTATCTCTGCAAACCGTCTGCTCATGAATGTCCCTCCACAAAGGCTTTGATGATGCGATATACCTCGTCATTTTGATCCGCTCGTCCGATGGAGATGCGCAGCATATTTTCCAGCCCCGGGGCTTTTCCAAAGCTGCGCACGCCGATCCCATATCTGATGAGGTCTTCATTGAGCGCCTCTGCCTGTGCGTAATGAATCAGGAGAAAATTCGCATGGGACGGATAGACGGCCAAGCCTGTAAGAGCTTGATACCGTTCCTGCATACGTTCACGCTCGGCACAGATCATTTGAATCTGCGGCTCAAACTCCGTCCGCATCTGAAACACGGTATCTGCAATGACCAGCGACGGCACATTCATATGATACGGCATGTATGTCTTCGCAAGCATATCAATCACATCCTCGTGTGCCAGCATGTAGCCAACACGGCAGGAGGCAAGTGCGTACGCTTTTGAAAAGGTGCGCGCAACCATCATATGAGGATATTTTTTTAAAAGTGCTATGACGCTGTGCTCACAGAATTCCGCATACGCTTCATCGACAAGGAGTGCACAGGATATATGCGACGCAATATATTCGACTTCCTCCGCCGTCAATATCTGCCCCGTTGGATTATTCGGATTGCAGATAACGGCAAGAGATGCCTGACTTTGATTGACCTGCTGAACAAAGGCCTCCACATCAAGCTGATAATCAGGTCGCAAAGGAACAGGTACACCTGTGGCATCGGCAGCGGCAGCATAGATCGCATACATGGAAAAGGACGGGCTGGGATATACGATCCTATGCTCCTGATTACCGCCGAACGCATGGAATACCTTCTCTATGATTTCACTGGAACCATTCCCGATGATGACGTTTTCCCGTCGATATCCATACGCTTCTCCAATCTGCTCACAGAGCAAATCATATTCTTCGTTTGGATAGCGCGGAAATGCAATGCGTGACAGCCGTGTCATAACGCGGTCTTCAACCAGCGGCGGCAACCCTATATTAGATTCGTTTGCGTTTACTTTGATGTTCCAATCCTGTTCGCGCGTGTCGTACAGGGGCATATCTGCCAATCCGTCACGGTAGTTCAGCATCAGCATCCCCTCCTCATCTGAATTGCACGCGCATGTGCATCAAGCCCTTCTGTTTCGGCAAGATGGATGATGTCCTCACTCACATCATTCAGAGCCTCCTGCGTGTAGGATATGATACTTGTACGCTTCATAAAGGTCTCCACATTCAGCACAGAGTAGAAACGCGCCGTCCCGCCTGTCGGCAGCACATGATTCGGTCCTGCGAAGTAATCGCCAAGCGGTTCGGGAGAATACGGCCCGAGAAAAATCGCACCGGCACAGCGAATCTTTGGAAGGATATGGAACGAATCTCCAACAAGCAGCTCGATATGCTCCGGTCCCGACACATTGGCAAGATGTATCGCCTGATCCATATTTTCTGTGACGATGATGCGCCCGTGTCCCTCGAGCGAAGCGCGCGCTATATCCTTGCGCGGCAGCGTTTCCAGCTGCTTCCGAACCTCTGACAGAGACTCTTGTGCCAACTCCATATCAGTGGTGATGAGAATGCTCGATGCGAGAGGATCGTGTTCTGCCTGACTGAGCAGATCGGCTGCAACATATTCAGCGGAGGCACTTTCATCTGCCAAAATGAGGATCTCACTCGGTCCTGCCAGCATATCGATATCTACATGGCCGTACACCTCTTTTTTGGCAAGTGTCACAAAGATATTTCCGGGACCCGTAATTTTGTCCACACGCGGAACGCTCTCCGTGCCATACGCCATTGCCGCGATTGCCTGCGCGCCGCCGATCTTGAAGATCTTCTTTACGCCGAGCAGACGCGCTGCGACAAGAACGTACGGATTTATGACGCCATCCTTTGTCGGAACGGACATGATAATTTCCTCGACGCCCGCGACAACGGCAGGTATTGCATTCATGAGAACGGACGACGGGTATGCCGCCGTACCACCCGGGACGTAGATGCCAATGCGTGCGAGAGGCAGGACTGCCTGTCCCAGAATCGAACCGTGTGCGCGATAGGTCATCCATGAGCACGGCTTCTGCTCTTCGTGATAGGCAAAGATATTGTCTGCCGCCTTTTTCAACGAGGCAACGATCTTCGGGTCGGCAGCACGCTCTGCAGACAGAAACTCTTCCTCCGACACCATAAGATTACCATGGGTTAGTTCCACCCGATCCAATAATTCGGTATAGCGAAAAAGCGCCCGATCCCCCTCATGGCGAACTTCCTGAACAATGCGATGAACGAGTTCTGTGGCAGAAAGATCTTCTCCAAATATCTCCTGATTCTTCTTGCGGATGCCGTCACTGAGCGTGAGTTCATCAAAGGCTTTCTTCTTAAGCAGAAGTTCTGCCGCCTCCATTCCGACATCTGCAACAGAAACGATATTCATCGGCCTTCCCCACTTTCCAAAATGCGTTTCAAATCATTTACGATCCCGTATATGCGCTCAAATTTCAGCTTGAAGCTGACTCGATTGACGATGAGACGTGCGCTTACATCCATGATATGCACAATCTCCTCCAAGTCATTTTCGACAAGTGTCGTCCCTGTTTCCACGATATCGACAATGCTCTCCGACAAACCAACGATAGGTCCCAATTCGATGGAGCCATTGAGCTTGATATACTCCATCTGCATCCCCTGCTGCGCAAAGAATTTCTCCGCAATATGCGGATATTTCGTTGCAACGCGCGTATGTGCATAGTCCGTGAGACAACTGCGTTTTTCCTTGCGCGGCACAGCCATCATCAGACGGCATTTCCCAAATCCAAGATCCAGCAGTTCATAGACATCCTGCCCCGCTTCCAACAGCACATCCTTGCCGATGATGCCAATATCTGCAGCGCCGTATTCCACATAAGTCGGTACATCCGAAGTCTTAGCGATGATGAACCGCACTTTGATCGCATCATTCGATATGATGAGTTTACGAGATTTTTCACTCATATGCTCCGCAGTAATCCCGACCTTCTCAAACAGATCCGTGGACAGCAAAAACAGTTTTCCCTTGGGCAATGCAATCGTTAAATAATCATCAATACGTTGTTCCATATAATCCCCTTGCATCCTTTAGTCAATTAAAGAGTTAATACAGATGTATACTACCACGTTGTATGTAATAGGTCAATGCTTCCTTAAAGAGGATTTTTGGCACTCATCTCGAATAGACGATATAAACCTAAAAACTCATCCTCATGAAAAGGAGTATCAGATGACACTTCAAATACTATCATTGGTGAGATTGAGCGAGCAACAAATAGAACTGCTGTATCAGAGCTATGCCGACTGCAATGTCAGATGTATCCGCCCAACGGAACTCGGAGACGACATTCCCGATGTCAACATCCTGCTGGGCTATGATGCACAGATGGATTTGGAGAGATTTCTCCCACGTATGCCGCATCTGCAATGGATTCATACCTACAGTGCCGGAGTCGAGAAGCTGCTCTCAGACAAATCGTTCTCTCAATCCGAGATCTTGCTGACAAATTCGCGCGGCATTCACGGCATACCGATGGCGGAGCACGTTCTCGGAACAATGCTTGCCTCCAGCCGCTGTCTCATCGAAGCGTGGGAAAACCAAAAGGCACACGCATGGAAGCGCTTGAGTGCTGCCGATGAACTGTTTGGAAAAACGGCTGCAATCATCGGTCTGGGAAGCATCGGGCGGGAGATTGCAAAACATCTCAAAAACATGGGCATGCGTATCGTGGCTGTGAAGCAGAAGGAATCCACGGAGCCGTTTGTCGATCAACTGTTCAGCATTGACCATCTGCCAGATGCACTGTCCTGTGCGGACTACGTTATCGTCACGTTGCCACTGACACCTCAGACGAAAAAACTGTTCAACCTCCGTACGTTCAACATGATGAAAGAAAATGCCTTTTTCATCAATGTGTCCCGAGGCGATGTCGTAGAGGAAGCTGATTTAATCAAGGTACTCACAGAAAAACGCATTCGCGGCGCAGCTCTCGATGTCTTTACGACGGAACCTCTGCCGGAGGATTCACCGCTATGGGACGTGCCGAATCTCTTCATTACGCCGCATTACTCGGCAATATCTCCCATGTACTTAGACCGATCGCTCAAGATATTCCGCAACAATCTGCAAATCTTTCCGCAGCGCATCGGCATGCTGAACGTCGTCGACAAACTGCGTGGCTATTGACCCTCTAGTTGCGCGCATCTGCCGCCTTTAACAGGGACAGCACCAGAGAATCCTCTGGTGCTACTTTTTTTTGATGGTGCTGAATGATTTCGGCTACATGAGCAGCGCCAATCGCGCGCAATTTGTCAGCGCCTATATATGGATGGCTGATATGGACATGAAGAGCCCTCCCTATTCTTCCGAAAACACTGGCCGTGTCTTTTTTTCGGACAAAATACGGAATCAGAGATGGAATGAAGCGATAGAAAAGGACAGCTAGCACCTTTCCCCAGATATCCGCATCCCCTTTGACACGTCCTATATCATGGAGGAGCGAACAGCGAATCAGGAGGATGTATTCGTCCGAATCGTCACGAGACTGCTTTGCGTAAAGCTCCTTTGCCGTGAGTGCAACGCGAAAAGCGTGCAGCTGATCCGCCTCATGCATCGCATAGAACAGCCTCTGTTCGGGAGTGCTCAGATAAGTGCGGATAAAAGTGTGCCCCTCCGCATTCAGTCGTCCGAATACGGCCTGTATAAACTGCCGTATGCGCTGTCTCATTGGAAATACTCAAGGGTGGCATATCCGCGCGCTTCTCTGGAAGATTCTGCCTCCTCATAGGACTGCCCCTTCAGCCCCAATTCGACGATCTTTCCTGTCTGACGCAGCTCCATTGCCCGCCTGATTGCCTGTCCGATGGATTGTTCGGCATATCCGATATAAACATCGCGTGATACAGACGGAATCTGAATACCCTGACGGTCGAGTGTCAACAGGATTCTCTCCATGCCGAGCGCAAATCCCGTTGCCGACATCGGATGTCCATATTCTGTCAGGAGGCGGTCATAACGGCCTCCGCCGCACAGGGGGAAGCCAAGTCCCGGTGAATAGCCCTCGAAGACCATCCCCGTATAATAGTTGAAATCGCGGATAATACCGAGATCGAAACGCACATAGTCTGCCACGCCATAGGATTTGAGCAGCGCATAGATTTCTGCCAAATTATCAATGGCACGTCGGCTTTGCTCATTGCGTGGGAAATCATAGAGACGGCGCAAAAGTTCTTCCCGCCCATTGAGCAAGGGAAGTTCCTTCAGCATTCCCCTGTCCTGCTCTGAGAGCGGCAAGGCGTCAATCAAACTGTCCATGAGAACAAAATTGTGACGCTCAATCGCAGACTTGATTTCCCGCTGGCGCTGTTCATCAATCTCAAAGTATGACAGGAGACCATCGAGGAAATCCACCTGCCCCATGTGTATTTGAAAATCCTTGATGCCGCAGGCAAGAACAGAGGCAATCGCAAGTGAAACAATCTCCGCATCTGCTGCGGGGCGTTCGCTCCCCATGAGTTCAACGCCCGCCTGATGAAATTCACACTGACGCCCCATCTGCGTCTGCTCTACACGAAATACATTGCCGATATAGGATAATTTCAAGGGGACGGGCGCGTCTTTCAGCCGACTGCTGACGAGTCGCGCAATTGGTGTCGTCATTTCATTGCGGAGGGCGAGGATCTTGTTCTGATTGCCCAGGAGCATGAAGAGAGAGTTTTCCTCCTGCACGCGCGGTGCCAATGTCTCCAGATGCTCAATCGTCGGCGTGACCACCTCATCATATCCCCAAGAGCGGAACAGAGAGGACAGCATGTTCTCCATATGCCGCATCTCCGCGGCATCTCTCGGCAGGAGATCCCGCGTTCCATAGGGCGTTTCCAAGATGAGTTTTTCGGGATTCATCATGCTTTCTCCTTATCATCGGGAGGCGTGGAAATACCTTTTTTGAGCACAAGCGTATATCCATCTGCTCCATAGTTCAGGCAGCGCTTCACGCGGCTGATCGTTGCCGTACTGGCACCCGTCTGTGCGACAATATCATCATAGGTGAAGCCCTCGTGCAGCATACGCGCAACATCCAGACGCTGCGCCATGGCACGAAGCTCCCCGATGGTGCAGACATCCTCAAAGAATTGATAGCATTCTTCCATCGTTTCCAGTGAAAGAACAGCACGACAAAGTTGATCGGTCAGATCATCTCTCAATTTTTGATTTACCATAACAGATCCCTCTCATGAACACTTCGGTTCATATCGTTGATTCGTTCACAGTATAACACAGAATAGGACGAGCGAAAAGGCGCATCCTTGCAGCAGGTTAGGAAGAGAAGTGTAATATGATATCAGATATTGATTCACCTATTGATGCATTCTCTTGAGGTACTGATATGCGAACACATTTTTCGACTGCTCCGTTATCATCCGCCTGCTCTGTCACAATGTCCGTAATCTCCTCTACCGTTCCCTCCAAATGCAGACCATTGATTTCATATCGTACAATTTGACCTAAGTAGACACGTCGTGCCTCTTCTTCTGATAGCCTTGCTTCAATCCAACAATGGTCTGTGATATTGAGCGCTAGAATATCATCGCCTGCGGCAAGTATATCCCCTGCCTTTACAGAGACTTTTGAGATGATCCCCGTGCGTTGTGCATAAAGCTCTGTGATACCTGTATTGCGCGCTTTCTCCAATGCAAGCTCCGCTTTTTTCATCTGCTCCTCTGCCACCTGCACAGCCTTCGGATCCGCTCTCCTGACCGCTTTTACACTGCCGAGTGTAGCCTTCTCCTGTTCATATGCAGCAGCAGCCTCATTTCGCTTCGCTGCACTGACTGCCCCCATTTCATAAAGTTCATTCATTCGCTCCATCCGTCGCCGTGCGGCCTCCAACTCCTCCTGCGCCTCGGGAGATTGATTGGACAATGTATCGATAAAGCCGGTTTGAATTTGTGCAAGATTCATGCGCGCAAGGTCTGCGTTTTTCTGTAAACGCAGAAGCTCTTCATCCGATACGATGTTCTGTATGCTGAGAAGCGCCTCTCCCTGCTGCACAGAGTCTCCCTCTGTGATATGCACGTCCTGCACAAGGAGCGGATGCGGTGCCTGTATGGATTGCTGCTCAAATACGAGGCGGGCATTGGAGATAGTGAATTCGCCTGTCCGCCCTGTTCCACGGAGCAGAAAGAAGGAGATGAACAGTATGAATATGAGAAAGACGACAAAGAATAGGAGTGCTCTCTTCTTTAGAAAATTTGTGATGTCAATTTCCATGGCTGCTGATCCTATGAAAAAAGGCTGTCAACGCTGTGACAGCCTAATAAACACCTTCGATTAGGCAGAGATCTGCCGACGGATGACCGCAACCGCCGCTTCAAACGCCTGCGGCAGCTGCGCAGGAATCTTTCCGCCTGCCTGTGCCATATCAGGACGTCCGCCGCCACCGCCGCCAACCGCTTTCGCCGCTTCCTTGATGATATTGCCCGCATGAGCACCCATCTGTACGGCAGCTTTGTCGGCCTTGACGACAAGGCTGACCTTATCCTCGATGATTGCTCCGAGCACGACGATGCCCGCTTCAAGCTTCTCGCATGTCAGATCTGCAATCTTGCGTAGTTCATCCATCGAGTCAACATTGGCTTTGCCAACCACTACATGGAAATCGCCAATGTTCTGGACTCCCATGAGGAGCTTCTGCGCATCTGCCTGATCGCGGAAGGTGGCAAAGTTACGCAGCTGTTCCTGCATGGACTTTCTCTCATCTATGAACTTATCCACCTGAGAGACAAGATCCTCCGACCTCGTTTTCAGCTTACACGAGAGTTCCTGAACCATACGGGACATTTCTGCTGCATATGCAAATGCTGCCCGTCCCGTGATTGCCTCAATACGTCGCACACCTGCTGCAACGCCGGACTCACTGACGATCTTGAACAGACCGATCTGTCCCGTGTTGCTCACATGGGAGCCACCGCACAGCTCGATGCTGAAATCCGGAACGCTAACGACACGTACCACATCCCCATACTTCTCGCCGAAGAGTGCCATAGCGCCCAGTTCCTTTGCCTCATCAATCGGCATCATAGAAATGTGGAGATCATTCGAGCGCAGAATCTCCTCGTTGACAAGTTCCTCGACATCGCGCAGCTGCTGCTCCGTCACAGGCTCGAAATTCGTGAAGTCAAAGCGAAGGCGTTCGGGGGTAACGAGCGACCCCGCCTGCTGTACGTGCTCACCCACAACGCGGCGCAGTGCTGCCTGCAGCAGATGCGTTGCGGTGTGATTCCGCGCAGACGAAAGTTTTTTCTTCGCATCAAGGCAGATGTCTACAGCGTCGCCGCGCTGGATCTGTCCTTCCTCGACGTATGCCACATGATAGATTGTCCCATCGGGCAGACGCTTCGTATTGCTGACGGATAGATAGCCGAGCTCGCTGCGCAGAATGCCCTCGTCCCCGACCTGTCCGCCGCCTTCGGGATGGAACGGCGTCGTACTGAGAATGACCCCTGCGCTCTCACCATCGTGCAGGGCATCCACAAGCCCGCCATCGCGCCAAATCGCAACGACTGTGGCTTTCACCGCATCTGCATCCTCGGTCAGGCTTCCGGTATCTACGCCTGACAAATCCGGAACGGAGACCGCCTGATTTTCCGCACGCGCACTTCTTGCGCGGGTACGCTGTTTCTCCATCTCCTGATGGAAGCCCTCGCCATCGAGCGTGATTCCATTCTCGTGCAGGATCTCCTCGGTGAGTTCCCGCGGGAAACCGTAGGTATCATAGAGCTTGAAGCCAACCTCACCATGCAGAACGGTCTCGTGGGCGTCCTTCAGGCGTGCTACCTCTTCATTCAGTAGTTCAATGCCCTGTGCCAGCGTCGAGGCAAAACGATCCTCCTCGACACGAATCACGCGCTTGATATAATCCTGTTTTGCGAGAATCTCTCTGAAGTCCTTCGCGTTACGGAAGATCTCGACAACGGCATCGACCGCACCGTCAAGAAACGGCTTCGTAATGCCAAGCATGCGCCCATGACGAATTGCGCGGCGCAGCGTACGGCGGAGGACATAACCACGACCTTCGTTCGAAGGCAGAATGCCATCCATAATCATAATGGAAACCGAGCGAGCATGATCGGCAATCACCTTATGGGAAATATCCTTTTTCGGATCTGTGCCATAGGGTACATCTGCAATTTTAGACGTATATTCAATGATTGGATAGAGAAGATCCGTCTCAAAATTCGTCCTCTTGTTCTGCACAACAGAGGCAAGACGCTCCAGACCGCAGCCCGTATCAATATTCTTGTGCGCGAGAAGGTTATACTCGCCTTCCTCCGTGCGGTCATACTGCGTAAAGACGAGATTCCAAATTTCGAGGAAGCGGTCACAGTCACAGCCAATACCGCATGTCGGCTCACCGCATCCCCTCTCCTCACCGAGATCAATGTAGATCTCAGAGTCGGGGCCGCAGGGACCGGGACCGATCTCCCAAAAGTTGTCCTCCAACGCGACAATATGGTCGGGATTTACATCCGTCTCTTTCAGCCAGATTTCACGCGCCTCATCATCCTCCGGATAGATGGAGACCCACAGCTTGTCCTTGGGAAGCTCGACAACCTCGGTCAGGAACTCCCAAGCCCAAGGAATTGCCTCCTGCTTGAAATAATCTCCGAAGGAAAAATTTCCAAGCATCTCGAAGAAGGTCTGATGTCGTGCGGTACGGCCGACATTCTCGATATCGCCTGTACGAACACAGCGCTGACAGGTGACAATGCGATTGCGGGGGGGCTTCATCTTGCCCGTGAAAAACGGCTTCAGAGGTGCCATACCGGCGCCGATCAAGAGCAATGTGGGATCATTGTCCGGGACAAGAGAATAACTGGACAACCGAAGATGGTCTTTTTTCTCTGCGAAAAACTGAAGATATGCTTCTCGCAGCTCATTTCCAGTCATATATTTCAACGTAATCGCCCTCCTAAAGCTATGTTCTTAAAGAACTGAGTGTGCGTAAGTATAGCACAAAATTTAGCAAAAAGACAAGAATCCCCAGTCCCGTGAAACGGTATACATACACTAAATTCCCATATCACATGACGCTTTTCAAGAGTTCCTGTGCCTGCTCCGAGGTCATCAGAATCTCACGGGGCTTGTTTCCTCCGGCGCTCGGGCCGATGATACGCAGCTCTTCCATTGTGTCGACCAATCGAGCCGCTCTAGAATATCCGACACTTAGCCTTCTCTGAATGCTCGAGGTGGATGCCTGTCCTGTGGACATGACCAGATCGACAGCATCGGGAAGCAGTTTATCCTGCTTTACGAGAAGTTCATCGTCCTCGGATCTGTCCTCTTCCTCCGCCTCGCTCTCCATGAAGTCAATGAGCTCCTCGTTTTCACAGATTTCCTGCCCTTGTGCACGAATGTAATCCAAGAGCATCTCGACTTCCTCATCGCTGATGAACGCCCCCTGCACACGAATCGGCTTGGAGACGCCTTGCGGCGAGAACAGCATATCCCCTTTGCCGAGCAAGGTCTCTGCTCCGCCGCGATCCAATATGGTGCGGGAATCCACCTGTGACGAAACAGCAAAGGAAATACGGGACGGCAGATTCGCCTTAATGATGCCCGTGATGACGTTGACGGACGGGCGTTGCGTCGCGAGAATCATGTGTATGCCGGCAGCGCGTGCCTTTTGGAGGATACGGCAGATGGCGTCCTCCACATCTTTGGGCGAAACCATCATCAAATCAGCCAATTCGTCGATGACAATGACGATGAAGGGCATTGTCTCTTCCGCATAGCGCCGATTGAAAGATTTAATATCCCGAACGCCGTGCGTTGCAAAGATCGAATAGCGCTTCTCCATCTCCTGAACCGCCCAGTTCAGCACAGAGGAGGCTTTCTTCGGATCGGTCACAACAGGCACCATGAGATGCGGTATTCCGTTGTAATTCGAGAGCTCCACCATCTTCGGATCGATCAGAATGAACTTCACCTCATCGGGTGTTGCCTTGAACAGGATGCTTGAGATCAGCGTGTTGATGCAGACGGATTTTCCTGAACCCGTCGCACCTGCAACCAGAAGGTGCGGCATTTTGCCGATGTCTGCAAATATTGCCTGCCCGCTGATGTCCATACCCAGCCCAACTGTGAGTTTGGACGATGCCTCTTGAAACTGAGGATTTTCCAAAACTTCACGGAGTTGAACGCCCTCAAGCGTGCGGTTGGGTATCTCGATGCCAATCGCGGCTTTTCCGGGAACGGGTTCAATACGAACAGAGGATGTTGCCAGCTGTAGCGCGATATCCTCCGCGAGATTCGTGATCTTGCTCACCTTGACGCCGGGCGCCGGCTCCAGATCATAACGCGTCACTGCAGGTCCGTGGCATGCGCTGATGACCTTCGCGTTCACGTGAAAGCTTTCGAGTGTCTGCTGCAAGATACGCGCATTCTCTTCAATTTCCTGCGCCAACGATGCGTTCTCTTTCTTGATATGCTTCGAAAGGATGTGCGTAACCTTTGGAATTTCATAGGGATGCTGACCGCCCTCCTCTGCCTCTGGAGGAAGATGGGTTGGAGGAACTGAGACAGATGGCAGAGCCTCAGCCTGATCTTCATGGTCGTTTTCAGATGATGCATCCGGAGAGATTATATCCTGCTCAAACGAAGATTCCTGTTCTTCCGTTGGAATCATCATTTGAGGTTCTATCTCGTCCTGCATAAACTCCTGTTCATCAGTGACTGTAATATCTGCAACAGGAGGAACGTCCCCCTGCGAGATAATAATTTCATCATGTGGTGCTTCTTCGACAGTCCCATAGTCAATCGGAAACGGCGCGGAAGAGGTTTCTTCGGTTGTATCTGATGGCAGCGTTTCATTCGGCATGGTAATCTCCGTAACCTGCACCGACGCTGTTTCAGGTTCTTCCTCGACAGAATTTGCAATGGGCGGCTCGCTAACAGGCGGATCTGGCACCTGTTCCTGCACAGGTGCAGACTCCTCCAAAAACATTGGATCTTTTTCCTGATTATATGGGGCAGCAGACAGTGTATCACTGACGATTGCTGCCGTTTTTGTCTCGATTTTTTCTGCTGCGGCACTTACTTTTTCACGCGTTGTATGAAGGACAGCACCCGCCGCATTTGCCCCTTTCTTTGCCTGCTCCCTCGTTTTCATATAACCTGAGGCAAGCGACCATGTCGTAGACAGGAGAACCGATCCGACAATGATTGTGCTCAGCAAAATAATGGCACCATCCACACCAAAGCAGGAGCGCAGGAGCAGAAGGAATGCTCCGCCGATCAATCCCCCGCCGTCTGCAAGGTTCTGTGGAAGTATTTCCTCATCCACAGGGATGACAAAGTGATGCCATACGGCAAGCAGAGAAATAAACAGGCCGATGACACCAAAGAATTTTTTTGTATAGAGCAAACCGCGATGATGGATAATATACTGCAGACTGATCAGGGCGATAAGCAGAATGGCAAAGGGAGCGCCCCAGCCAAAAAAATAGCGAAAGAAATCTGCAAAAAAGAAGCCGACAAAGCCGACATTCAGCCCGAGAATACCGATCCCTGAAAGAAGTGCAAAAGCAAGAAGGATAAGTCCTATGAGTTCATACTTCCGTCCTGATCCGTTTGGCGCCGTGTTCCTTCGCTTGGCAGGAACCGACCGCGACGTTCGTCGGCCAGAACTTTTCTTTCCCAAAAAGAATCCCTCCATATCACATTATGCCCCCGCCCTCAGAGAGCGGAGGCATAGCAAAAATCATTTGTCCATATGTCAGTATACTATTTTGTCAGCCGATCTGCAACTCTTTGCGCCTCGTACAGGATGCGTTCCTCGTCAAGCGTCTTGAGCACACCGTTCTCCATGAGAATCTTGCCGTCGACCATGACCGTATCGACAGATGAGGATTTCGCAGAATACGCAAGAAGTGACACGGGGTTATAACAGGGTGTCCATGCAGCCCCATGCATGGAAAAGAGTACGATGTCTGCCTTATCCCCCGCCTGCAGACGACCAACATCATGGAGCGAAAGCGCCTGTGCACCATACTCCGTTCCCATCTTCACCGCAGTCAGTGCGGGAACAGCAAGAGGATCCAGGGTGTGTACCTTGTGCATAAGCGCGGCGAGCTGAACTTCATCCAGCATATCCAGATTGTTGTTGCTGGACGCGCCGTCTGTGCCGAGCGCGACACAGATCCCCTCTTCCAAGAGGCGCGGCACCGGCGCCGTTCCGCTTGCCAGCTTCATATTGCTGCCTGGGTTATGGGCGACACGAATATGATACTTCTTGATTATATCAATATCCTCATCATCCAAGTGGACGCAGTGCGCAGCAAGCGTCCCGTTTTCAAACAATCCCGTGGAGGCGACGTGTGCAAAGGGGCGTTTTCCATATTGCTTGATACAGTTCTCCACCTCGCCCACAGTCTCCGACATATGAATGTGGACTTCGGCACCAAGCGCCTGCGCTTTCTCCGCAACCTTCTGTAGATAGTCAGGAGGACAGGTATAGAGTGCATGAGGCCCGAACATCACGGTGATGCGACCGTCAGCCACACCGTGAAAATTCTCATAGAGGGCGGCGTTCTCCTCCAGCTTCTTGTCACCGTCCGTCGCAACGCCAATGAGACCGCGCGAAAGCACGCCGCGCATCCCCGACTGCTCGACCACCTCGGCAACGCGCTCCATATCAGGTCCATACATATCGGCAAAGCACGTCGTTCCACTGCGAATCATCTCGACGGCGGCAAGCATTGCACCCCAGTAGATATCATCGGAGCGAAGTTTTGCCTCGACCGGCCAGATCATCTGCTCCAGCCAGTCCATGAGCTTCATATCGTCTGCATAGCTGCGCAGGAGGGTCATCGATGCATGTGTATGCGCATTCACAAGGCCGGGGATTGCAAAATGCACCGTACCATCAATGACCTTGTCTGCGTGAAAGTCATGCGGTACATCTCCAACAGCCGTGATGCGATCATCCGTAATGGCGATATTGGCAATCGCAGTCGTTCCGTCAGGCAGAAGCGCAGTGACGTTCTTAATCAGCGTATTCAATGCACACTCTCCTATGCCAGCCCGAGATATTCTTTTTGCTCCGCACTCAGCTCGTCAATGGAAACGCCAAGCGAGTTCAGTTTGATATTTGCAATCTCGACATTGATCTCATCCGGCATGAGGTGGACGCCCTTTTTCATCTCGCGGCCATGCCGCACTAGATGGAGGGCGGAGAAGAACTGCACACCGAAGGAGAGATCCATGATCTCTGCGGGATGCCCGTCTCCTGCCGCAAGGTTGACCAGACGCCCCTCAGCGAGAAGATAGAGACGGCGTCCATCCGGCTGGACGAACTCTCTGATGTTGTCGCGCACAATATCATTGGACACGGAGCCCTCTGTCAGCTCCGGAATGTTGATCTCAACGTCAAAGTGTCCGGAGTTCGCCATCATTGCGCCGTCCTTCATCACATCGAAGTGACGCTTGCAAAGGATGTCCTTGTTTCCCGTGAGCGTCAGGAAGATATCTCCAACCTTTGCGGCTTCATCCATCGGCATGACATAGAAGCCATCAAAAACGGCCTCGATTGCCTTGATCGGATCGACCTCCGTAATGATGACGTTCGCGCCGAGTCCGCGCGCACGCATGGCACCACCCTTGCCGCACCAGCCATATCCGGCGATGACAACGGTCTTGCCTGCAATGACGAGATTCGTCGTACGCATGATTCCGTCCCATGTGGATTGCCCCGTGCCATAGCGGTTGTCAAAGAGGTATTTGCAGTATGCGTCATTTGCCGCAATCATCGGGAATTCAAGTTTTCCCTGACGCTCGAGCGCCTTCAGGCGATGAACGCCTGTGGTCGTCTCCTCTGAACCGCCGATGAGGGATGGAAGCAGCTCACGGCGCGTCGTATGCAGCATATCAACCAGATCGCCGCCGTCGTCGATGACAATATCCGGTTTGATATCGAGTGCGCGGTTGAGGAATACATCATACTCCTCCTCCGTGCATCCGTGCCATGCAAAGACATGGATGCCCTCCTCCACAAGCGCCGCGGCAACATCGTCCTGCGTGGACAGCGGGTTGCTGCCCGTGACAGCGACATCCGCACCTGCATGCTTGAAAATTGTCGCCATATAGGCGGTCTTTGCCTCGAGATGCAGCGTAATGACCATCTTGATGCCGGCAAACGGCTTGGTCACAGAGTACTCCTTGTCGGCAGCCGCCATCACCGGCATAAAGCGCTTGACCCAGTCGATCTTTGCATGACCGGACGGTGCCAGATTAATATCGCGAATCATCGATTCCATATAAAATCACCTCTAGTTTTCAATCCCTTTGCGGGCACTGATCCCACGTTCGTAATAGTGCCGCACTTCCCTCATCTCTGTGATAAGATCTGCACGATCAAGCAGCCACTGCGGCGCATTGCGCCCCGTACAGACCAGCTCCGTTTCCGAAGGCAGCGCATGCAGAATCTCCTCCATCTGTGCTCTCTGCAAGAGACCGAAGAAGAGCGCAATATTGATCTCATCGAGAATGATGAGATTCGTCTCTCCCTTGGATATGACATCCATCACCCTCTCAAGACCCGATGTGAGCAAGGCGACATAATCATCGGGCGGATGCCCCTTGGGGAAAATGACAACATCTGCCCCCAGCGCTTCTCTCGCACGCTCATCCATCATCTCCTCTTCTGCAATAAAGAAGGGCTTTCCCGTGGTCTCAAGCGTCAGATTCGGCATTTTCTGCAGAATATGCTGCTCGCTGTACGCGAGGCTCTTCATAAACTGCATAAGAAAAACCTTGTGCCCTGCTCCCAAGGCACGAATGGCAAGCCCAATCGCCGCCGTGGTCTTCCCTTTTCCGTTTCCGGTATAGACCTGAATCATCAGAGAAGAGCCTTGTGGCTGACGTTGATACGTCCCTTCTCGTCGATTTCGATGACCTTGACCTCAAGCTGATCGCCGATCTTCACAACATCTTCGACGCTCTCAACGCGATGTTTTGCAAGCTGCGAGATGTGGCAAAGCCCCTCTTTGCCGGGAAGGAGCTCGACGAATGCGCCGAATTTCAGGAAGCGCGTGACGCGCCCCGTATACACCTCGCCGACCTCGACCTCGCGCACAATATCCTCAATCATCTTGCGCGCACGATCCATCGCCTCCATGTTGGGCGATGTGATGAAGATGTTGCCGTCCTCATGAATATCGACATCGACGCCTGTTTCATCAATGATCTTGCGGACAACCTTGCCGCCCGTTCCAATGACATCGCGAATCTTCTCGATGTCAATGGTGATAACCTCCACGCGCGGCGCATATGGAGAGAGTTCTGCCGCAGGCTGGGCGATGCATTCGAGCATCTTTTCAAGGATGAACGCCCGCCCCTGCTTTGCCTGAGCAAGAGCCGAGGCGAGAATATCACGTGTGATACCGGCAATCTTGATGTCCATCTGGATTGCCGTAATGCCCTTGGATGTGCCGGCGACCTTGAAGTCCATGTCGCCAAGGGCATCCTCCATCCCCTGAATATCAGTCAGGATGGAATAGTCATCCCCATCGCGTACCAATCCCATCGCAACGCCGGAAACAGGGCGCTTGATTGGAACACCGGCACACATCAGGGAGAGTGTACTCCCGCAAACGCTGCCCATCGAGCTTGACCCGTTTGACTCAAGGATCTCAGAGACGAGACGAATCGTATACGGGAAATCCTCAATTGAGGGAATCATCGGGAAGAGTGCACGCTCCGCGAGTGCGCCATGTCCGATCTCACGGCGTCCGGGGCTGCGCATGGGGCGCGCCTCGCCGACACTGTATCCCGGGAAGTTGTAGTGATGCAGATAATGCTTCGTCGTCTCAGGGCCAAGGCCATCGATAATCTGCTCATCGCCGATCGATCCAAGTGTGGTTACAGTCAACACCTGTGTCTGCCCTCTTGTAAAGAGTCCGGAGCCATGCGTGCGCGGCAGAATACCAACCTCACAGCTGACAGGACGCACCTCATCCAGCGCACGGCCGTCCGGACGAATTTTCTCGTGCGTAATCATATGGCGGACAATGCCCTTTTCGATCTTGTAGAGAATCTGCGAAATCTCCTTCGCGGCATCCGGATACTCCTCGATGAAATGTTCTACCGTCTCCGCTTTAATCGCGGAAATATCTGCGTCGCGCATGAGTTTGTCACTGTTGCGCGTTGCGGCGTCGAGACGCTCCTCGGCATAGGCGCGCACCTTGGACTCGAGTTCCTCGGAGACAGCAAAGATGGCGGGCGTCTGTTTTTCCTTCCCGCACGCATTCTGAATATTATTTTGAAATTCGACAAGGCGGCGAATCTCGGCATGACCGAATAGGATAGCATCAAGAACAATCTCTTCGGAGAGCTCATTTGCTCCCGCCTCAACCATCATCACAGCATCATAGGAACCTGCTACCGTCAGATTGAGTTCCGACACCTCCCTCTGTGCTTCCGTCGGATTGATGACAAATGAGCCGTCAACATAGCCGACACGAACACCGGCAATCGGCCCCATAAAGGGAATGTCCGACACAGTGAGAGCACAGGAAGCACCGAGCATGGCGGCGATCTCCGGAGGATTGTCCTGCTCTACGCAGAGAACTGTTGCCACGATTTGAACGTCATTCCGAAAGCCCTCTGGGAACAGCGGGCGGATGGGACGGTCGATCAGGCGCGCGCAGAGCACGGCATCGCTGCTTGGGCGTCCTTCTCTCTTGATGAAGCCGCCGGGAATCTTTCCCGCCGCATACATCTTCTCCTCGTAGTCCACCGTCAGCGGGAAGAAGTCAACGCCCTCACGCGGAGCACTCGAAGCCGTCGCCGTCACCAAGACTACGGTATCGCCATAGCGAACCAGAACAGCGCCATTTGCCTGCTTTGCCATTTTCCCATGTTCTACGGTGAGCTTTCGTCCGCCCAACTCAATTTCGAAACACTGCATAATATCCTCCTAGGTCTCTCTATTCGTTCCATATGACAAAAGCATTCGACAAAATATCATAGAATCCTTGTCCCAACAGCAAAAAAGCGGGGAATCCCCCGCTCTTTCTCTCCGTATTCGGAATATTACTTACGCAGATTGAGCTTCGTGATGATCGAGCGATAGCGCTCAATATCCGTCTGATACAGATAGCTCAGAAGGCGACGACGATGTCCAACCATCTTCAGAAGCCCACGGCGCGAGTGATGATCTTTCTTGTGTTCCTTCAGGTGCTCCGTCAAATACTGGATGCGTGCCGTCAGAACGGCAATCTGCACCTCCGGCGAGCCCGTGTCGCCCTCATGGACGGCATGTTCCTTGATGATTTCCTGCTTCTTTTCCTGTGTGAGCATTAGAATCCTCCTCATAATTTTTTCACCACTGACCAAGAAAACGTCGGATTATTCGTCATCTGAGTCATGGTTCTGTTAGCGCTCATCATATTACCATAGAAATATTTTCTTGTAAATGAAAACTTTTTTCAAACTTTCGTTCGACTTCTCGTTTATCCTCTGCAATCTGAGCGATGAGCGCATCAACGGATGCAAATCGCAGTTCATCCCGTATTTTCTCATAGAATGTGACCATGATCTCGCTGTCATAAAGATTTCCCGAAAAATCGAAAAGATGAACTTCGAGGCGTCGGTCGCAGCCGTCGAATGTAGGATTGTTTCCTATGTTGGCAACACCGCAGTAAAGCAGCCCCTGATGCATCACCGTCACGGCGTAGACACCGTTCGGCAGACGCTCATAGTCCTCGCGCAGATCAATGTTTGCAGTGGGAAAGCCGAGTGTCCGCCCTCGTGCCTGTCCGTGAATCACCGTGCCGATGATGGTAAAGGGATAGCCGAGATACTCTCTCACACGCGCAAGTTCTCCCTGTGCAATCAAGGCGCGAATCCGCGTACTGCTCACAGGTGCGCCGTCGCGCATCACGAAGGGGCATACGATCAGCTGAAATCCATACGTTTCGGATTTCTCCCGCAAAAGTGCAGTTGTTCCCTTCCCGCCGCGTCCAAATGTATAGTTTTCTCCCACGACAATATACTTCGGGGCAAAACAGCGCTGCAGCAGCTGCATGAAATCATCGGCAGACGTTTCGGCAAAATCGGAGGTAAAGGGGATTTCAACGAGGGCGTCTGCACCGAGATGATTGAGTATGCGGGCGCGCACGGCGTCGCTCCCAATGCGACGCGGTGCACCTTCGGGTGCAATCACAGAACGCGGATGATTTGCAAACGAAAAAACAAGCGCAGTTCCATTAATTTCCTGCGCTTTCGCGACGGCAGTCCGAATGATCTCCTGATGCCCGATATGAAGGCCGTCAAACATGCCAAGTGCAACGACGATATTAGGATGTTTTGATGAAAAATCAACAAGCTGACTATATTTTTCCATGTAGAAGCAGCATACTCCTCAAAAATATATCGATAATTTCCCGGTCAGGCTTCCCCAATGATGCGCAGTTCCGGAAAAAGCTGTACACCATGCGCTGCATAGACCCGCTTCTGAACGATCGAGATCAGCTGCTGCACATCGTCTGCCGTAGCATTGCCGATGTTGATCACAAAGCCCGCGTGTTTTTGTGAAACCTGTGCGCCGCCGACCGTGAGCCCCTTTAATCCCGTCTGATCGATCAGCGTCCCCGCAAAATATCCGGGCGGTCGCTTGAACGTACTTCCCGCACTCGGATAAGACAAGGGCTGCTTGCTCTCGCGCCGCTGATTCAGATCTTCCATCCGTGCAAGGATCAGAGCCTTGTCATCTTCGTGCAAATGCAGGCGCGTTTCACAAATTGCCTCATCGCAGCCATGAAAAATACTGTGCCGATAGCCAAAATCGAGTTCCTCTGCAGAATACAGATGGAGCTCCCCGTCCCGTGTGACCGTCTTTACGGACACAACGACAGACTTCATCTCATCGTCATAAGCCCCCGCATTCATAAAGATCGCACCGCCGATGCTTCCCGGAATGCCGCAGGCAAACTCAAGCCCCGAGAGTCCATACTCCTGTGCACGCGCAGCGGCATCACGCAGGAGAGCCCCTGCGCCAATGATGAGATCCGTGCCCTCACGTACAACAGCCGCCATCTTGTGACTGAACCGTATGACAAGCCCTCGTATCCCGCCGTCACACACCAAAAGATTGGAACCGTTTCCGAGTAGCGTGACCTTCTCGCCATATTCCCTTGCCATGCGGATAATCCGCTGGACTTCCTCCGTAGTTTTCGGGTAGAACAGCAGATCCGCAGGACCGCCGATCCGAAACGTCGTATGAAAGCGCATGGGGGCATCGGCAAAGAGCCGCGCGGCATCAAATTCTCTGTAACAGGCACGCACGAATTCCTTATTCATCAATGATCTCCCCCATTGCAGCCCGTTCCCTCAAGACATAATTCAGCAAAAGAATTTTGACGCAGCGCCTCATATGCAACAACGGCAACAGCATTGGACAAATTCAGCGAACGCGCGCCTGCATGCATCGGTATGCGTATCGTATGCTCCTCATTTGCAGCCAACAGAGACTCCGGCAGCCCTGCAGTCTCCTTGCCAAAGACAAGAAGAGCATCCGATGTATAGCGAACATCGGAGTAGATATGCGCAGACTTCGTCGTACAGAAGTAGAAGGGATGCCCCTCATACTGCCTCTGCACATCTGCAAACGAGTCATGATAGTGCACCTTGACAAGATGCCAGTAATCCAGTCCCGCACGCTTCAAATGTCTGTCATCCGTTGAAAAACCGAGCGGGCGTACGAGATGAAGCTCCATCCCCGTGCCAGCGCATAGGCGTGCAATATTCCCCGTATTGCCGGGAATTTCCGGCTCGACAAGGACGATGTGCATGGATATGAGACCTCACTCTCTTCCAGAAATAATGCAACGCCATTATAGCGAATTATGTTCATAAAAACAACCCACAGGAGCAGAAACTCCCGTGGGCTGGGCTTCTTATTGCAAAACAGCGCCCGTATTGGCAGACGTTGTGAGCTTCGCATAGCGCGCAAGGTAGCCCGTATTGATCTTTGGTTCCGGCTGTACCCAGTTCGCGCGACGCCGCGCAAGCTCCTCATCGCTGACCTCGAGTTCGAGCTTTCGATTTGGGATATCGATGATAATCATATCACCGTCCTCGATGAGCGCAATCGGTCCGCCTGACATCGCCTCCGGAGAGATGTGGCCGACACAGGCCCCCTGACTTGCACCGCTAAAACGTCCGTCCGTGATGAGACCGACCTTCAGCCCCATACCCGTGATGACCGCCGTCGGATTCAGCATTTCCTGCATCCCGGGACCGCCCTTCGGGCCTTCATAGCGGATGACGACAACGTCTCCATCATGGATCTTCCCCTCCATAATGGCGTTGACGCCTTCCTCCTCGGAGTTAAAGCATCTCGCCGTCCCGCGATAGGTGAGCATGTCGTCCGCCACTGCCGATGCCTTGACAACGGCGCAGTCCGGCGCGAGATTCCCGCGCAGAATGGCAAGACCGCCCTGCGGACGATAGGGATTTTCAACACTGTGGATCACCGTAGAATCCAGAACCTCTGCGTGTGCAATTCGATCGCGCACTGTTCCCGTAACGGTCAGTGCATCCAGGTGCAGCAGATCCTTCTTCGACAGCTCCTTCATCACCGCCGAGATGCCGCCTGCCTCGTTCAGATCCTGCATATGATGCGTTCCCGCAGGGCTCAGCTTCGTGATGTACGGCGTGCGTCTGCTGATCTCATCAAAGAGCGGCGGCGGAAGCTCAATGCCCGCCTCATGTGCAATCGCCGTGAGATGCAGAACGGTATTGGAAGAGCCGCCAATGCCCATATCTACGGTGATCGCATTCTCGAATGCCTCGCGCGTCATAATATCACGCGGACAGATATTTTTCTCAATGAGTTCGATAATGACCGCACCTGCATGCTTGGCAAGCAGGCGGCGCTCCCCCGTATAGGGGGCGGGAATCGTACCGTTGCCGGGAAGTCCCATGCCGAGCACCTCGGTCAGGGAGTTCATCGTATTTGCCGTGAACAGACCGGAGCAGGAGCCGCAGCTGGGGCAGGCGTGCTCCTCAATCGCAGTCATTTCACGCGCGTCCATTTTTCCCGCCGCGAACATGCCTGCCGCCTCGAACGCCTGACTGACACTGATGTCACGCCCGCGATGACGCCCTGCAAGCATGGGGCCGCCGCTGACGAGAATTGCGGGAATGTTGAGCCGCGCGGCAGCCATGAGCATGCCCGGTACAACCTTGTCGCAGTTCGGGATGAGGACGAGCCCATCAAATCCTGACGCCATCGTGACGGACTCGATGGAGTCCGCAATCAGTTCGCGGCTCGCAAGGGAGTATTTCATCCCCGTGTGCCCCATGGCAATGCCGTCGCAGACCCCGATGGACGGGAATTCAATCGGAGTTCCGCCAGCTGCTGCTACACCAAGCTTTACAGCTTCTGCGATCGTATTCAGGTGAAAGTGCCCCGGAATAATCTCGTTGAACGAATTGCAGACACCAATCAGCGGCTTTCTGAGATCCTCGGAGCCATATCCGTTTGCATGAAAAAGCGAGCGATGTGCACAGCGTGTCGCTCCCTTTTTTACGACATCACTTCTCATAAAAACTCTCCTAATTCTACTATCATTTATGGAAGCTATGCTCTTCCATAAATAAAAGATAACATAAACACATGACAGAGATTTTACCGCATTCTATGTTTTTTTTCAATAGCTTATATCAAAGAGCACTGTTCTCACGTGGAATACAATGAGTGAATGTGTTATAATCTGATTGCTTCTTTGTATTCCTATTAAAATTCAATCCCTCTCTGAGCCTTGATTCCCTTTTGAAAGGGATGCTTCACAAGCCGCATCTCCGTGACGAGATCAGCCTGATCGATGAGCTCCTCTGAGGCGTTGCGCCCCGTAAAGATCAGGTGCGTATGCGCGGGACGTGCTGAGAGAAGCTGCGCCAAATCATCCGCATGGACGAACCCAAAGGAATATGCGTAGTTGAACTCATCGAGGATGACCATATCCCACGCATCGCTCTGAAGCTCTGTCATTGCCGTTTGGAGCAGTTCGACAGCAGCACGTCGATGTTCCTCCTGCGCACCGTCGCCGCGCTGCGAAAACCCAAGCCCTCCCTGCCTGATCTCGATGCAGCCATCTGCAGATGAAAGGGCTTCGATTGCGGCGAGTTCGCCATAGTTCCAGCTTCCTTTGATGAATTGCAGGATGAGCACGCGCATATGATTTCCCCATGCACGCAGTGCCATGCCAAGAGCTGCAGTTGTCTTTCCCTTCCCTTCACCGGTGTGAACGATGATAAGACCTTTGTTTTCCATATGAATTCCTCAACTTTCTGAAATACAAAATATTTGGGTGAATGTATGAAGCATTATTTCTTTTTCACGGGCATTATTTTTCTCGCCGTCCTCGGCTGTATTTTCCTCGTCGAGAAAATGGACGTCCTGCACTTGAAACAGATGGACATTGCAGCCCAAGTGCTGGAAGCTGACGGAACGTCCACACTCGTTTGGGAGCGTCTTCCCTATCCCTGCTATTATCGCATTGATACCTATATCAAGACAACTGGGGCGATTGCCGAAGAGTCTATCTATGAACACGTAAAGACCGAGTTTAGCACTACGCCCTCCTGCAAGGTCTCCTCCGCTCCCATTCCATTCTATTATCGCATTACAGCCTATGGAATGTTTGGTGCCGTAACTGCCCCGTCAACACCAATTGCAGCGCCATATTTCATGGCAAAAGCCCCCATTCCAATCTTTCATTATACGGAAGATCATCCTGCCAGCCTCAAGCCCTTTCTGCTCTGGCACAGCATTCCGAATGCCGTTCTCTATGAGGTTGAACTTCTCTCCGCACCGCCGGCACAGGAGGGCGGCACGACGCCATCACCGACGAATCACCTGACGAGTACGCGCAGCATTTTTACAAACGGCTGGCAGGCTGATCTGCGCGCCTATCAGAACTATGAAAAGATATACTGGCGCGTGCGGGCGCTCGGGCTGAAGCTTGAGCCAATCGGAGAATTCTCCCCTATCGAGGAGCTTTATTTGGATAAATCCGCAGATATTCCAAATCGTCCGATCCCGAATACCTACGATCAGGTAATGAACTTCCATCAGCCCATCTATCCTGTATATCAATGGATTCCGTTAAACGGCGTAACACGTTATGAGGTCGAACTGCTGACAGAGCCTCCTGCAAAGGAGCACGGTACAGAACCGGATCCAAATCGTGCATGGGCACAGACGATCACGGCCGCCAATGCAGTCTATGATGAATATGCGCGTCCCTATGCGGGCACATATTACTGGCGGGTACGAGGTCTGGACGAGGAGGACAATACCATTGGAACGTGGTCAGATCTCGCCTCATTCACCGTCGATGCTGTGAATGATCGCATCTATGCAGCGGCGCTCGGGGACAGCATCACGCACGGCGGGGGCGCTATATCAAGCTCGCCCGCATTCCTCGAATACAGCTATACAACATATCTGCCGTTCGAATGCCTCAATCTCGGACGCAGCGGCGATACGGCACATACAACACTGGAGCGTTTTGAGCAGGATGTACTTCCGCTGCACCCGATGAACCTGTTGATCCTGACCGGATCGAACAGTCTGCGCGCCTATGGTGTCACGGCACAGGACATCATTGACGATTTGGATGAGCTGCAAAAGAAGTGTCTGAACCACGGCATTCGCCCCATTTTCCTGACTCTCCTGCCGATCAACCCTGAACACATTTCGCTTGCCTTCCACACCGAGACAGATCCATCATGGAAATGGAAGATGATGGCTGTAAACACCTGGATCAGAACGCAGGAATTCTATGTGGACATGGAGCCATATTTCTACGACAAAGAACGGCGTATTCTGGATCCGCTGCTCTCCACGGATGGTCTGCATCCCGATATCAACGGAAAGCGGATGATGGCGGAAATCATCAATGAGCACCGCGATCTGTTTCGTGAGCTTCCATAAGTAGAAACAACGCGATTTTTCATCGCGTTGTTTTTTTATTGCCGTGATTGGATAAGCATGGCATCACCAAAGGAAAAGAAGCGATACTCTTCTGCTACAGCCGTGCGATATGCCTCCAGTGTGAACGCACGTCCCGCAAAGGCGCTGATCAGCATAATGAGAGTAGACTTCGGAAGATGAAAGTTTGTGATTACAGCGTCTACCACTTTGAACTCATATCCCGGATAGATGAATATATTTGTCCATCCGCTCCCCGCCTCGACAGTCCCCGTAGATGAGGCTGCGGCTTCCAGTGTACGGATGGACGTTGTGCCGACAGCAACAACACGTCGCCCGTCTTTTTTCGCCGAACGAATGAGTTCGGCAGTATCTGTTGGAACCGAATAAAACTCACTGTGCATCACATGGTCTTCAATGGTATCGACATGAACAGGACGAAATGTGCCAAGCCCGACGTGAAGGGTGATAAAGCCAAATTGGATGCCCTTTCTGCGCAGCTCCGCCATCAGTAACTCTGTAAAGTGCAGCCCCGCTGTCGGCGCTGCAGCCGAGCCTTTTACACGGCTGTAGATCGTCTGATATCGCTCCCGATCCTCCAGTTTCTCATGAATATATGGGGGAAGCGGCATATTGCCTAGGCGATCCAAAATCTCCTCAAAGATGCCCTCGTAGATAAATCGTACGATTCGTCCACCAAAATCCGTATGAGCGATAATTTCGCAGGACAACTCTTCGCCAAAGTGGACAACGGAACCGATGCGCATCTTTTTCCCGGGTTTGACCAATACTTCCCACTGATCTCTATCTATTTGACGCAGGAGAAAGACCTCGACCTTCCCGCCCGTATCACGCGCTCCAATGAGACGTGCCGGAATAACACGTGTATCATTGAAGATCAGCAGATCTCCCTGCTTCAGAAAATCTCCAAGCTGAAAAAAACGCCGATGCTCTATCGTATGATTGGATGGATCCAATACCATCAGGCGGGAGCTGTCGCGCGGCTCGACAGGCAGCTGAGCGATGCGTTCCTCCGGAAGATCGTAGTCAAAATCAGAAATATCCATGTAAATAAGCACCTTGCCTAGTATATTTTTTCAAGTGTTACGCCGGAATAGTAATAGAGCAGAATGTCCTTGTATCCTTTCCCGCTGTCTGCAAGCGCCTTGGCGCCCCATTGGGACAGCCCAAGCCCGTGACCCGATCCGTATCCGCTGAAAACGACTTCTGTCCGACCGGCTCGTATGTCAAAAAGCGTACTGGGCAGAGAGAACATAGAGCGCAGATCATTGCCCGAGAGACTGATACGCCCCTTCGTTCCAACAAATTCTGCCGCACGCACACGTCCTGACGGTGTTCGGTCTGTGCTCCCCTTTCCAACGGTCAAAGGAGAAAGTCGTATCTCCTTGAGCATACCGAGATTTTTACCTCCTGCCTCGATTTTCTGCACAAAGGCTGCCATGGAGACCGTACGGCTCCACGGCTGTGTCTGCGTGCGGAGTTCCTTCACGGCGCGCAGATAGGGCATAGAGCTGCCCCATACATGCTCGCTGAACTCTGTCATCCCTCCTGAATCCGTATGGAAAAGAGCGTCGATGATTGCCCCCTTATAGAAGAGAACCTCGCCGCGCGTGCTGTTGACGGCTTCTGTTGTAGACTGCATTTCAGCGGACATGCCCTCATAGACCTGACAATGTGCAGTGCTGCAGAGATCAAAACCCTCCGCGCTGTGACGCTTGCGATTCTTCAGGGCAAAGGTACGCGCTGCGACACTCTGAGCACGCAGCGCTTCGGCAGACCAGCTTGGAGGCATCTCCTTCGGAACGACGCCATAGAGATAGTCCTCCACAGGCACATTGTTGACGACGATCATCCCCTGCTTCTTCAAAAGGGTGATAAATCCGCGGTAGGGCATCCCGTTCACCTTAACAAAACCCGTGGATTCGGGCTGAATCACCAAACGCTCGGCCTTGAGCTCCTTTTCGTTTGCTAAAAAACGATCCCGCATCATACGAACAGAAAGCTCTTGTCCCTGCGGAATTTTCACCATTGGCTCTTTCTCCGGATCGTCATAGACGTATAGAGCTCCGTTCGTTGCCGAGAGACGTATTTCCGATACACCCTGACTGAGCCCGATCGTGATTTCAGGCTGCCATGACGCTGCAGCCGTCATAGGAAGAACTGTAATTGCAGCAAAGAGCACGGAAACACATAGGAAAAGATACCGATTCATAGCAAACTCCCCTTCTGACCGTTATGCCATTAACCGCAGACGTTTCTTCTCTTTGTTTTCCTTGCGCTGCAGCTTGCGCAGCGCCCGACTGTACCGCTCCTCTTCGCTGAATACGCAGCCGCAGTAAGATTGGCGATAGAGTCCCATCTCCTTGCTGATATCGATTCCCTCCTGCCAGCCGACACGAAAGTCCTCGTAGTAAAATGCAACACCGTATCGCTTCGCAAATTGTTCCGCAACGGAGCGCATGAGATCATGCTGCTGATAAATGCTGTAAAAGAGCGTAGATGTGAACGTATCAAAGCCGTGTGCTGCAGCATAGCGTGCCGTTTCCTCCAACCGCCATGTATAGCACATACGGCAGCGGCCTTTGCGCGTCCCCTCCGCCGGCAGCGCCCGTTTCAGGAACTCACGCATTGCATATTCCTCGTCTGCGATAAAGGCCATCTGCGAGAGCTCGGCAAATTTCCGTGCATTTTGCAGGCGTTCCTCCCACTCCTGATAGGGGTGGATATTGGGATTGAAGAAGTATCCTGTGGGCTCGATTCCATCAGAGCGCAATTTTTTCAGAGGATAGCAGGAACATGGTCCACAGCACATGTGCATGAGCAGGTTCATCTCAGAGCAGTTCTCCTTGTCTGTCGTCGTTTTGTGAAAATGGAATACCCATATGCTCGTATCCGCCGCGCGTGACAATGCGGCCGCGTGCTGTACGTGCGATAAACCCCAGCTGAATCAGATAGGGCTCATAGACATCCTCTATGGTCTCCGCCATCTCGCTGAGCGCCGCTGCCAGCGTCTTTAGCCCGACAGGGCCGCCGGAAAACTTTCGGATCATGACCTCCAGCATATAGCGATCCTTGTTCTCGAGACCTCTTGCATCGACCTCGAGCGCTGCGAGCGCCTCGATGGTCCCTGCCTTCGATATGACACTCTCTCCCGCCACCTGTGCGATATCGCGGACACGCTTCAGAATGCGGTTCGCAACGCGCGGCGTTCCACGCGAGCGGCGCGCAATCTCGAGTGCCCCCTCGCGCTCAATGCAGACGGAAAGGATCTCCGCCGTGCGCTCGATGATGAGCAGCAATGCCTCCGGCGTATAGTATTCCAAGCGCGACTGAATGCCGAAGCGATCACGCAGCGGTGCCGAAAGAGCCCCCGTCTTCGTCGTTGCACCGACGAGGGTAAACGGCGCAAGATCCAGACGCAAAGAGCGCGCACTCGGTCCCTTGCCGATGATGATGTCAATGGCGTGATCCTCCATCGCAGAGTAGAGAATCTCCTCAACATGATGGGAAAGCCGATGAATCTCGTCGATAAAGAGAACATCGTGCTCCTGCAAATTGGTAAGCAGAGACGCAAGATCCCCCTGACGTTCAATGGCAGGAGCCGAGGTTTGACGGAAATTCGCCCCCATCTCATTCGCTATGATGGCGGCAAGTGTAGTTTTGCCAAGTCCGGGCGGACCATAGAGGAGCACATGATCCAGCGATTCGTTGCGCGAGAGCGCCGCCTGTATGAATTTGGACAAATTCGACTTGACCTTGTCCTGTCCGATGTATTCGTTCAGACGCCGCGGGCGGAGGCTATACTGCCAGCCGTCCGTTGACTGTTCTTCGAAGGAGCTGATTTCCTCATCCTCATACATATCGCTCATCGAACTCCTCCTTTCTCAAAAACGCTGCAGCTCTGCCAATGCATAGCGAATCAGTTCCTCCGTACTCTCTCCATCGCTCTTTTTCTTAAATACCGACTGAATCTCGCTCTGCTGGAAGCCGAGGCTGAGAAGCGCCTCCGTTGCCTCTGCCGCCATGTCCCCCATGCCGTCGCCGATCTCCGTTATATCATTCGTATCGGTAGCCGCATCAAAGGACGTGGATGCGAGCTTGTCCTTTAGCTCCAAGATGATCCGTTCGGCGGTCTTTTTCCCGATGCCTGGGAGCTTCGTGATCGCCTTGACATCCTTCTGATGGATCATACGGTAAAAGTCGTTTGCCGTCGTTGCCGAGAGAATCCCCTGCGCCACCTTTGGCCCGATTCCGGAAATACCGATCAGATGCTGAAAGAGGTCATACTCCTCCTGCGAAAAGAATCCATAAAGAAGAAGCGCATCCTCTCGTACATGAGTGTGCACATAGAGCATGACCTCCTCACCGACGGAGAGATGCGTGCGTGTTGCGTGCGATATGAACACGCGATAGCCGACATCGCGGACATCCAAAAAACAGTAATCCGAAAATACATGCGTCAGCTTGCCGTGCAAAAATCCAATCATTGCTCCCTGCTCCTCAATCTAGATGCGATTGCGCCATGCAATGCTGTCTACACAGTGCGCGGCACTGATGGCGACGGCAAGTGCGTCCGCCGTATCGTCCGGATGGGGCGGCGCGGGAAGGTTCAGCAGCTTCGTCACCATGTATATGACCTGTTCCTTCGTCGCCTTTCCATAGCCCGTCACAGACTGCTTGACCTGCAGCGGCGTCCGCTCCACAATCGGAATATTGTTCTGCGCCGCCGCGAGAAGGACGATGCCGCGCGCCTGCCCGACTGGAATCGCCGTCGTGACATTCCGGTTGAAAAAAAGCTGCTCTACCCCCATTGCATCGGGGGAATACTTTTGAATGAGCGCTTCCAGTTCTGTATATATTTTCAGCAGGCGTTTTTCCACCGCCATCTTGGATGGTGTTGTAATGGCGCCATAGGAACGGGCACGCAGACGCGAACCTTCCTGCTCCACAAAACCATAGCCGCAAATGGCAGTTCCAGGATCGATACCGAGTACTAACATCTTCTCATTCTCATGGAATCGCTGATAAAATGAAGTCCATCAGATTGGTATAGATTTTTTGTCCTATCAAGGAGACAAACCGGACGCATAGCAGAGGCTGTGTGGAGGATTTGTCGACGATGAGAGGGCGAAAAAGATGCGCCAAGGTGATGGTGCTGAATTTATCAGTGCTTCCTTTAAAAAGAGTGCAGACACAAAGCGTCTGCACTCTTTTAAGGAATCCTCCGCTTATTCATCCATTTCGTAGTTGCTGTAGACATTCTGGACATCATCATTGTCCTCGAGCGCGTCGATCAATGTCTGCATCTTTTCGGCATCCTTGTCAGCGAGATGCACTGTCGTGTCCGGCACCATCGTCACCTCGGCAGATGCCGTCTCAATGCCCTTTTCTCCAAGCACTGTTTCAATTGCCTCGAATGCCTCTGG